>NZ_JBEOYU010000028.1:0-76706 GCF_040297265.1 Streptomyces sp. NPDC001832
CAGAGCGGCCTCGACAAGTTCGACGTTCATACGGCCCAACCGGTCTTTGTGCTCCACCACTACGGTGGTCACCGCCGGGTCGGCCAGCAGGCGACGGGCCTTGACACGGGCACCGTTCATACCCGAAGCGATCTCGGATTCGACACGCACGACCCTATGCCCGGCCTTCGCGGCCCATACCGACAAGCGTGCGGCCTGCCGCTCCAGGTCGGCCTCCTGGTCACGGGAGGAGACACGGGCGTACAGACCCACACCACCGGTCACGGACAGTGAAGTGTTCGCGTCGATGTTCACCAGGATCGTGCGCGGCCCCACTCGCTCCGCAGGGACCGGCAGCGTGCCCTCACGGAACCAGCGGTACGCAGTACGCGGGGCGACCCCCTGTGCACGCGCCCATTCCGTCAGGTTCATACACAAGATAGACCATACAACACTCATGACACCTGAAGAACACTCATGAACACTTATTCGAAAGCAGTTCCTGACCCCCCGGCCACCGGCAGCATCAGCCCCCAGCCCCCCGCCCGCACCGTCCATGTCCTCGTCCGGACCGGGCCGCCGACCTGAATGTCCGCGCGGTAGCGGAAGTCCGCGCCGGAGACCGTGACGGCCTTCGCCTCCGCCGTCACCGGTTCGGACGCCGGGGCGCGGATCACCACCTCCGCGAGGCCCTCCCCGTCGCCGCCCTGCGAGGCAACTGTCACCGACTCGACCGGGCGGTCCAGATCGTGCAGCAGGACGCCGTCCGCCTCTACCCGCAGCCGGTGTGTACGGGGCGCGGCGGGGGCCGTAGGCGGGGTGGGCCGCACCAGCGTGCGGACCAGGGTTCGGCAGGTGTCCCAGACCGCCGTGACCCCCGTATGGGCAGCCACCGCGCCCGGCAGCGCACTCAAGGCCGGGATGTGCAGCGCGCCCAGGACAACGCCGTCGCTGTCGTCGACCAGCAGGTCGAGCCTGCGCACGGCACCGTCCAGCGCGGTGCGCGCCGCCGCCACCGCGCCCAGGGGCACGCCGAGCGAACGAGCGAGTTCCAGCGCGGCCGCGACGCCGACCGGGATCAGCGAGAGCGCGGTCTCGGCCGGCTCCCGCTCCCGGTGCAGCAGGGCCACCGCCCGCCGCAGCGCCCGGTCGTCGCCGACCACCACCAGCCGCCGGCTACCCCGACGGGACAAGGCCCGCGCGAACTCCTCCGGCCCGTCGGGCAGACAGATCTTGGCGTGCGAACCGGCGCTGAGCACGTCCTTCGCGATACGGACGGACTCGCCGTCGGTCCGGCGGGCTACCGGGTCGATGACCACCAGCAGCTGGTGCGTACCGTCGCCGGGGGGCTGGGCAGCCGACACCTCGGTCCTTCCTCGGGTAGCATCTTGGTGCAAGAGCCCCTTGCGCTATTGCGCCAGGGGCTTCGTCTATTCCGGGGCACCCGGTTCGACGGTTCAGGCTTTGTCGTACGGCGTCGTACGGCATGTACGACGTTTACGTACGCCCCCTGACCTTGGACATGCCCCGCCCGGAAGGGGTGTACGCCTGTGCCCGCACTTGTGCTGCTCGGTGCTCAGTGGGGTGACGAGGGCAAGGGGAAGGCCACCGACCTCCTCGGTGGATCCGTGGACTATGTGGTGCGCTACCAAGGTGGCAACAACGCCGGCCACACGGTGGTCGTCGGTGACCAGAAGTACGCACTTCATCTCCTCCCCTCCGGAATCCTTTCGCCGGGGTGTACCCCGGTCATCGGAAATGGGGTCGTCGTCGACCCGGCCGTCCTGCTCTCCGAGCTGAGTGGGCTGAACGAACGCGGCGTGGACACTTCCAAGCTGCTGATCAGCGGTAATGCCCATTTGATCACCCCGTACAACGTCACGATCGACAAGGTGACGGAACGGTTCCTCGGGAAGCGCAAGATCGGCACGACCGGCCGGGGTATCGGCCCGACGTACGCCGACAAGATCAACCGTGTGGGCATCCGTGTCCAGGACCTCTACGACGAGTCGATCCTGGAGCAGAAGGTCGAGGCGGCCCTGGAGCAGAAGAACCAACTCCTCGCCAAGCTCTTCAACCGCCGCGCCATCGAGCCCGGCAAGATCGTCGAGGAGATGCTCGGGTACGCGGAGCAGATCAAGCCGTACGTTGCCGACACGACGCTGGTTCTGAACAACGCCATCGACGCGGGCAAGGTCGTCCTCTTCGAGGGCGGTCAGGGCACGCTGCTCGACGTCGACCACGGCACGTACCCCTTCGTCACCTCGTCGAACCCGACCGCGGGCGGCGCCTGCACCGGTGCCGGCGTGGGCCCGACGAAGATCAGCCGGGTCATCGGCATCCTCAAGGCATACACCACCCGTGTCGGCGCCGGCCCGTTCCCGACGGAGCTGTTCGACGAGGACGGCGAGGCGCTGCGCCGGATCGGCGGCGAGCGCGGTGTCACCACCGGCCGCGACCGTCGCTGTGGCTGGTTCGACGCGGTGATCGCGCGGTACGCGACCCGGGTCAACGGTCTCACCGACTTCTTCCTCACCAAGCTGGACGTGTTGACCGGCTGGGAGCAGATCCCGGTGTGCGTCGCGTACGAGATCGACGGCAAGCGCGTCGAGGAGCTTCCGTACAGCCAGAGCGACTTCCACCACGCGAAGCCGGTCTACGAGATGCTGCCGGGCTGGTCCGAGGACATCACGAAGGCCCAGACCTTTGCCGATCTGCCGAAGAACGCGCAGGCGTACGTGAAGGCGCTGGAGGACATGTCCGGCGCCCCGATCTCCGCGATCGGTGTCGGCCCCGGCCGCACCGAGACCATCGAGATCAACTCCTTCCTGTAGGAGTTTCTGCGGGAGCGGCGAACGCGCCAAGAGGGCCGGGACGGTGCGTCCCGGCCCTCTTGGGCGTATCGACCACTGCCAGGATCCGCAGCTGTGGATCCCCCCGTTCGGTTCATCGGGCGGCGTCCGCTCCTGCGACATCCAGGGCCCGGAAGGCCAGCCACAGGTCGTAACGAGCACTCGGCGTCTGCAGCAGCGAGCGCTGGAGAATCAGCTCAAGGCGCGTGAGGCGTTTACGCGCCCCTGGTACCGAGATGCCCAAGGCGGCGGCCGTCGGTCCCAGTTGGGCCTCGCAGTCCAGCCAGGTACGGAGAGTTGTCCGCGGGTCGGCGGCGGTCCGGGAAGAGCCGGACGCGGTGAGCGGGCGCAGTTGCTGGGCCGCCCATTCCTGGACGGCCGGGCCGCGCAGGATGTCGTCCAACCGGTGGGGCGGCGCAGGCGTTGCCCCGTCCGGGCCGACCGTCCGGGGCACGGTGGGCGTGGCGCGGATACGCAGGGCCAGGTCGAGGGCGGCCTGGTCGGCGACCCGGTTCAGGTCGAGGCCGAGCAGCTCGCCGATCAGCCGGAGCCGTGCGGCCAGCGTGTTCCGGTGGATCTTCAGGTGCTGGGTCGCATGCGAGGAGAACGCGAGCCAGGAGGAGAGGGTCGCCGCGAGCTCCTGGCTGCCCGGGTCATGGCTGCGTCGCGGCAGATGCGTGAGCAACGGGTTCAGCAGCGCATCCGCCCACTGCGCCCCGGCCGCACCGACGACCAGGGCGGCCTCCGGCGCCGAGCCGAAGCGGGCATGCCGGGAGGGCAGTCCGCGGGCCACGGCCAGGGCGTGGAACGCCTGGCGGTACCCGGTCGCCGTGTCGGACAGCGGCACGTCCTCGCTCGCCCCCACGACACACTCGTCCACCACGTCGGCGACCCGGAGGCCGAGCTGCTGTTCGGCCACGTCCGGATCCGCCGGCACGACGAGGATCAGATGGCGTGCATACACCGGACACCGCACGATCCAGGACCGGCCGCCGGAGAGCTCCGCGCATATCCGTGCCACTTCGTCCCGGCGCCCGCCCGAACACTCCACGACGCACACCCGGACGGGGTCGGGCAGCGTCGGCTTCAGAGCACCCGCCACCTGATGCGCGATGGACAGCTGGCCGGTCATGAGCAGGTGCAGCACCGCTTCCCGGCTGCGGGACTCCGCCAGGTCCACGCGGCGGCGCTTGCGTTCCACGGTCTCCGCGGCCCAGCACATGGCGAGAGGCATCGCCACGTCGGAGAGAAGCGTGACGAGTCCGTCCGGCAACGGGCGTGCGGCGACGACGGCCAGGACCGGGGGAGAGACGTTCGGCGGGCCGTCCAGCGGGAACAGCAGCGCGGTGTGCGGCCCCTTGTCGAACGAGAAGGAGCGTGCTTCGAGCGACGCCAGTTCCTTCGCGCCTTCGGTGGCCACCGCTGCGGCCTCGAAGCCCGTAGGGTCCGGGGTCAGGGTCACGCCGTGCAGTACGGTGCCGTCCCGGTCGAGCAGTCCGGCCCAGCCCCCCGCCCGGCCGGAGACCCAGCGCAGGAGCGCCTGTGACCCGCCGGATCGGGCCAGCCGGTACATCCGCAGTACGTCGTCGGCCCGTACCTGCGCGTGCACGCATCCTCCGCTTCCGCGCTCCTGCGCCCTGCAAAAAACCGGAGTGCAGCGTACCGGTCTGGCTGTGCGGTCTGATACCCCTGGCGGCCCACGCAGTGCGAACTGAATCTTCCTGTCGGGTGCCCGAAGTCCTAAAGTTCGAAAACGGTTGCGGGGCCTCTCGGGGGAGGGGCACGGGGACGACGGCAGCGGCTCACGGGGGTGGCCGCTGTCGTCGGCCGCGACCGTCTTCCCTGCTCCCGTTGTCAGTGGTGGCCCTTAGTGTCGGCTCACGATCACGACCCACGATCAGAGACGACCGGGAGAGGCCGCCGCCATGGAGTTTCGCATTGAGCGCAGCGCACTGACCGACGCCGTGGCCTGGGCGGCCCGGGTGCTGCCCACGCGCTCGCCCGTTCCTGTGCTGGGCGGGCTGCTGTTGGAGGCGTCCGACGGGCGGCTGTGTATCTCGGGCCTCGATTACGAGGCGTCCGCGTGTATCAAGGTGGAGGCGGAGACCGTACGGGCCGGAAGGGTGCTGGTCATGGGCCGCCGGCTGCTCGACGTCTGCCGGGTGCTGCCCGAGGGCGCGGTGGAGTGCGTGGTCGAGGGCTCACGGTTCTCGCTGACGAGTGACAGTGCCCGGTTCGGACTCTCGGTGCTGCCGTTCGACGACTATCCGGCGCTGCCGGCGCTGCCGGAGGTGCTCGGTGCGGTGGACGCGGAGGAGTTTGCCGCGGCGGTCGCCCATGTGACGGTGGCGGCGGGCCGGGACGACACACTGCCGACCCTGACGGGTATCCGGCTGGCGCTCGACGGCGACACGATGACGCTCGCCGCCACGGACCGCTACCGGTTCGCGGTGCGCACGCTCCGCTGGAAGCCCGGGAAGGACGGCGTTTCGGCCGATGTCGTGGTCTCCGCCCGCAGGCTGACCGAGATCGCCCGCTCCTTCGGCCGGACCGGAGTGGTCCAACTCGCGCTGGACGGCGGCTCGGTCGGTTTCGAACTGGCCGGGATGCGCACCACAGTGCGTCTGCTCGACGGCCGACTGCCGCGCCACGACAAGCTGTTCACCATGGTGGGCGCTGTTTCTGCGGTGACGGACCGGGCGCCGCTGGTGGAGGCCGTCAAGCGCGTCGCCGTGGTCGCGGAGGGCGGCAGCCCGCTCCAACTGGCTTTCTCCGGTGACTCGGTGCTGTTGCAGGCGGGTTACGAGGACGATGTCGCCTCCCAACGTCTGCCTGCCGTTCTCGACGGCACCGATGAGCTGACGGTCGCCTTCAACCCGTCTTACCTGATGGACGCCCTGGCCTCGTTCGACGCACCCGTGGTCCGGTTCGAGCTCATGGGCCCCGGTCAGCGTGCGATGGTCACCGGACAGGCGTCCCGGGAGATATCGGTGGACGAGGCTCCGCGCCCCGCCCACCAGCATCTGCTGATGTCGGCCAAGCCGTTGGTGTAGCGCGATGGTCGTCGGGCGCGGATGAGGCCGGCGCCGTTCGGGGGCATCACGCTGAACGCGGCGTCCGCGCTGCTGGGCTGATCAGTCGGCCTTCGTGTACGTGAGCTTCTCGCCGGTTTCCGGGATTTCCCGGCTCAGGGTGCCGTCCGAGAGCAAGGTCAGCGTGGTGGGCTTGCCCGCAGTGCAGGACGACATGGGTTCGCCGACGACGACCGTGGAGGGGCCGACCTCGACGGGGCCGCTCGGAGAAGGTTTCGCGATCAGGGCAGCCTTGAAGACACAGTGGTAGGAGCCGCCGCTGTCGAGCGGACCATCCGCGGTGAGGGTGAGGACGGTCTCACCGACCGTGCCCTGCTGGATGACGAGTTCCCGGGTGGAGCGGCCCGAGGGGTTGTCGATGGAGCCGGACCAGGTGCCGAGGTAGCCGGCCGGGACGGGGCCGTCGCTGTTCTTCTTCTTGTCGTCGGAGGGGCCGGCGTCGGTGACGGGGGAGTCCGATGAGGAAGAGGCCGACGAGGCGGTGGGGGACGGCTTGGGCGCCGCGCCCTGGTCGTTCATGAGGGCGTAGACGGACCCGCCCGCGCCGATGGCGACAAGCACGGCGATAGCGACGAGGGCAATGGTCGAACCCCTTCCGCGGCGGGCGGGTTCGGGGCGGGGCCGCGGGGCGACGGCGGTGCGGAGGGAGCCGTACGGAGGCGTGCGTCCCGCGTGCCGGGTGATCTCCAGGCCGAGCGGCCCGGTGTCGAGCGATCCGTCCGCACCGGCACGCCAGCGCCACCCCGTGGGTGCCTCGCCGACCACCAGCAGCGCGTCCCCGCGCCGCAGACCGGCCAGTGCCCCCTCCCGTCGCGGGAGTTGCGAGGCGTCCACGACGAAAAGATGCGGCGCCTCGCCCTGGACGGCGATCCGGCTGCTGCCCTCGATCAGCCGGAAGATCTGGGTGACGTCGGTCGAGCCGGGCTCCGGCGCTCCCGTGCCCGCCGACGCCGCCGTGGCGAACGCCTCCTCCAGGGTGGTCGCGGTGTGCAGACGCGAGTTCCGCTGCTCGTCGCCGGAAAGGAGCCGGCCGTCGGCCAGGGATCCCACCAGGGTGACCTCGGCGAGCGCCCCCACCGGGCTGGCGAGCGCCTCGGTGACGACGGCCCGCACCAGGCTGCGCACCTCCTCGTCCGGCCCCGTCACCGAGACGGGCCCCGCCGCCCGGGAGAGGTCGACCAGCACGCGGTCGGGTCCGTCCAGGCCCACCGTCACCGTCAGCGCGTACGGCAGGGCCGGTTCGCCCTCCGGGCCGGGGCGGTGCAGATCGTCGGGCGAGATCGTCCAGCGCTCGCCGTCCGCCTCGACGGTCCAGGGCGTGGGGGCGGCCTCCTCGGCCCCGGCCAGCAGCAGTGCGAGCCGCTCCTCGGAGTAGGCGACGGCGTACAGGTCGGGCAGCGGCCGGCCGGAGCGCAGGCACTCGCCCGTCAGCCGGCGCAAGCCCGCGTTGACCACGTCCAACGCCTCCCGGCCCAGAACGGCCGCCGAGGCGGCGACGGGCTTCGGCGGGCGACGGCGTCGCTCGGTGACGATCAGCGCGGCCACCGCCCCGATCAGCGCCAGCCCCAGCACCACGGCCAGGACGTACCAGATCATCTTCTGACTCCTTGTCGGGACGCGCCGGCGACGGAGCCGGGGCGGTCGAGAACGAGGCGGCACAGTCACTGCGCAGTGCGCCCGATCACCACTACGGCGCCCGTCCGCGGATGGTTCACCGGTGCGGGTGAACCATCTGCGGACGGGCGCCGTAGGTCCCGTCAGTGGCATGGGAGCCGACGAGTGCGGCTGCCGATGCCCCCATTCACGCCGACTGGAGGACGTTCTCGTGTCGTTGATGTTGACCGTGATCGAGGAGGGCGGTGACGCATTCGACGTCCACCTCGACGCCGACCCCGACACGCCCGTGCGCGCTGTCGCGGAGGCGCTGGCCGGGGCGGGAGGCGTCCACCAGCCCCCGGAGGGCCTCGGCCTGTACGCCGGCGACCGGCTGCTGCCCGCCGATATGCGGCTGCGGGACGCGCCCCTGCACCACGCGGCCATCGTGGGCCTGGGCCGCCCTGCGGGCACCGTGTCGGCCGAACCGGACGGGCTGGTGGAGGTCCGTGCGGTCGGCGGGACCGGCGCGGGCGCCGTGCACCGGCTCGACATGGGCGAGTACCGGATCGGGCTGGCCCACGACGGGACCGCCCAGGTGCTGTGCGCCGTACCGGACCGTCCGTTCGCCGTCCTGGCGGTGGGCCCCCAAGGACGCTGCCGTATCGCGCCCGACGCCTCCGCACCGGAAGGCGCCACCCTGCAACTGGACCGCGAGGACCTCACCGAGGCGACCGCCTGGCCGCCCGGCGCACAGCTCCTCGTCGAGGACAGCCTGCTCGAACTCGCCCTCCCGCAGAAGCCGGACGCGGCCGTGCAGCCGTCGGAGGACGGCACCGGTTGGGACTACAACCGGCCGCCGCGGCTGCGGCCGGCCGAGAGCGCCACCCGCTTCACCCTGCCCTCCCCGCCCGCCCCGCCCGCTCCCCGGCCGCTCCCGTGGATCACCGCGGCGGCCCCGCTGGTGATGGCGGGGGCCGGGGCGCTGATTTTCGGCCGTATGTCGATGCTGCTGTTCGGGCTGCTCTCCCCGGTCGCGATCCTCGGCAACTATCTGATGAGCCGGCGCACCGGGCGCCAGACCCACTCCGACAGTGTCGCCGCCTACGAGGAGAAGAAGGCACGCATCGAGGGCGACGCGGCGCAGGCCCTGGCGGACGAACGCACCGCCCGGCGCCGCGGTTTCCCGGACCCGGCCGAGGTCGTCCTGACCGCCGTCGGCCCCCGGCGCCGCCTGTGGGAACGCCGTACCTCCGACGCCGACTTCCTCGAACTGCGCATCGGAACCGCCGATCTGGCCTCCGACGTGGTGCTCCAGGACCCGACGAAGGACGAACACCGCCGCGAGGACCCGCGGACCGCGTACGACGTCCCGGTGACCGTTCCGCTGCGGGAGCACGACGTCCTGGGCATCGCCGGCGAGGGCCCGGCCGCGCGCGCCGTGGCGCGCTGGGCGGTCGCCCAGGCCGCCGTCCTGCACAGCCCCCGTGACCTCCAGATCCATCTGCTGACGACCGGCGAACAGGGCCGGGACGGCTGGTCCTGGCTGCGCTGGCTGCCGCATGTGCGCAAGAAGTCCGGCGACACCCCGGCCAGCATCGGCTACGGCACGGAGACCTGCGCCCGGCGGGTCGCCGAACTCACCGCGCTGATCGTCGAGCGCGCCGGCCGGAAGGACCGGCGCAGCCGGCCCGCCGGGCCCGACGTGCTCGTCATCCTCGACGGAGCCCGCAGGCTGCGTTCGCTGCCCGGCGTGACGCAGATCCTGCGCGACGGACCAGCCGTCGGCGTCCGCGCGGTCTGCCTGGACGCCGAGGAGCGGCTGCTGCCCGAGGAGTGCCACGCCGTCGTCGCCGAAGAGCCCGGCGGAACCGTACGGGTGGGACGCTCCGGGAGGGGCACCGTCGGGGGCATCCGGCCCGACGCGGTGTCCCTGGAATGGTGCCGTTCGCTGGCCCGCGCGATGGGCCCGCTGCGGGACCCGGGCGGGGCCGACGAGGAGGCCGCGGTGCTTCCCGGCTCCGCGCGGCTGCTCGACGTCCTCGCCCTCGATCCGCCGCAGGCCGCCGCCATCCGGGCGCGCTGGACGGCCGGGGGCCGCTCGACCCGGGCGGCCGTCGGCGTCTCCCTGGACGGCCCGTTCTACCTGGACCTGCGGCGCGACGGCCCGCACGGGCTGGTCGCCGGCACCACCGGCTCCGGCAAGTCCGAACTCCTCCAGACGCTGGTCGCCTCGCTCGCGGTGGCCAACCGTCCGGACGCGATGACGTTCGTCCTGGTCGACTACAAGGGCGGCTCCGCGTTCAAGGACTGCGTCGACCTGCCGCACACCGTCGGCATGGTCACCGACCTCGACGCCCACCTCGTCGAGCGGGCCCTGGTGTCCCTGACGGCGGAACTCACCCGGCGCGAGCACATCCTCGCCGCGGCCGGCGCCAAGGACATCGAGGACTACGTCGAGCTGCTGGAGCGCAACCCGGCGGGCCGCGCGCCGATGCCTCGGCTGCTCATCGTCATCGACGAGTTCGCCTCGATGGTGCGCGACCTGCCGGACTTCGTGAAGGGTCTGGTCAACATCGCCCAGCGGGGCCGCAGCCTCGGCATCCACCTGATCCTGGCGACGCAGCGCCCCAGCGGCGTCGTCTCCTCGGAGATCCGCGCCAACACCAACCTGCGCATCGCGCTCCGGGTGACGGACGCCGGCGAGAGCCAGGACGTCCTCAACTCCGCCGAGGCCGCCGGGATTTCGCAGAGCACCCCCGGTCGCGCCTATGTGCGCCTGGGCCAGAACTCCCTCGTGCCGTTCCAGTCCGGACGGGTCGGCGGCCGTCGGCCCGGTGCCGCGGCGACCTCGCTGCCGGCACCCTGGGCGGTGACGGTCGGCTGGGAACGGCTCGGCGAGCCGCTCCCGGCACGGCCCCGTGGCGCGGCCGTACCCGCCGAGGTGGAGACCGACCTCACTGGGCTCGTCACGGCGATCCGCGAAGCGGACCGGGAGATGGGCATCCCCGCGCAGCACAGCCCCTGGCTCCCGCCGCTGCCCGAGGTCCTGGTCACCGGCGAACTGCCGGCACCCCCGCCCTCGGACTACGACCTCGCGCCCGTCGCGTACGGCGTGGTGGACCTGCCCGCACAACAGGCCCGGCTGCCCCTGGTGATCGACCCGGCGACGCTCGGGCACCTGCACATCATCGGCTCGCCCCGCCAGGGCAGGTCGCAGACCCTGCGCACCATCGCCGGCACCCTGGCCTCCGCCCATTCCCCGGACCGGCTGCACATGTACGGCATCGACTGCGGCAACGGCGCGCTGCTGCCCATCGAGAAGCTGCCGCACTGCGGGGCCATCACCCAGCGCACCCAGCCCGACCGGGTGGCCCGGCTGCTCGCCCGGCTGACCGCGGAGCTGACCCGGCGCCAGGAGATGCTCGCCGCCCGCGGCAGCGCCGACCTGCCGGAGCTCCGCCGCGCCCTGCCGGAGGCCGAACGGCCGCCGCACATCCTGCTGTTCATCGACCGGTGGGAGGTCTTCGACAAGCAGCTCGGCGAGTACGACTCCGGGAACCTGCTGAGCTCCGTACTGACCCTGCTCCGGGACGGCGCGAGCGTCGGCATCCACCTGGTGATGACCGGTGACCGGGCGCTGTTTTCCAGCCGGGTCAACGGCTCCACCGAGGACAAGCTCGTGCTGAAGCTGAACGAGAAGTCCGAGTACGGGATGATCGGCATCACCCAGCGCAACGTGCCCGACGAGATCCCGCCGGGCCGCGCGTTCCGTGCCGCCGACAAGGCGGAGGTGCAGATCGCGCTCCTCACGGACAACCCGGAAGGCCAGGCGCAGGCCGTGGCGCTCCAGCAGATCGCCGAGTACTGCCGCGAGCAGGCGGCCCAACTGCCGGACTCCACCCGGCCATTCCGCGTCGACACCCTGCCGGACCGGCTCACCTGGGAGCAGGCGACCCGGTACGTGCCACAGCCGCTGCCGTCCGCACGGTGGGCCCTGTCCGGTGTCGGCGGCGACGAACTCACCGCGTTCGGGCCGGACTTCGCCATCACGCCGACCTTCCTCGTCGCCGGACCCGCCCGCTCCGGCCGCAGCACCGTCCTGGCGACGCTGGCACTGTCGCTGCTGTCGGTCCAGACGCCCGTCGTCATCGGCGCGCCCGCCAGGTCGCAGTTGCGCCAACTCGCCGGACGGCCCGGGGTCCTCGCGGTCTTCGATGAGTCCGACATCGACCCCACCGCACTGGAGGAGGCGCTGGCGTCCTCGCCGCAGGGGGCCGTGGTGATCCTGGACGACGCCGACCTGCTGCTGAAGGCGAAGGCCGAGCCCGTCCTCACCCAGATCGCCAAGTCCGGCGCCGAGATGGGCCGGGGCCTGGTGATCGCCGGGCAGACCGACCGGCTCTCCTCCGGCTTCTCCGGCTGGCACACCGAGGCCCGCCGCAACCGGTGCGGTCTGCTGCTGAAGCCGCAGAACATGAGCGACGGCGAACTGATCGGCGTCAAGGTGCCCCGCAGCCGCCTGGGCGCGACCCGCCCGGGGCGGGCGATCCTGCACCTGGGCGACGGCGTGCTGCGCACCGTCCAGGTCCCGGAGACGGTGCTTCCGCCGGCTGGGAGCTGAGCGCCCGTGCGGGGACTACGACACCGGCACTGAGGTTCCACGGCAGAGGGCTCCCGCCCCGGCGACGGCCGGGGCGGGAGCCCTCACACATGACGGGACGCGGCCCGGATCAGGTCGATCCCTCCACGTAGCTGGAGTCGTGTATGGTCGTGCCCTTCGTCCCGTTGGGGACGGCGCCGTTGATCGCCCAGGCGAAGCCGCCCATTCCGATCAGGTTCGAGCTCTGGTCGATCCACCCCGCCGTCTTCGTCCAGATGTTGGTGATCCCCGGTAGCTGCTTCACGATGCCTGGTGTCTTCAACACGCCACCGGGGATGTTCTTCAGCAGGTTCGCGACGAGCTCGCCCGGGTTCTTGAACCCGGTGAACGACTTGATGACGGGGACCACGGTCTTGATGTTGATCTGGATCGTCTTGAGGTTGTTCGTGACGGTCTTGAGGGTGTTCGCGATCCCGCCCAGTTTGGCGATCTTGATCAGGCCGACACCGCCGAGCACCAGCCCCAGGCCGCTGAGGACCATGTCGAGAATATCCCACTCGCCCGACTGAATACTGTCGACGATGTTCATGATGAAGGGGATGGCAGCGGTGACCAGACTGGCGATCGTCAGGATGAGCCCCAGGCCCTGCAATCCGGGGATGAGCATGGCGATGATGCCCAGGGCGGCGCTGATGAAGCCGAGCACCTTCTTGAAGATGTCCTTGATCTTCTCCCACAGGCTCTTGCCCGGGACCGCCTCGCTCGTCGCCTCGTCCAGGGCGCGGGCCGCCGTCGAGGCGTCCGTCTCGCGCAGCTCCCGCGCGTCCTCGGCGAGCATGCGGGCGGCGTCGAGATCCCGCTGGGCGCTGTCGGCGTCCCCCTGCGCCACGGACTGGTCGTGCCGGGCATCCTCCATGGCCCGCCGCGCACTGCGCCGGGCCGCCTCGTCGTCCGGCGGGGGCGGGTCCGCCGCGTCCAGGCCGCTGATCACGGACCCCGCCGCGGCGGCGGCATCGGTGGCCCGCTGCAGCCGCTCCTTAGCGTCCCGTCCGTCGACCAGGGCGTTGTCGGCCTTGCGCTGATGGTCCCCCAGCTGGTCGGCGTAGGTGTCCAGCGCGCGGGCCGCCTTGTCGTACGAACTGTGCAGCTTCTCCACCTGATTGGCCAGGTCCCCGAGCTTGTCCCGGAGTTTCTCCATGGCCTTGCCCTCGCCGAGCTGGCTGTTCTTCAGGCCGCTGACGATGGGGAGCGCCTGCTCCGCGTCGTCAGCGACGGCCCGGTACTGGCCCGCGAGCTTCGCGAGCATCTCCGCATCGCCCGGCGTCGGGTCGTCCGAGAACCCGAAGACCGTCTCCCAGTCGGACACCGCTGGCCGCGCCATTGCCGCGCCCTCACTTTCCGTTCTCGTCCGTGCCCTGCGGGCTCTGTGCGGCCGGCACAGCCGTGCCCTTGCTCTTGACTTCCACGAAGCGCAGCGTCCCCGCGATGGCGTCGAACACCTCGAAGAACTGGTCCCTGAGCTCCACATTGGGCGTGGAGCTGGAGACCAGCAGGTATTCCCGGCGGTTCGGAATCGGGAACAGCGTGTGCAGCAGCGCCGTACGCACCGGCGTGCCCTTGTAGTCGATGTCCTCGATCGAGGCGATCCGCCCGACCGGTCCGACGTCCGGAAGCTCCAGCAGATCCACCTCGCGCGGCGGGTACCCGCTGCTCTGCGGGTCCCCGGCCTGCATGCTCGCCCCGAACAGCACCTCGGCCAGATCTGCCGACTGGTCCTCCGGCACCGGCATCCGCAGCACAACTGACGTGGCGCTGAGCATCGCGTCCCCGCCGGGGAACCTGACCATCCCCGCCGCCTGGAGCGCCCCCCGGGCGTAGGCCTCGCGGGCGGTCCGGCGGGTGTCGCGGATCAGGCCGTCGAGCCGCTCGCGGGAGAACTGCGGAACCCCCTTCGCCTGGTGCTCGATACGGCGGCGGATGGACGCGTCCCGGGTGCTCGGGTCGAGGTCCAGATGCCACCAGGAGCCGGGGTAGCGCAGCTTGTAGTGCGCGGGCGCCCCCGTAGCCCGGTCCGTGACCGGATGCGTCATGACGCATGTCCCTTCTGCCAGCAGGCTCTCGTCAGGTCTTCTTGGATTCGTCCAGCGCATTGACGGTCTCGTCGTCCGTCTGCGTGAAGGCGTCGGAGATCTTCTTCGTGTTCTCGGAGAAGACCTTCACGTTGTCCTGCACCTTCTCGTGGCCCTTGCCCCATGCGTGGTCGAAGTCGGCGAGGGACTCGGCGAGCGTCGAATCGCCCACATCGTCCTTCGATCCGACGTCGCTGAGCCGCGCGGTGTTGTTGATCCGCTGCCCGATGTCCTCAAGCGACTTGACCGTCTCGTTCAGGTCCTCAAGGGGGACGCTGATGCGGGTCATCGGTTCCTCCTATCCGGCCGCCGTCCGGTCCCGCCACAGAAGGGCGGGACCGGACACAAGGGCACGTCAGCCGATGGAGCCGGACGTCTGGTCGTCGGTGTCGACGAACGCGTCGGCGACCTGCTTGATGAACTCGCTGACGCCCTGCAGGCCCTCGATCGCCTTATCGGTGCCGTTCTTGTACTCCTCCCAGAACGGACGGAACTTGGTCTCGGAGCCCGGCGTCGCGTAGGCCGCCTCGACCATCTCGTCCATCTTGGTGTTGGCCTCGTGAAGGCTCTGCTGCATCAGTTCCTTCTGGTGCTGCAGCCAGGTCGACGCCTCCCGCATCTCTTCCGGGCTGATATGGATGTTGCCGCCGGCCATGTCGGTTCCTTCTCTCGTTTCGGGTCGCCGCGGTCGCTGAGCCGCGCACACCGGGCTGTACGGGTCACCCGGCGGGGCGGTTCATGCCTGTTGCGGAACAGTGACGAAAGTGACGGCCGACGCCCTGATCAGGCCTGCGACCGGGCCCCTATGGCTGCAACAGCCCATCACCGGAACCGGAGTGAAGTCCCCTCACCGAAACGGACAGGGACGGCTCGTGCATGGCTCACCGCCGCCACGTCACCCGACAGCCTCTCAAGCGGCTGTAGCCCGCAGGCCGCCCCGCCACGAAAAGAACCCGGCCCGGGGCGACGGTCATAAAGACCGCCGCCCCGGGCCGGGCTGTCACTGCCGTGCGGGGCTCAGAGGCTGTCGGGTGACCTCTCAGGCGTCCGGAGCGGCCTGCTCCGTGCCGTCCGTCTTCTCCTCGGTCGGCGTCAGGCCCAGACGCTCCTGCAGCCACTTGTCGAACTCGATCGAGGCGCGCACCCAGCTGACCGTCGACGAGACGAAGTGCTCCAGGCTGACCCCCGTACCGATGAGCATCTGCGCCTCACCGATCAGACGGACCGAGGCCCCGGTCTCCCCGGAGCCCTCCTCGGGCTCGTGGGTGTGCGTGTAGACCTTGGGCCACAGGGTGCGGCGGTTCCAGTCGTCGATCGCGTCGAGGAGGACCGGGCGCTGGTCCACGGCGTGCGGGCGGTCGTAGAACGTACGGACCGAGAAGACCTGCTGCTCGTCCTCGCCTCGGAACATGAAGTACGTACGGAAGTCCTCCCACGGCGCCGCGAGGTCGCCCTCGTCGTCGACGACGTACTTCAGCTCCATCTGATCGAGGAGCTGCTTGACGAGGTCCTGGTCAGGGACGACGGGGCCCTCCGGTCCTGCGGCCTGCGGTTCGGGCTGGCCCCCGAAATTCGGAATCGAGGACGGATCGATGCTCACCGTGATTTTCCCTTCGTGCGGTTGCCGCCATCCTCTCCCATGGCAGGCGGGGGATGGCAAGCCCTGACAGGCCCGATCCGCCACAAGCTGACACGCAGCCGGTACCGACCGGGCCCGCCGGGGCCTCCGCACGGGATGGTGACGACCCGGGGCCGAGGTGGTGACGACGCCCGGCCGGGTGGTCACTCCGCGGGGCCGACGAGCAGGTCGTCCCCGACCCGGTCCACCCGGACGATGTCCCCGTCCTTGACCTCGCCCGCGAGGATCTCCTTCGCGAGCCGGTCGCCGATCGCCGTCTGGATGAGGCGGCGCAGCGGCCGTGCTCCGTATGCCGGGTCGTTGCCCTCCTCGGCCAGCCAGGCCAGGGCGGCCGGGGTGACATCGAGGGTGAGCCTGCGGTCGGCCAGACGTCCCGCGAGCCGGTCGATCTGGAGCTTCGCGATGTGCGAGAGCTCGTCGCCGGACAGTGCGGAGAAGACCACCAGGTCGTCGAGCCGGTTGAGGAACTCCGGCTTGAACGAAGCCCGTACGACCTCCAGGACCTGCTCCTTCTTCACCTCGGGCTCGGTCAGCGGGTCCATCAGGAACTGGCTGCCGAGGTTGGAGGTCAGGATCAGGATGGTGTTGCGGAAATCCACCGTCCGGCCCTGTCCGTCGGTGAGCCGGCCGTCGTCGAGGACCTGGAGCAGGATGTCGAAGACCTCGGGGTGGGCCTTCTCGACCTCGTCCAGCAGGACGACGCTGTACGGACGGCGGCGGACCGCCTCCGTGAGCTGGCCGCCCTCCTCGTAGCCGACGTAGCCGGGCGGGGCACCGACGAGGCGCGCCACGCTGTGCTTCTCGCTGTACTCGCTCATGTCGATGCGGACCATGGCCCGCTCGTCGTCGAACAGGAAGTCGGCGAGGGCCTTCGCGAGCTCCGTCTTGCCGACACCGGTCGGGCCGAGAAAGAGGAACGATCCGGTGGGCCGGTCGGGGTCGGCGATTCCGGCGCGGGTGCGGCGTACCGCGTCCGACACCGCCCGCACGGCCTCGGTCTGCCCGATGAGACGCTTGCCGATCTCGTCCTCCATGCGCAGCAGCTTCTGAGTCTCGCCCTCCAGTAGGCGCCCGGCCGGGATACCGGTCCAGGAGCCGACGACGTCGGCGATGTCGTCCGGGCCGACCTCCTCCTTGACCATCGTGTCCTTGGCGGCCTCCTGCTCGGCCTCGGACGCCTCCGCCAACTCCCGCTCCAGGCTGGGGATCTCCCCGTACAGCAGCTTGGAGGCGGTGTCGAAGTCGCCGTCACGCTGGGCGCGTTCGGCCTGGCCGTGCAGTTCGTCGAGGCGTTCCTTCAGTTCACCGACGCGGTTGAGGCCCTGCTTCTCCTTCTGCCAGCGGGCGTTGAGACCGCGCAGCTCCTCCTCCTTGTCGGCGAGGTCACGGCGGAGCTTCTCCAGGCGCTGCTTGGAGCCGGGGTCGGTCTCGTTCTTGAGGGCCAGCTCCTCCATGTGGAGACGGTCGACGGCGCGCTGGAGTTCGTCGATCTCGACGGGCGAGGAGTCGATCTCCATGCGCAGCCGGGACGCCGCCTCGTCGACCAGGTCGATGGCCTTGTCGGGGAGGAAGCGGGAGGTGATGTAGCGGTCGGACAGGGACGCGGCGGCCACCAGCGCCGAGTCCGCGATGGAGACCTTGTGATGAGCCTCGTAACGGCCCTTGAGACCACGCAGGATCGCGATGGTGTCCTCGACGCTCGGCTCCGCCACCAGCACCTGCTGGAAGCGGCGCTCCAGGGCGGGGTCCTTCTCGATCCGCTCGCGGTACTCGTCGAGCGTCGTCGCGCCGACCATGCGGAGCTCGCCGCGCGCCAGCATCGGCTTGAGCATGTTGCCCGCGTCCATGGCGGAGTCGCCGCCGGCGCCCGCGCCGACGACGGTGTGCAGCTCGTCGATGAAGGTGATGATCTGCCCGTCGCTCTCCTTGATCTCGGAGAGGACGGTCTTCAGCCGTTCCTCGAACTCGCCGCGGTACTTGGCACCCGCGACCATCGCGCCGAGGTCGAGCGAGACGAGCCGCTTGTTCTTCAGGGACTCGGGGACGTCGCCCTTGACGATGCGCTGGGCGAGCCCTTCGACGACGGCCGTCTTGCCGACGCCGGGCTCACCGATGAGCACCGGGTTGTTCTTCGTGCGCCGCGAGAGCACCTGGACGACACGCCGGATCTCCTGGTCACGCCCGATGACGGGGTCGAGCTTGCCTTCCCTGGCGGCGGCCGTGAAGTCCGTACCGAACTTCTCCAGGGCCTTGTACTGGCCTTCCGGGTCGGGTGTGGTCACCCGGCGCCCTCCCCTGCTCTTCTCGAATGCGTCCAGCAGCCTCTTCGCACTGGCCCCCTGCCCGCTCAGGATCTCACCGGCGCGGCCGCCCTCGGCGGCGATACCGATCAGCAGGTGTTCGGTGGAGATGTAGTCGTCGCCGAGCTCCTTCGCGCGCTGCGCGGCGTCCGCGATGACGGCGAGCAGCTCACGGTTGGGCTGCGGCGGCGCGACGGTCGACCCGGTGACGCTGGGCTCCGCACCCAGGAGCCGCTCCGTCTCGGCGCGAACGGCGATCTGGTCGGCCTCGACGGCGGCGAGCAGATCGATGATGTTCTCGTTCTCCTCGCCCGCGAGCAGCGCGAGCAGCAGATGCCCGGGGGTCAGATCAGGGTGCCCGTCCTTCACGGCCCTGTTGGTGGCCGCGTTGATGGCGTCCCGGCTCTTGTTGGTCAGCTCGGCGTCCACGTGCGCTTCTCCTCCTTGCGGTGACTGGTCTCTCCACGACACTGACTAGGTCAACGTGCACAAAGTTGAGTCTATTCCACTCAACCCGTGCCGGACAGGACCGACCCCTGGGCTCCACCTCTCCTGTTCCGACCGTTCCGAGTGAACCGGCCGGAGTGGACGTCCGCCACCGCAGGGGCGGGGCGCTGGTGCCGGCTGCCTACGCTGTCCCCATGGCAGCCGACGTGACGAATCCCAGCCCCGAGTACCTCGCGTTCTGGCGCGAGTACCACCTGTGCACCCTGACCACCCCCCGCCCCGACGGCACGCCGCACGTGGTGCCGGTGGGCGTGACGTACGACCCCGATGCCGGGCTCGCCCGCATCATCACCGACAAGAACAGCCGGAAGGTCGCCAACATCCTGGCCGCGGGCCCGGACGGCGCCAGGGTCGCGGTCTGCCAGGTCGACCGGGGCCGCTGGGCAACATTGGAGGGCCGCGCCACAGTGCGCACGGAGGCCGACGTGATCAGCGACGCGGTAAGCCGCTACGCGGAACGCTACGAACGCACGCCGGCGCCCAACCCGGGCCGCGTCGTCATCGAGATCGCCCTGGACCGGGCGCTCGGCAGGGCGTGAGGGAAGCCGCGGACCTACGGCCTCCCCCACGACAGGGAGCGGGCTGCCCCTCGTGCGGGAGGCGTCGCCGGGCAGCACAACGGCGCCATCGTGTTCAGGTCACGATGGCGCCGTTGTGTGGGGGAGTGACTGAGCGACGTGTAACGACGGGGGATCGCTCAGGCACTGCGGGGGGTGACGGAAATAGTCTCTGGCTCGAACAGCTGGTGGTCCCGCCGGTCGAGGTTCACGAAAATCATGTCGTACCGAATCGCGCAGCGAACGGGCTGCGGCGCTCCCCGCGGCTTACGGAGGCAACGGTAGGCACGTACTTCGTCGTCTTCTTCACGTGCGACAACGATGGGGTCGCCGAACAGAGTGACCATCAGCGAGTCGCCACAGCGGGGAACGGCCGTGACCAGATCGATGAAATGCCAGCCTGATCGGTAGGCCGTGGCCATCTCCCGCCGGAAGGTCCGGTCGTCCGGCGGGATGGTCATGCGTTTGCGGCCACGCCGGCCGGCTGACTGTCCCAGGACACGTCGCCGGCTTCGGATCCGCCCGCCACGCTGCTCCGCGCGTCATTCCCTGGACTGTCCCACGAGACATCCCCCTGAACCGCTACGGAGAATGCTGCGGCAGCGAAGGCGACGGCAAGAACCGAGCGAAGCAATCTCTTGTACATGGTTGGCTTCGTCCTCACTTGGTAGGTCCTCTCCCCCGGCTCCCCCAAGACGATGTCGCAACCCAGCACGTCGAAGCCACAGGAGCGATGCATCATGTTCCTGTACGTTCAGGACCCTGGGGGGTGGAGATTTGCTCACAACAAGTACGAAACCTACGCATCCTCACCCCATCACCGAACTGTGCGACGAGGGTGCACGGCTGTACGCCGCCGCTCTGGGCGCCGGGCGTATCGGCCGCGCGGAGGTCGAAGCAGCTCCCTGCCTATTGGAATTCGCTCTGCTGCACCCGGACCCGGACGATGCCAAATGGCTCCGCCCGGTTCCGCCCTCATCCGTGCTCGCGCAGCGCCTGCACCCCTTAGAGCAAGAGATCCGGGACCGCCGCCGGATCACCGTCGAATTGACTGACGCATTCGAACCATTCATGGCCATCAGCGCCCAACCCTCGGTGACTACACATGCGATCACCGTTCTGGAAGGGCTGCGGACCATCAATACGACGCTGGACACCGCGACCGCCCAATGCACCGAAGAGATACTCACCATCCAGCCGGGCGGCGTCCGCAATCTGGATGTCCTCACCCAGTCGCTGGAGCGCGTGGAGGGACCGATCAGCCGCGGCGTACGGCTGCGCACCCTCTACCAGCACACAGTCCGTCACGGCCCCGGCGTATTCGCCTACCTGGAGCGGCTGCACTCGGGGCACGTTGAGGTCCGGACGCTGGAAGAGCTCATCGACCGCATGATCATCTTCGATCGCTCCGTGGCCGTCATACCCGCACGCCGTGACCGGCAGGTGGCGCTGGAGCTGCGCCACCCCGGCCTCGTGGAGTATCTGGTATCCGTATTCAACCAATTCTGGCAACTGGCGACCCCTCTCACCGAAGAGGCTCCGTACACCCCTCCCGATGACGGCATCACCGGCATCCAGCGGTCCATAGCCAAACTCCTCATCGAGGGATACGTCGACGAGGCGATCGCCCGACGCCTCGGCATGAATGTCCGCACCTGCCGCGCTCATGTCGCCAAGTTGTCCGCCACTCTCGGAAGCAACAGTCGCGCCCAACTCGGCTACCGCATCGCCCAATCAGGAATCCTCGACAAGACGCCGAATTAACGGCCTGGTGCACGATAGCGAGCGGGCTCCCGGCATTGGAAAGTACGTCACCGGGCACGACGGACGAGGCCCGCCACCCGGTGAGGATCGGGTGGCGGGCCTCGCCCGTCGTGCGGGTACGAACCCGCTCAGCCCTTCGGCCGCTTCGGCCGCCAGACCACCAACGCGCTGGTCTGCTGCACATCCTGGTACGGCACCAGATCGCGCCGGTACGAGGCATGCACCTGGGCCTCGCGCTGCTGCATCGCCGCCGCCGCGCCGTCCACGGCCGACGAGAGTTCGGCGACGCGCTGCTGGAGGGCCGCGACCTGGTTCTCCAGCTCGATGATGCGCTTGATGCCGGCGAGGTTGATGCCCTCGTCCTGCGACAGCTGCTGCACGGTGCGCAGCAGCTCGATGTCACGGGCCGAGTAGCGCCTGCCGCGCCCTGCCGTGCGGTCGGGCGAGACCAGGCCGAGGCGGTCGTACTGGCGTAGTGTCTGCGGGTGCAGGCCCGAGAGCTGGGCCGCGATCGAGATCACGTACACCGGTGATTCATCGGTCAGTTCGTACGGATTGCGTCGTCGGCCGTCCACCTCAAGCTCCCTTCGCAGCCTGGAACAGCTCCGCCCGCGGGTCGTGGCCCGCGGTCGCCTTCCGGTAGGCCTCCAGCGCGTCCCTGGCCTCGGTGCTGAGGTCCCTGGGCACCGTCACCTCGACAGTGACCAGCAGGTCGCCCCGGGTGCCGTCCTTGCGTACGGCGCCCTTGCCGCGGGCGCGCATCGTACGCCCGTTTGGTGTGCCGGCCGGCAGTTTCAGGGTGACCGGCGGACCACCGAGCGTGGGTACCTTCACCTCGCCGCCGAGCGCCGCCTCCGTGAAGTCGACGGGCACGGTGATCGTGAGGTTGTCGCCCTTGCGGCCGAAGACCGGGTGGGCGTCGACATGGACCACGACGTACAGATCGCCGGCCGGACCACCGCGCTCGCCCGGGCCGCCCTTGCCGCGCAGCCGGATTCGCTGGCTGTCCGAGACGCCCGCCGGGATCCTGACCTGCATGGTCCGGGAGGACTTCGCCCGGCCGCTGCCCTTGCAGACGTCGCAGGGGTCCTGGGCGATGAGGCCCCGGCCCTTGCAGTCCACGCAGGGGTCGGTGAGCGAGAAGCCGCCGCCGGTGCCGCGCGACACCTGGCCGGTGCCGAGACAGGTCGGGCAGACCCTGGGGGTGCCGTTCTTGTCACCGGTGCCGGAACACGCCTTGCAGGGCGCCTGGCTGGACATCCGCAACGGGACCGTGGCCCCCTCGACCGCCTCGATGAAGCTGAGCGTCACCTCGGACTCGATGTCCTGGCCGCGGCGCGGCTGCACCCGCGTCCCCGTGCCGCCCCGGTTGAACAGGCCGCCGAAGACATCGCCCAGACCGCCGCCGCCGAAACCGCCGCCCGCGCCCCCGCCCTGGGTGCCTCCGAAGAGGTCGCCCAGGTCGAAGTTGAAGTTGCCTCCGGCGCCTGGGGGTCCGGCCCTGAAGCCGCCGTTGCCGAAGAGGGCGCGCGCCTCGTCGTACTCCTTGCGCTTCTTGCTGTCGCCGAGGATGTCGTTCGCCTCGGAGATCTCCTTGAAGCGCTCCTCCGCCTTGTCATCGCCCTTGTTGGCGTCCGGGTGGAACTCGCGGGCGAGCTTCCGGTACGCCTTCTTGATCTCGGCGTCGGTGGCGTCCTTGGGGACGCCGAGGACCTTGTAGTAGTCCTTCTCGACGAAGTCCTTCGTGCTCATCGACGTCCCTCCTTCCGGACGATCGGCCATGCGACCGGCCCGTCGGCCGGTCGCATGGCCGGGCGGTGGGCGAGGTGGTCAGACGGGATGTCAGACCTCCTCGGTGCCACCGCTCTCCTCGTCGGTTGCCTTCTCTTCCTTGGCTGCCGCACCCGGCTGGGGTTCGGCCACCGCCACCCGTGCGGGGCGGATGGTGCGCTCGCCGATCCGATACCCCGGCTGCAGGATCGCCACGCAGGTCGTCTCGGTGACATCCGGCGCGTACGAGTGCATCAGGGCTTCGTGGATCGTCGGGTCGAAGGGCTCGCCCTCCTTGCCGAACTGCTGCAGGCCCAGCTTGGCGACGACCGTCTCCAGCGATTCGGCCACCGACTTGAACCCGCCCACGAGCTCGCCGTGCTCACGGGCCCGGCCTACGTCGTCGAGCACGGGCAGTATCTCGGCCAGGAGACCCGCGACTGCGATCTCCTTGACCGTGGCCCGGTCCCGCTCGACGCGGCGACGATAGTTCTGGTACTCGGCCTGGAGCCGCTGGAGGTCGCCCGTCCGCTCGTTGAGCGCGGTACGGACCTGGTCCAGCTGGGCCGTCAGACCGGCTGTCTGTGCTGCGTCCCCGGCCGCGGACTCCTCCTCCTTGGAAGAGGAAGCGGCGTCCTTCGGCTCAGCTCCGTCAGGGGTGGCGCCGGAGGGGACGTCGGGCTTCTCCTCGAAGCCCGGAGTCTCCTCGGTCACGCCGCACCTCCCTTCGCGTCCTTCTCGTCGTCCACGATCTCGGCGTCGACGACGTCGTCGTCAGCCTTGGCCTGCTGGGCGCCCGACTGCGGGTCACCCTGCGGGCCGCCCTCGGCCTGGGCATTGGCGTACATCGCCTGGCCCAGCTTCTGGGAGACGGCCGCGACCTTCTCGGTGGCGGTACGGATCTCGGCGGTGTCGTCGCCCTTGAGCTTCTCCTTCAGCTCGGTGAGCGCGGTCTCCACCTCCGTCTTCACCTCACCGGGGACCTTGTCCTCGTTGTCCTTGAGGAACTTCTCGGTCTGGTAGACGAGCTGCTCGCCCTGGTTGCGGGACTCGGCGGCCTCGCGACGGCGGTGGTCCTCCTCCGCGTACTGCTCGGCCTCCTCACGCATCCGGTTGACCTCGTCCTTCGGCAGCGAGGAGCCGCCGGTGACGGTCATCTTCTGCTCCTTGCCGGTGCCGAGGTCCTTGGCGGCGACGTGCATGATGCCGTTCGCGTCGATGTCGAACGCGACCTCGATCTGCGGGACGCCACGCGGGGCCGGCGGCAGGCCGGTCAGCTCGAACATTCCGAGCTTCTTGTTGTACGCCGCGATCTCGCGCTCGCCCTGGTAGACCTGGATCTGCACGGACGGCTGGTTGTCCTCGGCCGTCGTGAAGATCTCGGAGCGCTTGGTCGGGATCGTGGTGTTGCGCTCGATGAGCTTCGTCATGATGCCGCCCTTGGTCTCGATACCGAGGGACAGCGGGGTGACATCGAGCAGCAGGACGTCCTTGACCTCGCCCTTGAGGACACCGGCCTGGAGCGAGGCGCCGATGGCGACGACCTCGTCCGGGTTCACACCCTTGTTGGCCTCCTGGCCACCGGTCAGCTCCTTGACGAGCTCGGCGACGGCCGGCATACGGGTGGAGCCACCGACGAGAACGACGTGGTCGATCTCGGAGAGCTGGATGCCCGCGTCCTTGACGACGTTGTGGAACGGCGTCTTGCAGCGCTCCAGGAGGTCGGCGGTCAGCTGCTGGAACTGCGAACGCGTGAGCTTCTCGTCCAGGTGCAGCGGGCCCTCGGCGGACGCCGTGATGTACGGCAGGTTGATCGTGGTCTCGGTCGAGGACGAGAGCTCGATCTTCGCCTTCTCCGCGGCCTCGCGCAGACGCTGGAGAGCCATCTTGTCCTTGGACAGGTCCACGCCGTGACCGTTGGCGAACTGCTTCACCAGGTATTCCACGACGCGCTGGTCCCAGTCGTCACCACCGAGGTGGTTGTCGCCGTTTGTGGCCTTCACCTCGACGACGCCGTCGCCGATCTCCAGCAGCGATACGTCGAAGGTGCCGCCACCGAGGTCGAAGACGAGGATGGTCTGGTCGTCCTTGTCGAGCCCGTACGCCAGCGCGGCGGCCGTCGGCTCGTTGACGATACGCAGGACGTTCAGGCCCGCGATCTCGCCGGCCTCCTTCGTCGCCTGACGCTCGGAGTCGTTGAAGTACGCGGGGACGGTGATGACCGCGTCGGTCACCTTCTCGCCCAGGTAGGCCTCGGCGTCCCGCTTCAGCTTCTGCAGGATGAAGGCGCTCATCTGCTGCGGGTTGAAGCTCTTGCCGTCCAGGTCGATCTTCCAGTCAGTGCCCATGTGGCGCTTGACGGAGCGGATGGTCCTGTCGACGTTGGTCACTGCCTGGCGCTTGGCGACCTCGCCGACCAGCACCTCGCCGTTCTTCGCGAAGGCGACGACGGACGGCGTGGTCCTGGCGCCCTCTGCGTTGGTGATGACGGTGGGCTCGCCGCCTTCGAGAACGCTGACGACGGAGTTAGTCGTGCCCAGGTCGATGCCGACCGCACGTGCCATTTCAATTCCTCCAGCTTGGACTACTTGAGTGCAACTGGCTCAAGGATGCATGACACCCGCCTCAACGTCAACAGACTTGAGTCGCCAAGACTCAACTATCGTGCGTATACACCTCGCGCGCACAGGTAGTTCGAGGGCGACACCCACCCGCCTCGCGGGCCACACAGCCCGCCCCCATCATCGCGCCATGGGATCGTTCTGTAACAAAATGCCGTGAGCCGCGCAAAACCGGCACTCGATCCGCCCGACCCCCAGGCAGGTGCGAACGATGCAGACGCAGAGGCAGAGGCTGAGACCAAGGCAGGGGCAGAGGCCGAGGCGGAGGCCGGTCCGCACGCCGGTCCGCACGCCGGTCCGCACGCCGGTCCGCATGCCGGTCCGCATGCGGGCGCAGTCGCAGGAGCGGACATGGGAGTGGCTGCGGGAATCGAGGCGGGCGTGGCCGTCGGCCAAGCGCGTACTGGACCTGACCCTCGGCTCGGTCCTGCTGATCATTGCCGCCCCCCTGCTCGCCGCGGGCGCCCTCGCCCTCGCGGCGCAGCGGAAACCCGGCGGCGTACTGACCCGCTCACCCCGGATCGGCCTGGGCGGCCGCCTCTTCGTACTGCGCTCACTGCGCACCCGGCGACTGCGGCTGGATCTGCTCTCCCGGCTGCCGCACGTCGTACGGGGAGACCTCTCCCTGGTCGGCCCGGTGCCCCTGGCGCCGGACGACGAGCGCGCCTGGGCCCCCGGGGCCGATTCCGATACCCCCAAAACCTTCGCCGCCACCACCGCGAGACACTGGCGGCAGGAACTGAAACCGGGCCTCACCGGCCTGGCGCAGGTACGCTCCCGTTCTGTGATGCCGTGGGACGAGCCCGCCCTGCTCGACCAGCACTACGCCGAGCACCACTGGGTAGGACTTGACCTGGCCATCCTGGCGAGAGCCGTACACACACCGCTGCGCAGGGCGATCCGCGGACTCATCCGACGCGGCGAGGCACACCTGAGCGACACAGATCACCGCCGGTCCGGCTACAGCGCGGCGGAATAAGTGGATAGTGTCAGCACAGACTGATTAAGTTACTGCTTAGTAATCGCCAGTATTCGCTTGTAGACGCTGGAACCCACCCTCGCAGGCCCGAGGAGCCCCCAAATGCAACTCGCCGCGATCATCGTTTCGCTGGTGCTGACTGTGGTCGGCGTTGCGCTCATCGCCCGAGCCGTCGCACAGATCTACCGGTTCGTCAAGCTCGGACAGCCGGTCCCGGCGGGCAGCCGCACCGACAACCCGAAGCAGCGCACGATCACCCTGGTCAAGGAGTTCCTCGGCCACACCCGGATGAACCGGTGGGGGATCGTCGGCTTCGCGCACTGGTTCGTCGCCATCGGCTTCCTGACGCTGCCGCCGACGCTGCTCCAGGCGTACGGACAGCTCTTCAAGGCCGACTGGGTCCTGCCCGTCATCGGCGACTGGCCGCCGTTCGAGATGTTCACCGAGTTCATCGGTCTGATGACGACGGTCGGCGTCGTCGTGCTGATCGCCATCCGGCTGCTGAACCTGCCCTCCCGGGCCGGCCGCAAGTCCCGCTTCGCGGGCTCCAAGGCCTGGCAGGCGTACTTCGTCGAGTACGTCATCCTCGTCATCGGACTGGCGATCCTGACCCTGCGCGGTCTTGAGGGCGCGATCCACCACGTCGATGGCTACGAGGCCGCTTACTTCATCTCGTACCCCCTGGTTCTCGCGTTCAAGGGCCTCTCGCTCGACACGCTGCAGAACCTCATCTACTTCACCGCGATGATCAAGATCGGCGTCTCGATGATCTGGATGATCATGGTCTCGCTGAACACCAACATGGGTGTCGCCTGGCACCGCTTCCTCGGCTTCCCGAACATCTGGTTCAAGCGGAACGCGGACGGCGCGGTCGCGCTCGGCGCGCTGCAGCCGATGACGTCGGGCGGCAAGGAGATCGACTTCGAGGACCCGGGCGAGGACGACATCTTCGGCGTCTCCCAGGTCGAGCAGTTCTCCTGGAAGGGCATCCTCGACTTCTCCACCTGCACGGAGTGCGGTCGCTGCCAGTCGCAGTGCCCCGCCTGGAACACGGGCAAGCCGCTCTCCCCGAAGCTCCTGATCATGTCCCTGCGCGACCACGCGCACGCCAAGGCTCCGTACCTGCTCGCCGGTGGCGGCAAGGACATGGAGGGCAATGAGAAGGCGTCCGAGGAACAGCTGAAGGACGTCCCGGCCGCGGCTCTCGCGGAGGCCGAGCGCCCCCTGATCGGCACGGCCGAGGAGAACGGCGTCATCGACCCGGACGTGCTGTGGTCCTGCACCACCTGCGGTGCGTGCGTGGAGCAGTGCCCGGTCGACATCGAGCACATCGACCACATCGTCGACATGCGCCGCTACCAGGTGATGATCGAGTCCGCGTTCCCGTCCGAGGCGGGCACGATGCTCAAGAACCTGGAGAAGAAGGGCAACCCCTGGGGGCTCGCCAAGAAGCAGCGCGTCGAATGGACCAAGGAAGTCGACTTCGACGTCCCTGTCGTCGGCAAGGACGTCGAGGACCTGTCGGAGATCGACTACCTGTACTGGGTCGGCTGCGCGGGCGCCCTGGAGGACCGGGCCAAGAAGACCACGAAGGCCTTCGCGGAACTCCTGCACATCGCAGGCGTCAAGTTCGCGATCATGGGCGGGGACGAGAAGTGCACAGGTGACTCGGCCCGCCGCCTGGGCAACGAACCGCTGTTCCAGCAGCTCGGCCAGGAAAATGTCGCGATGCTGAACATGGCGTTCGGTGAGGACGACGAGGACGAGTCGACGAAGAAGCCGAAGGCGTCGAAGAAGATCGTCGCGACCTGCCCGCACTGCTTCAACACCATCGCGAACGAGTACCCGCAGCTCGGCGGCGAGTACGAGGTCATCCACCACACCCAGCTGCTCCAGCACCTCATCGACGAGGGCAAGCTGATCCCGGTGACCCCGGTCGAGGGCCTGATCACGTACCACGACCCGTGCTACCTGGGCCGTCACAACAAGATCTACACCCCGCCGCGCGAGATCATGTCCTCCGTTCCCGGCCTGCGCCAGCAGGAGATGCACCGCCACAAGGAGCGCGGCTTCTGCTGCGGTGCCGGTGGTGCCCGGATGTGGATGGAGGAGCGGATCGGCAAGCGCATCAACAACGAGCGCGTCGACGAAGCCCTCTCCCTCAACCCGGACATCGTCTCCACCGCCTGCCCGTTCTGCCTGGTCATGCTGACCGACTCGGTCAACGGCAAGAAGAACGACGGCAAGGCGAAGGAGTCGGTCCAGGTGGTCGACGTATCGCAGCTGCTGCTGGACTCCGTGAAGACCCCGGCCGACCCGGTCGGCGAGGCGGAGTCGGCGGACGCACCGGAGCCGGAGCCGGTGAAGTAGCTCGGCTGTCGTGCGACAGAAGCGGCCGGACCTGCCTCGGGGGCAGGACCGGCCGCTTCTGCATTCCCGTGCGCATACGCATGGGGCCCCGCCCCAGGGTTCCCCTAGGGGATGTCACAGCTCGGCCGCAATGGCGGTCAGGTTCCCCGGGCACTCTCACCGCGCCCACGCGGACCAGGTACGTTCGATGACGTGGCTGGATTCAGGATCGGACGCGGCCGGGACAACCGCACCCCGCAGCAAGCGCAACAGCAACCGCGGCAGCAGCCGTACGGCACACAAGCACCACCGCCGTACGCCCAGCAGCCATGGCCGCCGACGGGAGGCAACGGCGCCCCGCCCCCGTACAACAACGGCAGGCCCGGCGGACACAACGGACCCGGCGGACACAACGGCGGCTACGGCAGCGGCAACGGCTACGACGGCGGCGGTCACGGCGAGCCGGAGTACTTCGGCGACCCGTACCAGCAGGCCCACCACCACGGGTCCCCACAGCAGGGCGACCCG
The DNA here is from genome assembly GCF_040297265.1 of Streptomyces sp. NPDC001832. NCBI lineage: Bacteria > Bacillati > Actinomycetota > Actinomycetes > Kitasatosporales > Streptomycetaceae > Streptomyces > Streptomyces sp. NPDC001832. The sequence continues at coordinate 29,263 of NZ_JBEOYU010000028.1, forward strand.
TATGCCAACTCCCCCGGCCACACCCAAGCGTTCAGCATCGGCGAGGACCCGTACGGCGACGGCAACACCTACCGTGCCGGCCAGGCCCCCGCCCAGCCCGCGGGCCCGCGACTGCTGTGGAAGGACCTGCTCACCGGCATCGTGCTACGCCCGGGACCGACGTTCTGGCAGATGCGCGACTACCCGGTCTGGGGCCCGGCGCTCATCGTCACGTTCGTGTACGGCCTGCTCGCCCTCTTCGGCTTCGACCAGGCCCGGGACGACGCGATCCACGCGACGATCTCCACAGCGGTCCCCTACGCCGTCATTACGGGCATCGGCTTCGTCATCGGCGGCCTGGTCCTGGGCGCGGTCACACACACGCTCGCCCGCCAGCTCGGCGGCGACGGCTCCTGGCAGCCGACCGTGGGCCTCTCCATGCTGATCATGTCGATCACGGACGCCCCCCGCCTGATATTCGCGATCTTCCTCGGCGGCGAGCACTCCCTGGTCCAGGTCCTCGGCTGGATCACCTGGCTGGCCTCTGCCGCGCTCTTCACCTCGATGGTGAGCAAGTCGCACGACCTGCCGTGGCCGAAGGCGCTGGGCGCATCCGCGATCCAGCTGATCGCGCTGCTGTCGATCATCAAGTTGGGCACGGTCTGACGGCATACGACCGCATGAGGAAGAGCCCCCGGCACAGTGCTTCGGGGGCTCTTCCTCTTGCGGGTACGAGTGCTCGTGTATGACCGTGCCGCCGGGCTTGTGCCCCCGGCCTCCGGCTCTACGCGTCGAGAACCTGCCCGCCGCGCCGTACCACGGGTTTGTCCACGCTCCATGGGAAGTTGATCCAGCGATCAGTCCTCTTCCACACGTACTCGCACTTCACGAGCGAATGCGACTTCTCGTAGATGACCGCGCTGCGCACCTCGGCAACATGCTCGATACAGAAATCGCGCACCAGCTTCAGGGTCTTCCCGGTATCGGCGACGTCGTCGGCGATCAGGACCTTCTTGTCCGAGAAATCGACGACATTCGGAACGGGCGCCAGCATGACCGGCATTTCCAGAGTGGTGCCCACCCCGGTATAGAACTCCACATTCACCAGATGAATGTTCTTGCAGTCCAGGGCATAAGCGAGCCCGCCTGCGACGAATACCCCGCCCCGCGCGATGCTCAGTACGACATCGGGCTCGAATCCGTCGTCGGCCACGGTCTGCGCCAGCTCACGCACGGCATGGCCGAACCCCTCGTACGTCAGGTTCTCCCGCACATCATCGCTCATACGGCATCACACCTGGGTCCGGTGGAAATTCAGGAACGAACGCGACGCGGTCGGCCCGCGCTGGCCCTGGTACCGCGATCCGTACCGCTCGGAGCCGTACGGGAACTCCGAGGACGAACTCAGCCGGAACATGCACAGTTGCCCGATCTTCATCCCCGGCCACAGCTTGATCGGCAACGTCGCGAGATTCGACAGCTCCAAGGTCACGTGCCCGGAAAAACCGGGGTCGATGAACCCTGCGGTCGAATGCGTCACAAGACCGAGCCGCCCCAGCGAACTCTTGCCCTCCAGCCGCGACGCAAGATCGTCGGGCAGCGAGATGACCTCGTACGTCGAAGCGAGCACGAACTCACCGGGGTGCAGGATGAACGCATCGTCGCCGTCCGGCTCGACCATGCGCGTCAGATCGGCCTGCTCGACGGCTGGATCGATATGCGGATAGCGGTGGTTCTCGAACACCCGGAAGTAGCGATCGAGCCGCACATCGATACTCGAGGGCTGCACCATCGACGCGTCGAACGGATCAATACATACACGTCCGGCGTCGATCTCGGCCCGGATGTCCTTATCTGAGAGAAGCACGCCCCGAGGATACGCAGAACGCGCGGGCCCGCCCCAACCCGGGACCGCCCCGCGCGCCTGTGACCGCTCCTGCCGCGCCTGTCTCGGCTGCCGCTATCGCTCCTCGAACACCACAGGCACGGCATGCCGCAGCCGTGCACAACGAGGACAGCGAATGAGCCGCCCGGGACCGATCCGCCCGGACCCGAGCTGCTGCATCGGGAACGAAGCGGTAGCGAAAACGTGCCCTTCGGCACAGCGGACGACGGTGCGCTCCATGGAGTCCATCAAGTCCCTTCCCCAACAAGCCTTGGACGAGAACGCCACATTAGGGGATGAACAGGACGCCGCTCCAGGCGGCACTCCGACCACCCACGCTACGCCCCCAACTCCCGCCCACGGCAGCCGCATCCACCCTCCCCGACAACAAAAAGGCCCCACGGCTCAAACGCCGGGGACCTGGTATGGGGTACAGTATGGGCGATGCACCAGCAAGCAATCGGTGCACCTCAAGCGGGTGTAGTTTAATGGTAGAACATGAGCTTCCCAAGCTCAGAGCGCGAGTTCGATTCTCGTCACCCGCTCCATGATGAAGGCCCTGGTCAGAGACTAGGGCCTTGTTTGTTGTCTAGACCTCTTGCCGTACGGCGTGCCCTCCTCGTGCCCCATCTTGCGCGAATACGCAGCCCAGAGGGTGCGCGACGCACTACATGGGTCGACTCGTCGCACGCCACCCCGCACCACGAGACGCGCCCCAGGTGATCCGCGCCACACGCGAGTGTGGGGCGACGAGTTCGCATCCGCCAAGGACAGGTCGGGCCCACCTGTAGACCTACCGCCCGGGCGGCCCGACAATGGCGCGAAATGATCACGCACGGCAATCATGGCGTGACGTGTTGTCAGTGGTGAGTGTTTTCATGGGGCCGTTGTGCAGGGAGGCATGACTCAACTGGATGGGGGACACGGCCGTGCCCGTGATCGAGCAGTACGTGAAGTCGAACGGAACCGTGGTGAGGAGGCATACCCGTCTCCCAGCCGGCGCCCGCCGGGAGACTGCCATCCTGGGAGCGGTCGTGGCCGGGGTGTTCATCCTTGGCAACGGCAACACCGTCACCACAGGCACCGATACGCAACCGACGCAGTTCCGGTTACCGCGGCAGCAACCACAGCAGCAGCAGCAGTCGCCGATGGTCTACCCGATCAAGCGGCCCGAGTGGGACAAGCCTGCCGCGCGGCCAACGCCAACTGTCTCGTATCCGATCGTCTTTCCCAGCCCGACGAGTGGACGATGAGCCGGCGTCCGGTCCGGCGTCGCCGGAGCAGTCGACCCCGTAAGCAGAAGGGCTCCGGTCTTCAGTTTCTGTTGATGATCGGCCTGGTCGGTGCGGTGGCGTCCAGCCTCATCGCGTCGGTGGCGTCCTGGGTAGCCGAACACCCGTGGGTCTTCGCGCTTCCGGTCATCGCGGCAGCGGGTACGGGCGCCGTCGGTGTGCACCTGCAGAGGAAGAAGGCCCGCCGGGATGCCGTCCGAGCGCAGGGGCTCCGATACTCGGCAGAGCACTTGGATGGCCTCCACTACACCCAGTTCGAATACGCCGTACGAGACTTGATGTACCGAGACGGCTGCCGGGACGCGCAGCAAGTTGGCCGGGGCGGCGACCAGGGAGCAGACGTAAAGGCCACCGATCCCCACGGTCGCCGCTGGGTGATCCAGTGCAAGCATCGCAAAGACGGCGTACGGGGACCAGCAGTCGGCTCGCCCGATCTTTTCGTCCTCAACGGCACAGGCCGCCAAGTACACGGCGGCGACGTTTTGGTCATGCTCACCAACGGCCGCTTCTCCAAGCCTGCCCTCGAATTCGCCGAGTCGCAGAGCCTCCACCTCGTCGACCGCCATCTCCTCGCCCAGTGGGCCAGCGGTTCGCGCCCTCTGTGGGAGCTACTCCGGTCTGTACCGCCTCCCCGCAAGCCCACCTCGCTCTCCTGATCCAGGACGCCGAGGTGCTGGAGGTGGCTACCTCCGACGAGCACCCGGAGGGTGGGCAGACCAGGGCTGCGTATCTGCGCGCGCAGGAGGTCCTGGGCGCAATCACGACTAGGCCAGCCGGCCTCACGCTGCTGGTGCAGCAGGGGCAGACGGCATATCAAGCAGTGTTCGGCGGCTAAAGAGCAGCGAAGGGGCTCCTCCGATCAATCGGCTCGGAGCCCCGGCCGGCGGATGCATTCCCGTCCCCTCCCGCGCCGGGATCACCAAGGGGTTCGCTGGCTGAGGGCGGCGAGCACGTGTACGTGCTGGAAACGGTGGGATCCGGGTTCTACCCGGTCATGGTGCCCGATTCCGACGGCCCGTCCGCTGGGGCCGGGTGCCGGTGTCGGAGGACTCTGACATCATGCGGCCGTGATCATTGCGGACGACAACCTGCTGACCGGCCTGGACGAAGTGGACTGGGCGAACCTCAACCACGCCTACGGGACGGCCGCCGATGTGCCCGGCCAACTGCGCGCCCTGTGCGGAGATAACGAGCAGGCACGACAGCAGGCCGTCAGCAGCCTGTTCGATCATCTCGCGCACCAGGGAACCCGCTGTCAGGCATCTCCGTACGCCGTGCCGTTCCTTGCCCGGATCGCTCTCGCCGGCCCAGATCCGGCGCGTGAGTACGCGTTGGAGCTCCTGACCGGCCTCGCGGTCAACTGGGACGAGGAGCGCGAGATCACCGACGGGGCCGACATCGCCGCTTGGCGCGCCGAGGCCGCCGAGAACTCCTCCGACAAGCTCCTCCCGCTGTACGAGGAGGCGCTGGCCGCCGAGCAGAACGAGCAGCGACGCCGGAACCTACAAGACACCCGGGACTGGGTGGCGGCCGGCAATCCGGTCGATGCCCGTGACTCTTCGATGCGTTCGTACAACGCCGTACTTGCCGAACTTCCGGTGCTGCGCGGTCTCTTGGATGATGAGAATCCTCGAGTCCGAACCAGGGCTGCCTACCTGCTGACCTGGTTTCCCGAACTGGCGGGCACCTCCCTGCCCCTCCTGCTCGGCCTTGCTGCGAACGAGGACGATGTCGTCGCGAAGGCCACCTCGCTTGTAGCTGTCGGCATCCTCGGCACGACGGCTCTCCCGGGGACCCTCACCGCCAGTCTGGACGCCGAGGACGGCCTCGTACGCTGGGCTGCCGCCATTGCCATCGCCCAGACCGCCCGAAGCGCCGCCGCGGAACTCGACGGTCCGTTCCTCGACCGGGCCGTTGCCGAACTCGCTGCCGCAGCCGCGGCCCCTGCGCCTGTACCCGCGACCGACTACAGCCTGGGCGACTTCCACGGTCACACCGCCGACGTTCTGCTCGCCCTTCCACCCTCCCCCACCTCACGCGCCGCAGTCGCCGCCTGCCTGCCGTCCGTCAGCACGTCGCAAAGGGCGTCGAAGGCGAAAGCGGTTCTGCCAGACCTGTTCCCTAGTCCCCTGCCCGACCCCCGCCCCCCGTACGCGCACCTCCCCCGCCCCCAGCAGCAGCTTCTGTATGCCCTCGCCGACCTCTTTGAAGGATGGTGGAACACGGAGGAGGGCCTGGGCGAGAGCCTCGCCACTTACGGACTTCCGGCCACTCACGCAGACTTGCGCGCGTACATCGGGCTTCCCGCGGTCGACCACGGGTGCTGGCCGCCGAAAATCTGAGCGCGCGGACGGGGCGCATACCTGTGAACTGCCCTGCCGATCATGCGACTGTTCGATGCCTGAGTCGTTGACGTGGGTAAGGGGCGGGGTGATCTGAGTGATGCCGAGTGGGAACAGCTGCGGCCGTTCCTGCCGGTCAGTAACCAGCGTTGTGGACGGTGGCGGGATCACAGACAGGTGATCAACGGGATCTTGCACCGAGTGCGGACCGGTGTGCAGTGGCGTGACCTGCCGGAACGGTTCGGGCCGTGGAAGACGGTCTACGAAAGGCACCGGCTGTGGTCGGCCGACGGAACGTGGGGACGTCTGCTGCAGCAGGTCCAGGCCGCGTCCGATGCCGCGGGTGAGATCGACTGGGACATCTCGGTGGACTCAACCATCGTCCGTGCACATCAACACGCGGCCGGGGCCGGCACCGACCCGCCGCCGGCCCCGACATCAAAGGGGGCGACAGTCGCCGAACACCAGGACGAAATCACGTAGCAGAGCCTTCACGCCCGCCTGGTGGATGGTGCGACAGGTGAGGGCCTGGGCCGCTCGCGGGGCGGGTTCACCAGCATGCTCCACTTGAGCGCGGACGGCCGTTGCCGCTCGTTGTCCCTGATCGTTACGCCGGGACAACGAGCGGACTGTACCCAGTTCAAGGCAGTGCGGGAGAAGATCCGCGTTCCCAGGTGCGGCCCGGGCAGGCCCCGCAAGAAGCCTGACAGCGTCGCGGCCGACAAGGCATACAGCAACGGCCCCTGCCGCGAATACATGCGGCGCCGAGGCATCCGACACACCATCCCGGAGAAGACCGATAGCCAGGCCGCCCGCCTGCGCAAAGGCGCACGCGGCGGACGACCACCCGCCTTCGACGATGAGCGATACAAGGAACGCAACACCATCGAGAGAGCAATCAATCGGCTCAAGCAGCATCGGGCCGTGGCGACCAGATACGACAAACGCGGCTACGTCTACCTCGGCACAGCCACCGCAGCAGCCCTCGCCATCTGGCTTCGAACATGATCGGCCGGACAGGTCCTAGGCGTGAACCGCATCTGGCAGTACTCGCCGAAGCGCGCTACCCACGGCCGGGCCGGCTTCTGATACCTGGAATAGGTCAGCGCTGCTCAGATAGCGGTAGCTCTGCGGCGGATGGAAAGTTCCAGCCGCACGCAGCGCGCTGAGCGACACCGGCTCGTCGAAGGACACGGGGTCCTCCAAGGTCAGCCCGCTCGCTTGGGCGGCCCCATCCATGTAGGCGTCGTACTCGTGTCGAGTGATTCCTGTCTGAGTACGATGCGCCGACCAGACCTCCTTGGGCGAGGCCACATGGATCGAGGCGATACGCGCCATGCCCACCAGGGCCATGGTGGGCGCGGTCGCGTAGAGCAGGACTGGCGTTCCGGGAGGCGCGGCGACGCGTTGGCGGCGGACCTCCACCGTCTTACTGCCGGCCAGAATCGCGTTGGCGAAGCGCGGGTGGACGGACAGCAGCATCGCGCGTTCCGGATCGTTCACGTCGTTCGGTGCCCCTCTTGGTAAACAGCCTGGAACAGCTCGTTGCTGACCTTGGACAGCGAGATCAACGAGCCCGGCGACCACGGTATCCCTCGCCCCCTGGCCAGCGAGGTCAATTGTCGCAGCGTCACCGGCTTCGGGAAGATCTCGGTGTCTGAGAACCGCAGCGCCATGGCGCGGCCGGAGGCGTCAGCGGCTTCTCGGACCTCAGCCTGACCATATACGCCCAGGTGTTCGAATTTCGAGAAGAGGGTGTCAGGTGTGTCGATAAGTACCTCGTCAAGTCGCGAACTGCCCACCACCATTTGGCCTTCGCTTGGAGAGCTGCCCTCGCTGACGTACCAGAGCAGCCGAGCAGGGACGCTCTCCCCGCGGCGACCCGAAGAGCGGTAGTACACGTGCTCTCTGCTGATACCGAGGGTTTCACTCCGCGGAATGAGCATGGCGGGGACATTGAAGAGCTCGGTCGACCAGCGCGGCTTGATGGGCACCAGGAAGGACGGCAGCTCGGAGTCGATCACCTTCACTGGCCACCATGCCCGCTCCACCACAGAGGCCAGCTCGGCGGGCATGCCAGGCTGGAGCGTAGTGGTATCCACAGTTAGTTCGCGGGCAAGGCCGCCTGCCACTGTCCCTACCTCTGCGGCCGTCCCACAGACGTTCACGAGGAGGGCGACGAGTTCGCCGTTGCGTTCGAAGAAACCGTCGTCCCCAGCTGCGGACTTGGCAGCTTCGGACGGATGCGGATCACTGACGCGGATGATCTCGGCACCGCTGTCTCGACCGAGACGCTTGAGCAGGAAGAGGAGCTGCCGGGCCAGTGTCTCCTCCAGCGGATGACTGGCCGTGCGAAGTACGGGGACAACCAGGGTTCGCCCGTCCAACGCCCATGCATATAGCGCGACCGGGCGCCCCTGACCATCCCGGAGCAGCTCGCGACGCCAGGCGACCGCGCCCTTGTTCAACACCCGCAGGCGCTCGGCGAAGGCAGAGCCGTCGTCGCCACCCGTCTGATTGAAGAAGGCGACCAGTTCCTCCTCCGCCCCCGGTGCCACCCCGCCGGACCGGAACTCTGTCCCCATCAGATCAGCCGGGCGGTACATCTGGGCCTGCCGCAGCTCGTCCACGTGCAGTGTCACGGTGGAAGGTGAGACGACACGAACTCGGGCAACCTCCCAGGCCACATCGGTCAGGCGGGACAGCAACGGATCACGGGTTGCCAGAACTTGCAGACCGGCGCAGGAGGTCTCGGCCACATACCGCAATCGGAGGCGGAGCTCAGCGTCGACGGTCAGTTCAGGGATGGCCTGCGTTGCGGCTTGGAGCAACTCACGGCTTCGCCTGTCTACAGCCTCCGACACGGGGGAAAGCTTGCGCAGGCTAGTCAGGGCCGCCTGCTGGTGTTGACGCTCCGCCGTGATCGTGAGGTCCCGGATCTGGTGGACCAGCTGAGGCGTGTAGGCAAGCTCTACGAGGTCCGCCATCCAGCCGGCTTCCAATGCGCGGGACTCTTCCGCATCGGTTGAGTCGGTAAGACCCCGCAGATCAGCGAACACGCCATGGTCAACCGTTACCACCAGAAGCGCGTCGCTCTCCATCTCTGTGAACAGGTCCGGATGGCCGAGGTCCAACCACCAACCGTCCAAGATCTCGCCGTCACGGCCACGTCCTCGGACCTCGCCATCCGGGACGAAGCCCAGACTCCGCCACATCCCACTCAGGTTGTAGTCCCGTCGGCACTTTGCCTTGATCCCGAGCCGTTGCGGATACCTCTCCCTGATGCCTTCCACCAGCTTCCGGCCTATTCCCCGGCTGCGCTGTTCCTCCGCTACACATAGGTGCGCAAGTCGAATACGCGCGCTCCTCTTCGGCAGTCCGAACAGCGCGTAGCCGATCACCTCGTCCCCTTCGACGGCGGCTAGAAGGCCGCCGTCCTCCGCCGCTTTGCGGTAGGCAGGGGGCTTCAGGAGCCCCAGTGTCCTGGTGTAGCGATCACCCAGGGCTATAGCCTTATAGATCAACTCATCCTGCGCGGGCGAAACGGAAACCAACTTGATCGCCACTGCTCCCCCTCCAGTTGGGCCGGGCGCGACCGACCACAACTCCCCTGTCAGTACATGCAAGGAAAGCTGATCTCAGTCAGGTCGTACATTCAAGGGGGCATGAGGGGCGCACGGTGCTGCGGGGACCTTCATTGCCCGCGTGGTGATCGCGTGCGGGCCTGATCAGGAAAACCACTGGCCGGCCCGGATTCGTAGAAGCGAAAGTCAACGGCGGCCCACCTGCGCTGGGCGAGACCGCGCTCGGTGCGGAGAATCCCGATGGTCCCGCCGTCAGGGGCCACAGAGGCATTGACCGCACATCACCGGACTACGCCTTGGGGGTGAGCGCTGCGGGGCGTGCAGCGTGATGCCACACTCCCCGTCCGTCGCTTCAGGTTTCGCGCGCCGGCGGCTGGGCGACCGCCTTCTGGCGGGCGGCTCGGACCCTGGCGTCGATGCCTCCGGCGACCTCCCGCTGCCGCTCCCCGTCGGAGTGCTGGTAGATCAGCGCCGCCTTCTCCGAGGACTGGCCGGCGCGGACCATCGTGTCCTTGAGCGTGGCGCCGGACTGGGTGGACAGGGTGTGGCCGGTGTGGCGGAGATCGTAGAAGCGGAAGCCCTCCGGCAGGCCGACCTGGGCGCGGGCCCTGCGCCACTTGCGGCCGAAGGTGGACCGGCGGAAGGGTGCGCCCTTCTCCCCGACGAACAGCAGCCCGCAGGGTTCCTTCTCGGCGTACCAGTCGAGGTGACGCTCCACCTCGATGTGCAGGAAGGCCGGGAGGAAGACGGTGCGCCGTCCGGCGGCCGACTTGGTGTCGCCTTCGACGCGACGGCCGGTGGTCAGCTCGGGTGCAGCGTCACGGATCTTGACCGCGAGCGGTTCGAGCGTGACGTCTTGCCGCCGAAGGGCTGCCTGCTCCTCCGGGCGCATGGGCCCGTAGGCGCCGAAGTAGACCATCAGTCGCCACCTCGGTCCCATGGCGTCGGCGAGTGCGTCGACCTGTTCGACGGCGGCCGTCGGGCGTTCCTTGGCCTTCTCGCTGCCGGCGCCCCTGATCCGGCAGGGGTTGCGGCGGATCAGCTCGTCGTCGGTCGCCGTCTCCATGATGGCCTTGAGGAGGCGGTAGGACTTGGCGACGGTCGTCGCACCGGTAGCCGCCAACCGTTCGGCCCGCCAGGTGCGCACGCCCGGTGGTGTGATGGCGTCCAGGTTCACCGTGGCGAATGCGGGCAGCAGGTGAAGGCGCAGGAGCCTTCGGTACAGCTCCTCCGTGGTGGCGGAGAGCCCGCGCTCCTCGACCCACTTCATGGCGTAGGTCTCGAAGTTGATCGAGCCGGCGTCGGGGTCCACCCAGTGCTTGCGCTCGATGTCGGCCTGGGTGAGCGTGAGCCAGATCTGGGCCTCGGTGCGCGTCTCGAAGGTCTCCGGGGCGGTGCGACGGCTGCCGTCCGGGGCCCAGTAGCGCGTCTGCCACCGCCCCGACGGGAGCTGACGAACGGTGCCGAACTCGCGCCGCCGCTGTGGCTTGCGGGCGGCCATCAGGCGGCCTTCCCGAAGCGGGAGCGCGCGTCACCGAGAGTCGGAACGGTGCGCTCCTCGATGTACGCGGCGATGGCGCTCTCAGGGATCCGTACGGGCTTGCCGAGCTTGACGTAGCGGATGCGGCGCTCCTGGATGAGTCGCCGGATAAAGCGCACGCCGGTGCCGAGGCGCTGACATCCTCAACCAGGACGACGAGACGCCCTGGGCGGAGTACACCACCAACGGCCTGACCCCTCGGGGCCTGCAACTCCTGCTGAGGGAGTACGACATCAGCTCGGCCACCCGCCGCTTCCACGGCAACGTCCAGGCCAAGGGCTTCACCCGCGTGCAGTTCGCCGACTCCTGGGCCCGCTACTGCCCCGAGCCCGCGCCCGAAGCCACGACCGGGGCCTGACCCGGCACGACCCGTCGCGACTCGTCTCCGCGCAGGTCAGCGCGGTGACGAGTCGAGGTCCGGTGACGAGTCGACTCGTCATCACCGCCGCACTCGTACCGGTCCTGACCAGGCACGCGACGAGTCGCGACGGGTCTCCCCCGCCCTCAGGGCCACATCAGCCACACCCTGCACCCCTGGAGCATTTCCCTTTGTCTTCCCCCACCGTCGCCGCGGCACCGTCCGCCCCGCTGCCGCTGGCCACCGCGATCCGCACGGGTGTGTCGCTGCTGGCCGTGGCCGCCTTCGCACTGTCCTACGACGCCCTGCGCCAGATGGCCGCCGCCAGCCACATCCACCGGGTGCTCACCTATGCCTTCCCGCTCGTCATCGACGGGTTCATCGCCATCGGGATCGGCGCCCTGCTCGTCCTGCGGACCGCACCCCTGTCCGCCCGTCTCTACGTCTCGGCACTGGTCGGCATCGCCACCGCCACAAGCATCTGGGCCAACGTCCTGCACGCCATCCGCCTCAACCAGCAAAGCCGCCACAACGGACTCTCCCTCGACGACATCACCGTCGGAGTCATCTCCGCCATCGCCCCACTCGCCCTGGCCGGAGCCGTCCACTTCTATCTCCTCGTCGCCCGACGCCCCGCTACCCATGTCCGCCACAACACCGACGACCGCCACGAACCCGCCGCGGAACACACGATCGGCGAGCTCGCGCCGCCACCCGCCACGGACACCGACGCTTACGTGCCGCAGCCACTCGCGAAGCGAGCGGCGCAGGCCCCACAGCAGCCCGGTGAGCCGGGAGGCAAGCAGCCGAGCGTTTCCCTGGAGCAGGCCGTGGCCATCGGCCGCACGGCTCCCCTCGGGCGAGCGGGCCGTGCCTCGCGCCGCAACATCGAGAAGGCCGTCAGGGACCAGGGTTTCGGGATTTCCCGGAGCCGTCTGGACGAGGTCAAGGACCTGCTGCAGGCCGAACTCGACGCCGTCACCACAAGCACCGGCTGAACCCTGCAACCCATGTCACCCCAGCCCGTTCCTCCTGTGAATCAGCACGGGAGGAACGGGCCCTCCTCCTCCACCACCGCTTGCAGGAGCCCCCATGCACGGCCTCGACCGCGAACCCTCGTCAGCGCAGCAGCAGATGACCTCCACCCCGGCATCAGGCGGAGCAAGGTATGGCGTTGGACCGTCCACGGGCCGGTCCAACGCAGACGCCTCCGCCCCAGGGGTGGCGGAGGACGTCGAGCACCAGGGGGCGCCCGACCGGAACAAGCCCGTCGAGACCACCACCCGTACCGTGCTGCCGCAGCGTGCCGCCGAAGCCGCCGCACTACACCGAGTCTCACGCCGCCGTCAGCGCAAAGAGACCCAGCGCAAAGAACGCGTCGATGTCCGCTACAGCGCCGACGAGAAAACAGCGATCCTCGCCGTGGCCCGGTCGCTAAACATCGCCGCCGCCCACTACGTCGGCGCTGTCGTCATGGCCCATGTCCACGGAGACCTCGCACTGCCCGGTCAGCGCACCCAGCTCGACGACTACATCGACGAACTCAGCCCTCCGCGGTGAGGTCGCCGAGATCGGCCACAACATCAACCAGATCGCCAAGAAGCTCAACTCCGGCGGCCGTCCACACCATGGGGACACCGCACTCCTCGACCATGCGGAACGCGTCCTCGGCACGGCCGGCACCACTGTCCGCCACATCGCAGCAGCCACCAATCAGGCCGCCGCCACAAAGGGGCCACGGTGATCGCGAAGATCAGCAGCGGCAAGAGCACCGCCGGCCTCATCCGCTACCTCTACGGCCCCGGCCGGGCCAACGAACACACCGACCCGCACCTCGTCGCCTCGTGGGACGGCTTCGCGCCCGACCCCGGCCGCACCGACGACATCGCCGCCACCAAGAAGCTCCTCGTGGCCGACCTCGACCTACGCGTCCAGCAGGCCAAGCGACTTGGCCGAGCTCCGAAGCAGCACGTGTGGCACTGCTCCATCCGTACAGCGCCTGGCGACCGCCTCCTCGACGACGCCGAATGGGCGGGCATCGCCCGCCGTGTCGTCGCAGCCACCGGAATCGCGCCGACAGACGACCCGGACGGCTGCCGATGGGTCGCCGTCCGCCACGCCCCCGACCACATCCACATCGCCGCCACCAAGGTCCGAGGCGACCTGCGCACCGCACGCCACTGGAACGACTACCTCACCGCAGATCGCGAACTCGCAGCCATCGAGAAGGAATACGGCCTCTTCCAAGTCGTACGCGGGGACCGCACCGCCGCGAAACGGCCCACCCGCGCCGAGCAAGAGAAAGCCCACCGCGCCGGCCACGACAAGCCCGCCCGCGTACACCTGCGCACCGTTGTCCGCACGGCAGCGGCTGCCGCCACCAACGCCGAGGAATTCCTCGGTCTCCTCACCCGCACCAACGGCGTCCTCGTCGAGGTCCTGCACTTCCCCTCCGGGGAACTACGCGGCTACAAGGTCGCCCTGGACCACGACACGAACGCCGAAGGGGAACCGGTGTGGTTCTCCGGCTCCACGCTGTCGCCGGATCTCTCCCTCCCCAAGATCCAGAGCCGTCTCGCCGCAGCAGACATTCCAGCAGGTGACACCCATGGACGCCTCAGGCCGCTCCCGTGGCATCAAGCCACCGCAGCTACCGAGCGCATCCCCCACCACCTCGGCCAGCCGGACGCCGAAGCCGCCCAGGCCCACCTGGCCGCCCTCGGCGAAGCACTCGACGCCGTAGCCCTCACGGCACCGCCGGACATCCGTACCGAACTCCGCGCGGCGGCTTCTGCCTTCGAGCAGGCGACCCGTTCACGCATTCGCGTCGAGCACCACCATGCCCGCGCCCTGCGAGGGGCTGTGAAGGCAATGCTCCACGAGCCGACGCCCAAGGACGGAGCCCTCCTGGCGATGTTCCTCGACGCCGCGCTCCTCGCCGTCATCGCCGCCGCCCGCTGGCACGACCGACGACAGCACGACCAGCAGACCGCAGCCGCCCACCGGACCCTGCACCACCTCCAGACTGCCTACGACCGAACCTCATCCGGGCTCATGCTTGCCGCCGGCCAGCGTCGACCGTCTCAGAAGGTTGCAGTCCGGTACGCCCAGCTCATCCGCCAGGCCGCCTCCACGCACGCCGACCAGATCCTCGCCGACCCCGCCGCCGATGCACTCACCACCGCAATGGCCGACGCGGAGACCGCAGGCCACGATCCCGGACGCCTGTTGCAGCAGGCAGCAGACGAACGCGCCCTCGACGACGCCCGCTCCCCGGCACGCACACTGGCCTGGCGCGTACAGCGGCTCTCACAAAGGCCCGCTCCAAGCCGACGAGCTCTCGCGGCACAGGCAAGCAGCACCGTTCCACGCCCCGTGGCTTCCCCACAGCCTGCAGCATCGGCCACGCCCATCGCTACGTCTCGGCCTCGGCGGAGGTGATCACGCCTGGGCGGCCACCCTGGACGTGAGCAGGTCGAGCGCTTCCTCCCAGTGGAAGCGGTCCGCGCCACCGCCGGCCTTGGGGGGATGGGGTTCGTAAGAACCGATCAGGATGCCCATCTCGCGCAGCTTCCGCAGGCTCTCGGCGTACGCGGGGTGGGCGGCCTGGGCAGAGTTCACGTACGGCACGGCAGCGGTGGGGGTACCAAAGCCGTACGACTCGCACAGGATTCCCAGGGCCAGGGTGTCCGAGATACCAGCCGCCCACTTATTGATCGTGTTGAACGTCGCCGGGACAACGGCGATCGCATCCGGAGCCGGGAGCGGACGAGGGTCGCCGGGAGACCGCCAGGCCGAACGGATCGGGTACCCGGTCTGGGCTTCGACGGCTTCCGCGTCGATGAAGCCCAGACCCTGCGGCGTGGCGACGACGCCCACGTTCCAGCCGGTGACCTGCGCCGCCGCGATCAGCCGCCCGACGTCACCGGCGATGCCCGACCCACATACGACGACGTACAGAAACGGCTTCTTGGTCCGCTGGTCGGACTGCTCACTCACGCGGGAACTCCCAGTTGCCGGCTGAACAGGTGCAGTTCAGGCAGCGTACGACGACGGTCGCGGGCTGCCATGTCCGCGACCAGCTCCCGGATGGCCGGGCGCCGGATGTCCTGTGCCGCACAACTCTCGGCGATACGGAGTGCCTGGTATCCGTCGGCGAGCCGGCCCTGCTGGCTGTGGGCGCTCACCGAGCCTGGAGGGGTTATGGCCACCTTCATCTCCCGCCGGAGAGAGCCTCAGCCCACAGGCGCGCCCTCCTCAGTAACCTGACCGCGCGGGTCTGACACTCCTGGACACCCGCTTTGTTCACTGGGTAAGTCCCGCAGTTGGATCCATGGTGCAAGAGGGTCACGACGGTCACTGGCTGTCTCCGGCGGAATGCGACGTGGTTGTTCCTCACCAGCGTGATCCTCTGCCGTATGGCGGCGCCGGCAGAGGACTTGGCACCTGGTTCGGGCGAGCCTGTCGCTGATGAGGCCGAAGTTCCCACCGGCCTTTGTTGGGCCAACCGCTCATGGCGAGACAGGGAGCACAGCTGTGACATCCACGCCCCGGCAGCTCGCCTCACACGCGATCCGCGTCATGGGTACCGTACTGGTGACGAACTCTGTACGGACGGACCGGCGATCGCGCCGGTTGGTCCGGCGGCCGGGAGGTGTCCTGATGCTGGAGGAAGCCGAGGAGATCGGCAGGCGCGTTCGCAGGGCGAGGCTGCGGTTGGGCATGCCGCAGGCCGACCTGGCGACGGCCCTGGGGAAGTCGCAGGGCTGGGTGTCGAAGATGGAGCGGGGCCTGATCGAGCTGGACCGGGTCGGGCTGCTCAACCAGGTCGCCGCCGAGCTGCACATCCATCCGAACGACCTGATCGGGCGCCCGTACAGCAGCTCCCCGGACAACAACCAGTGGCAGGTCTCCGCCTCGTCGATCCTGCGCGAGCTGCGCCGCTACGACCTCGCCCCCGTCTTCGGCGGAACTCCACGGCCGACGTCACAGCTGTGGCGTGAGGTGACGCGACTGCACCGGCTGCGGGACACCGCCTCCAACGTAGCGATCCTCCGGGTACTGCCGGACCTGTTCCGCGAGGCACGGGCCCTGGCGGAAGTGGCGGAGGGGCACGAGCGTGAGGAGGCGTACGCCATCTACGCGGTGTGCTGCAAGTTCGCGCACACCGCCGCCCATGCCCTCGGGCACCCCGAGTTGGTCGCCATGGCATGCGAGCGAGCGGCGTGGTCGGCCCGCCTGTCCGGGGATCCCGTGCTGCCTGCGGTCGCGGACTGGATGCGCGTCTGGGACATGTGGGCCACGGCCGACTGGGCTGACGCGCTGACGCTCTCGGACAAGGCAATCACCTCGGTGCAGCAGGCATACGAACGCGGCGAGCCGCTGGCCGTGCGGGCCTGGGGCACACTGCAGCTGCGGGCAGCGGTCTCCGCTGCCCGAGCCGGCCGCGCCTCGGAAGCGGAAGACCGCATCGGACACGCGAAGGACGCCGCCGAACGCATGGACGCATACGTCGGGACACCGGTGTACGACCGGCATTCGCTGACGTTTTCCGCCGGGAACGTGCAGATCCACGCGATCAGCGTGGCCCTGGAAATGGGCAAGCAGGGTAACGCGCTGGAGATAAACCGCCGCACCAGCCCGGGACTGGTGGGATCACTACCCAACTCCCGCCAGGGACACCACCACATGGATGTCGCGCGAGCCTGGTTGTGGGACGGGAACCGGAACAAGGCCCTGGTCGAGCTGGAGACCGCCGAGCGGATCGCGCCCCAGCTCGTACGGAACCACCCCATCGCCCGCTCGACGCTTCGCAGCATCGTCTACGCGGAACGAGCCGTCACGCGAGAGAAGCTTCGACGCATGTCCGACCGCTTTCACCTGGACGGATAGGGGTCGTATTCCTCCGGCTCATATTCGAGGGTTGCCCTGTACCTAACTTCAGAGCATGACCCGACGACGTCCTCCCCACCTTCCCTCGCAGGGAGCCGAGTTAGGAACGGCAGCTCCCTTCGCTCCCCGGCTCGGCGACCTCGCCACCGACACCGCCCGCGAAGACCGTGTGGGAGTCGTGGTCGCCCTTCCCGGTGAGGGCTCCGCCACGACCTACCACCTGCGCCCACCCGGCGGCGGAACCCAGTGGTCCGCGCCTGCCGACGGGACGACGCTCAGGCCCGTGCCGGTGAAGGCAACGCACGCCACGTTGCTGCCCGGCCGGGACGCGGTCTACGACCCGCGGGCCCGTCAGGGCTCGGTCCCCGTCGAGTTCCACTTCGATGACGGCTCGGCCCTCGACGGCGCGCTCATCCTCACCTCGGCTGAGCTGGAACGGCTGTACGCGCAGACCAGCCGCCTCCTCGACGCACACGAACGCGCTCTTGGCAGCACCTCGTGACTGGGGCTCGACGCCGCCATCCACGTCACGCCGCGCCCATCCCCGCACGGTCCGACCGCGGGGGCCGGCTCGCGCTCACGTTCCTGGCCGTCGCCGGCCTGGTCGGTCCGGCCTGGGCACTGCGTGAGCACGCTGACCGCTCCTCGACGGCGCCGACCACCGGTCCTCCGCCGTCGCACCGGACGCGAGCACGCCCTCCGACCACTGAGACCGCTCCGGCACCGGGGCCGCCTGCCCGTGCTCGGCCGCCGGAGCCTCCCACGCCGCTCTCTCGTCGAGCGGCGCTGAAAGAACCGTCCCGCTCAGGCAGCTTCGCGGCTTCGGCTGCCCGGAGCGGGACGGCCTGCACCCCGTCAGGCATCTGAAACATCCACGCGTGATTCTCCCGGGAGGGTTCGTGGACATCCCGTACATCGTCATCGACCAGCTCGTTCCCGAGCAGCAGCAGGTCTGGAACACGTACTTCGGCGACGCCGACCGTCCCCGCTACATCGAGGAAGGCATCTGGCGCCGCACCCAGGAGAAGGCCACGGCCGGCCAGTCCGGCTGGGCAGCCTCCGACGACGCCCGGCGGCGGATCATCCACTACCGCTACCGGTACGGCTTGGTACCCACCACGGCGGCGCCGGCCATCGGCTTGACCGACCTGTACCTCTATCACTCCGCGTCCGCACCGGCCGGTGAGATCGTCGCGCACCACGACGCCCTGTTGGATTCGCTCAACGCAGGTGGTTGGAGGGAGGCACCCGGCGGGTTCTTATGGACACGACGGGACCTGAAGTGCCGGATCACCGAGCACGACGTCCATCCCCAGGACGCGACTGCGGGCCGCGTTCTCCCCGCCAGCTACCGGAGCCTGGACGTGCAGATCGCCTCTGTGGCCTACACGCCCCCGCCCGCCGTCCGGCAACTGCCGTGGAATGTACTGTCC
Source organism: Streptomyces sp. NPDC001832 (assembly GCF_040297265.1). Taxonomy (NCBI): domain Bacteria; kingdom Bacillati; phylum Actinomycetota; class Actinomycetes; order Kitasatosporales; family Streptomycetaceae; genus Streptomyces; species Streptomyces sp. NPDC001832. Next base: position 47,568 of record NZ_JBEOYU010000028.1, read on the forward strand.
ACCGGTATCCGATTCAAAGACCGCCCCGGCACACCGACCCGCGTCCCGGACCTGTCCGTGCTCGCGGACCTGCGGCCGTTCCAGGTGGAGATCGGATGCGGTACGTCGGTCGAGGCGGGCATCCCGCCCCTGCACCGGCTCCATGAGATCTACCGGGTCACTGACCGCCAAGGTCACGAGCCCCGTGAGCACCGCTTCACTCTCTCCCCGACGGCCGACACGCTCCCCCACGAGGTGCTGACCGAGCCGGAAGAGAAGACTGCGGAGTTCGTGGAGATGTTCCGCGCTTGCTTCCTGGCCGAGCCGACCCCGGCCATGTGGGCGCTGAAGGAGCTGAAGGACGCCGGGCACCTCGTCGGTCCGGTCATCACCAACAACTTCGACGTGCTCGCCGCGCGCGCCGGGCTCGACGAGTGCTTCATGCGCCGCTACGACCAGGCCGTACCCGACGTCGAGTGGGTCGACGGCGCCAAGGCCCTCCTCGTCATCGGCCTGCACGCCGACCGACGCAAGGTCCAGGCTCGCGCCCGCGCTCGCGGCATGCAGATCGTCTACCTGGATCCGGAGGGCTTCTGGCACGACGGCCAGTTCATGCCATACCCGCTGGAAGGGCCCCAGGACGGTGACCTGGTGTGCCGGGCAACCGCCGCTGAGGCGCTGCCCGCACTCGTCAATCTCCTGAAACAGCACGCCGGTTGATTCACCTGCACGAAGAGGGCTGCGCCGGGTGGTGGCGCTAGCGTGACGCACCCGGCCGGCCCGGACTCACCGGGCGGGCGACAACAGGGAAAGGAGCGTCGACCCCATGCGCGTATCCGTCATCGGTTGTGGTCACCTGGGCATCCCCCACGCCGCTGCCATGGCCGAGATCGGCCACGAGGTCATCGGCGTGGACCTGGACCAGGCGAAGATCGACCGCCTCAACGCCGGCGAGTGCCCCATCTACGAGGATGGCCTGCCCGAACTCCTCAGCACCCACACCGCCACTGGACGGCTGCGGTTCACCACCAGCCTCGAAGAGGCGGCCGAGTTCGCCGATGTCCACTTCCTCGCCGTGGGCACGCCGATCGACGCGGACGGACGGAGCTACGACACCGGGCAGGTCTTCGGCGCCGCCCGGGCCCTCGCCCCGCACCTGACCCGCCCGACCGTCATCGTCGGCAAGTCAATGGTCACCGTCGGCACCTCCCGCGACCTCGCCGCTCTCCTCGCCCGTCTCTCCCCAGCTGGTGAGAATGTGGAGGTCGTCTGGAACCCGGAGTTCCTCCGCGAGGGCCACGCAATCGAGGACACCCTGCGACCAGACCGGATCGTCGTCGGCGTCCCCTCGGCCCGCGCGGAGGACGCTGTACGCCAGGTCTACGCACCTCTCCTGACGAACGGGATCCCACTGTTCGTGACCGACCCCGCCACCGCCGAACTCATCAAGGGCGCCGCCAACGCCTACCTCGGTATGAAGATCTCCTTCATCAACGGCGTCTCCGACATGTGTACCGCCGCCGGAGCGGACGTCCAGCAGCTCACCGAAGCCATCGGCCTCGACCCCCGCATCGGCCGCGGCGGGCTCAACGCCGGCCCCGGCTATGGCGGTGGCTGCCTCCCTAAGGACGTCCGCGCCTTCACGGCTTCCGCCCGCACCCTCGGCGCCACCGAAGCATCAACCCTCCTGCGAGCCGCCGAGGAGGTCAACGAATCTCGGCCCGCCGCGGCCCTGAAGCTCATCGAGCAGACTCTCGGCCGCTCCGTCGATGGCGTACGCATCACCGTATGGGGAGCGTCCTTCAAGGCCGGCACCGACGACGTCCGCGAATCCCCGGCCCTGGCGGTCGCCGCCCTCATGCACCAGCGCGGAGCGACCGTCACCGTCCACGACCCGCACGCCGTGCCCACGGCACTACGCCGCCACCCCGAACTCGACTACGCCGAGACCCTCGACGGATCCGTTCAGGGCGCCGAGCTCATCGTCCTGGCCACCGAGTGGCCCCACTTCCGCGAGGCCGACCCCAAGGCCCTCGCCCCACTGGTCGCGGACCCGGTCCTCGTCGACCTCCGCAACCTCATCGACGCCGATGCCTGGCGCATGGCCGGATGGACCGTACGCCAGCTCGGACGCCCCGCACAGGAATAACCGAACCCATCAAATCGGAGGTCCGACGTGGACACCCTGTGGGACAACATCGAGAAGCTCTCCGCCGTCTGCCGAGCGGCAGGCGCCCATCTCCCCGACGAGGAGCTCAAGAGCCTCCAGGTCGGCAAGGTCGCCGAGGAGGCCGGCGAGGCCATGCACGCCCTCCACGGCCTGAAGGGCCTCACCACCTGCGGCAACGACCACGCCTGGTCCGAGGTCCAGAACGACCTCGTCGGCGCCGTCGTCGCAGCCCTCCTGGCCATGCACTACATCGACCCCACCGGCGCCCGCGCCACCTTCGACGAGATCCTCCACCGCCGGACGCGCAGGGGCAGGGAAGCCAGCGCTGTGGCCTGACGGCCTTCAGTCGCGCCGTCGGCCGCAACTACAAGGCGCGGTCGGCGGCAGCACTCGGAGACCAGGTTGTTATAGGCGCTCAGCCCGTCACCCAGCGGATCCCTCATCCTCCGGTGACACCGCAGACAAGCCCCACCCATCAGACCCTATGGCTCAGCCAGTTCAGGCTCGGCACCCAACACGGGTGCGACGCGCATGAAATGTCCCCTCTACAGACGTCACAGGACTGCTAACGTGCCGTCAACTCTAGCTACTTGCAGACTAATTGCTTGGAGGCACCACAATGCTGACCGGACTGGGCGTTGCACTAGCAAGCGCGTGTGGACCCGCTGCCGGTCGAGCGGCCGGCGGTGCAGCAGCGAAGCTGGCGGCCGCCCCTATCGCTGGATTGGCAGCACGTTGGAAGAACCGCAAGACGCGACGGGCACTCACAGAGGTTACCTATGACGCCCTATGCCCCCACCTCACTCCAGAGTCCGCCAAGCAGATCGCCGAGTTGCTGGAAACGCCCGATTTTCAGGCGATTGCACTTTCTATCGCCACGCAAGTCTATGCTAACGCAGGCGCCAAGAACGAGAGAAAAGAACTTGACTCCACCCTAGAACGCCTGCGCCAACTCGTGGCACTTCGCGTTTCAGACGAATACCTCACAGCAGAAGTCACCCAGGCAGTATGGAATGCTCTGCTTGAGAAAACTACTTCCCAAGTAGAGACAGTTAAATCCTCAGACACATTCAGTCCAGAGTCACGCGCCTCGATGCTGAAGATCGCAGCCTGCCACGCAGCCGCCGATGCGAAATCTGCCGAGCAGTTGGCAACCCTTAGCAGTCTCGCCGCCTATCACGACTTCGAAGTCCAGCTGGCCGACCAGATTAAGAATCTGCACTCCACTATGCGGCTCCCGCATGCTGGTACAACTCGGAAGGTTCCATACAGCAAGCTGTTCGTTGAACCCAAACTAAGGAGTGCCACAAAGAAGAACGAATCACATAACGCCTACGTTCGCGATCTCGATGAGGTGATCGCAAACCATCACCGAGTAGTAATTCTGGGCGACCCAGGAGGGGGGAAGTCAACACTGTCACTCAAACTTGCATACGACATTGCTCGATCCTCTTTCCCTGCATCTGCTGCGCGCATCCCTCTACTGTTCGTCCTCCGCGATTACGTCGAGGCGTTCAGGGCGAGCAAAGATTCAATGGTCACGTTCCTCGAATCTATCTGCCGAAACCCGTACAACGTGGAACCGCCCGAGGGCGCCATTGAATACCTCCTCAGCAGCGGGAGAGCTCTGGTAATTTTCGACGGCCTCGACGAGCTAACTGACACGTCCCTACGCCGAAAGGTATCGGAATTTGTCGAGTCTTTTGTTTACCGTTACCCATCCGCACCCGTACTTGTCACTTCACGGCGCGTAGGATACAGCGAAGCACCTCTCGATGAGAGTCTTTTTGCAGCAGTCACACTGGCGGAACTGAGCGACAGTCAGGTAGCGACGTATGCAGAAAAGTGGTTCGCCCTCGATCAAACTGTAGAGAGAAAGCGACGCAGCGAACTCGCCACCGCTTTTGTTCGCGAAAGCCAATTCGTGGCCGATCTGCGCAAAAACCCGCTCATGCTTTCTTTGATGTGCGGCATCTACGCCACCGAACACTACATTCCGTCTAATCGGCCAGACCTATATCAGAAATGCGCCCAACTCCTATTCGAAAGGTGGGACAAGCAGAGGGGTATCGTCATCCCCCTGCCTTTTAACGCCCATGTCCGACAGGCCCTCAACGCGCTGGCCCTCCGTATGTATTCAGACCCGAAAGCACAAAAGGGGCTCACTCGTGCGCGACTTGTGTCATTCATGACCGAGTTCCTCGTGGAGAAGCGTTTCGATGATGAGGCAATTGCCGAGGACGCCGCAAACCAGTTCGTAGATTTTTGCACGGGTCGAGCTTGGGTGCTCACCGACATGGGATCGGATACACAACAGAATCTCTACGCCTTCACTCACCGAACATTCCTCGAATATTTCGCTGCGACGCAAATAGTACGGAAGCATTACACGCCGGAAAAACTCTTCGACGTTCTTCATGGGCGCATTTCGGCCCAAGAGTGGGAAGTTGTTGCGCAATTATCGCTGCAGATATTGAGCCAGAATGTCGACGATGGCGGAGATGACTTTCTTGAGCTCATCCTGTCTGCCATCCAGGACACCGACTCACTTAGCCAGAAGGTCAACCTGGCATCATTTGCGGCAAGATCGCTGGGATTCATGGTGCCGCGTCCGCAGATTATTCAGAGTATCTGCGAACAGGCCGTCTTCCTATCCTTGGAATCCATCAGTGATTCGGCCTTCAATTTCGAGGCCATCGCCCTGCTAATGGAATGCAGCCCCGAAAACCTTGAGATGGTTTCCAAGAATCTAAAGGAAGCACTTCGGGTTTCCGTGGCAAGATACCCTGAGGATGATAAGGCACTCCTAACAGCGCTTTTCTTCAACGAACTCGCTAATTACACTACCGCCTACGCAAACCCACTGCCCTCTGGTAGCGTAGAAGTATGGGGCGGGGTTAAGAATGATCTGCGCAAAGAATTGGCGCCGTTGATATCTCGGCATTACGGCTCAGCCTTTTGGGCCGCCCGCCTTGGCGCCGTTAGCGGCAATGTCTCCATGAGCGCCTTGATTGAAAAGTTCGGAACCTCTCAACTGTGGGCATTCCGAAACTCTTACTGGGCTGCAGCCATTCCTCCATTCGTATTCCATGCCTCGTTTCGGGAGGGTGTCAGTTTTATCGATTCTAGCGACTTTTTTGGCATTTCCGCATCCGCTGACTGCGTCAAGGCTTTAGCGGAACTGCTTCCTGCAGCACCATGCCCATGGGTGAGTGAGGCCGAGATTTCGCATCATCTTCTGCTGCCAATCCTGCGGGCCTGCGATGGTCCAGTCTCTGGAAAGTCCGGCCCACTGAAGGAAGGATCGATCCTAATGTTCCTTCCGATCGCAGAGCTACTAATTTCCCGACCAGGCGTAATTCGACACCGCCAAGACAACAAAGTTTCCGCAGTAACTCGCACTGATGGAAAGATGAGACGGGTCGTTATCAAGTGGGCTAGGGCACGAATGAACCCCGAAGAGCGTCCCAGCGCCATGGCAACATTGCGTGGCCTCAACTTCAGCCCCGATGTTTCAGAGTTCATCACCCGATGGATCAAGGGCGACATTGACACAGCTCGGGCCGCGAACGTTGCTCCTGATCCCAAGCAGCCACCAGAAGATGCATCCATATAGCTTCGATTTTGCGCAAGGCCCGTCAGCTTGTTGACGGGCCATTGATGCTCGTTCGGAGCGGAGATCTCTGCTTGGGCACGCAGGTGGTCAAGCTGCTGACCTCTGGCAGCGACAACATGACCAAGCTCTGCGGCAACCAGGTCCGCATCATCCCTCTCTGACCCACCAGCCATCCGGAATAGGTACCTTGGCCGGATCCGTTGCACTGCCACCACCCGTGCCCCATCCGTGCCCAGCGGAGCGGACAGCAGCAGTCATGTACGGATCCCAGAGACCACAGCCGACCACCCCGCCCAAGGGGGAAGCACAGGTGCCAGGGGCCTCTTTGCTGTCTAGACCTCTTGCCGGACGGCGTGCCCCCGCGTGCCCCATCTTGCGCGAATGCGCAGCCCAGAGGGCACGTGACGCACTACATGGGTCGACTCGTCGCACGCCCACCCCGCACCACGAGACGCACCCCAGGTGATCCACGCCACACGCGAGTGCGGGGCGACGAGTTCGCATCCGCCAAGGACGGGGCGGGTCCACCTGTAGACCTACCGCCCGCGAATCCGCGCATTGGCCGAGCGTTGCTCGGAAGGCGTCGGCCTGGAACTCCACCTCCAGGGCGACTAGCCGGCTGACAGCAGCAGGAGAACGCACACAGACGCCCGACCAAGTCTTCTCGTTCGGGCGCCTGTGGCGTCGGGCTAGGGCCAGCGAGGCCGCCGCTGCACCTGCACCTCCGTGCGGCAATCCTTCGGACCCGGCGGCGGTTCCTGGTCCAGCGCATCACAGAGCTGGGCGTGCAGGGTCTCCGCCTCCGCAGGGGTGAGCTTGAGCGCGCTGTCGGTATCGAACCGGGCGTCCGAAGGTCTTCTTCTGAGCCGTCCTAGTTCGCGCTCCACTCCCGCCCTAACCTGCCGAACGGTGAGGCTGACGATGTTTTCCATTGAATTCCTGCCGCGTGCCGAGGACGGGTCCTGGCGTTCCATCGAGGAGTTGGGCAAGAACCCGAGGGAACTGACCGTCGATGACTTCACCTTTCGGCACTTCGTGACCGATGTCTTGATCCACGACCAGCAAGCAGGCGATATCGCACTGGTGACTCCTGGACTCCCCATCATCGACTTTCTGTTGATGCTGGTCCAGATGAAGCGTGAAGTCCTGGCAACCGGTGAGTCCACCGTCGAGACATCTCAGACCCAGGACAGCATTCATGCGGTTCGGCGCGGCGATTCGGTCCAAATTCATTACGGTTTCTCCGACATAGTTTCAGATATACCGCTGGAACTGTTCCAGGAGATTCCGCGCATCGGGCTGCGGGCCGCGCTCCAGGTGTTGCACTCCGCCTGCGCCGAGCTGCGATCCAATGGTTACCTCCAGGGTCTGTCCCGAGTCGTCTGATCGGCCACCAGATAGCCGGTTTCAGCACCGCAGCGGCGGTGGCCGCGCCCCCGCTCCACGAAAGAGCCCCAGGCCAGCTGCCTGGGGTTTTTGTTGTCCAGTCCAGCTCGGCGGCGTCGCCCTCCGGGAGCCAGGCGCGTCGGGTCCCCGAACCGGCTTGAATTCGCCAGGAAGGAACGCTCACGGGGCCGGCTCGCCCAAGTCACCCCCGGCCAGGTCCAGGCGTCGCGGCGAACGTCGGCCGGTGCACACGACACGCCCCGGCCGACGTTCGCCGCTGTCTAATTCCGTAGCGCCGTGACCGCTCCCACTGCGGCGAAGCAGAGCCCTGCCGTCGCGCCGAATGCGGTCCCCGCGTAAAGGATCACGTCAGCGATTCCCGTGCCGGTCTCGTACTTCAACGCGGCGGCGCACGCAGCGACCAGTACGGAGAAGAGAACGGTGATCAGCAGCCAGAGTGCCCGGGCGATAGACGGGGACGGGCGCGTGGTGTCGGAGGTGGCCATGGCTGGGACTTCCCTTCACTGCCCCTACGGGCCGAGTCGGCGAGTGTCATACGGCGGGAGGGGTGGAGGCGGAGGCGCTCGTGAGCTTTTCGAGGAGCAACCCCCGGGCCTGGGTAATGGCTGCCGCCGGTTCTCGGTGGGCGGTGGACCGCTCCAGCGCTGGCATCCTTGGTCAGCACCCAGGGGCAGCAATCACAGCCAGCTTCGCGCATACTCCAGTATGCTTGCCGCATGTCCTCAACGACTCGTATCACCGTCACCCTGCCCAGCGACCAGGTGGCGGAGCTCCGCAAGCTCACGGACAACGTTTCCGGCTATGTGGCGGAAGCGGTGGCCCGCCAGATTCGACACCAGCTGCTGGGCGACGACCTACGACGCCATGAAGAAGAGCACGGAAGCTTCGGCAATGAGGAACTGGCGGAGGCCCGGTCGAAGATCTTCGGTGCCACAGGCACCTCCAAGGACGCGGACGCCGCATGAGTGAGCGCATCGAGACCGTGGTCCTGGACTCGGAAGGGCTTTCGGCCTGGATCGCGCAGGACCGCAAGTTCCTCGCGATGCTGCAGGTGTTCCACGAGATGGGTGCCGACCTTGTCATCGGGGCGAACACCATCGTGGAGGTCAGCCACTCTCGCACCAACATTCCGCGCCTCAACTGGGCACTGTCGCGGATCAAGGTGGAACCGGTCACCGAGCAGGCGGCGAAGGCCGCTGCGGAGCTCCTCAAGGAAGCCGGACTGCACGGCCACAAGTACGCCATCGACGCCACCGTGGCCGAAATGGCACTTCGCCAGCCAGGGCCGGTCGCGCTGCTGACGTCCGACAGCGACGACATGACAAAGCTCTGCGGCAGTCATGTCCGGATCATCTCCCTCTGACTCGTCGACGTCCTTCGCGAAAACGAGCCTCGGCGCATCCTCATCGGATTGATCTTCAGTGTGCGACCGTGGTGGACGTGCACCGCGCCCCCACCACTCGTGCCCCATCCGTGCCCAGCGGTCAACAGCGGTGAACAGGGGCGCTGAGAGACCACGCCGGGAGCACCCCCAGAGCAACGTATCGCCAGGTCAGAGCATATTCGGCCGCCGTAAGCACCGGTGATTCCCAAGCTCAGAGCGCGAGTTCGATTCTCGTCACCCGCTCCACGAGAAACCCCCTGGTCAACGGCCCGGGGGTTCTTTGTTGTCCAGGCTGCGCGAGGCGTGGCGTGTCCTCTACACGCCCAGACTTGCCGATATATGCCCCGACTTGCCGAAACCTGGGTCTCAGGCGCCTCATCAACACGCAGCTGGGCCGGCAGGCCCGCTCGTCCTCCGGGCGAGATCGGGACGGGGTTGTCCCAACGGCGCGACTGGTGCCGTTCCAGGAGGTGCGGCGGACCAGCTCGCTGGTGGAGTGGCGGCCGCCCAAGCGGAAGCAGCAATCGGGCTGACGCTCAGGGGCGTGTGAGGAGGGGCCCGGAGGATCCTCCGGGCCCCTCCTCATGTCTCACCTCCGGTCAGAGCCAGGAGTCCCAGATGCCGTACGCCGTCGATCGGGTCACGGCCTCGGCGCCCGAGGCGTCCAGGCGTATGACGCGGTAGTAGTACAGGCCGAGCCGGTCCTCGTGCACCGTGGTGTCCATGTAGAACGCGGCGTCACCCATCGTGCCCTCGGCCAGGGTGACGTAGGCGGCCGTGGCGGGGTCCCAGCGCTCCACGCGGTAGCTCGCGAACCGGGAGCAGTCCCCGAGGCCGGAGCTCTCGGAGCAGCCGACATACAGCTCGGGGTACTGGTCCTGACGGACCTCGGTCTCCGTCCAGCCCGGCGGTCGGGTGTCGGGCAGGGTGACCGAGACCTCGGCGGGGTGGAGGACGTCGAGTGGCTCGTCGTCGTGCAGAAGCCGGCCGTCCGTGGCGGCCACCTTGTAGACGTGGGTGGCGCCGTCGGGGACTGTCGGACAGAGGATCTCGGTCCTGGCCAGGGAGCTGCCGGTCCAGCAGTTCTCCTTCCAGACCGTCTCGCCGCTGTCCGGGTCGGTGATGCCCTGCCACACGTGGTAGCCGGTGACATCGGCGTCGGCGGGCGGCGTCCAGGTCAGCCGGACGCCGAGCGGGACGCGTTCCGCAGTCAGGTTCTGCACCGGGGCGGGACGCTCGGTGTCCGGGGTGGTCTCCGTGGCGGCCGGGCCGGGCTGCGAGACATGCCCGTACACGTCGGTCGTCACGACTCGGTACTCGTACGCCGTCTCCGACTTGCCCTGGATGTCCCAGCAGGTGCCGTTGACCTGCTTGCGGGCGGACCAGGGGGCGTTGGCGTCCGCCCAGGTCCAGTACGTGTCCGGGTCCTCCAGCGGCTCGTCCCACGGGGTGAACGGCTTGCACTTGTCCACGATGCTGGTCTCGCCGGTCACGGTGTCGGTGCGGACGATCTTGTACGTGGGAAGGGGCCCTTCGTCGACGGTCCACGGGTCGACGCTGCTCCACTCGACCATCACGCCCTCATCGAACCTGTGGGCGGTGGTCTTGAACGCCGGGATCGCTTCCGGCCGGTCGGCCATCTTCAGCGTGATTTCCACCGGCGCGGCGGCGTTGCCCTTGGCGTCCACCGAGCGCACCGCGTACCGGTAGCTGTCGGCGACGGCGGCCACCTGGCGCGGCACCACGTCGGTCTGCGTGGTGGTGCTGTTCTCGGGCCGGGCGTCGCCATAGTCGCCGGTCGCCGGGTCGTACTGGAGGACCTGGTACGAGGCGGCCCCGGTGACGGGTGACCACAACAGATGTGGAACGCCCGACCGATACTCGACGCGGAGCTGCGCGACGGCGGCCGGCGGGGTCAGGTCGGAGGTGGTGAACGTCGTGGCGGCCGAGTACGCCGACCAGTTCCCGGCGGCGTCCCGGGCCCGGCCCCGATAGGTGACCTTGCTGCCGTCGGCCGGATAGCCGGCGTCGCAGACCGCGCCCTTGGCGCCGGAGTAGACGGTGCTCCAGCGGTTCGTGGCGGCGTCGAGCCGCTGCATCTCGTACCAGGCGATGTCGGCGGCGTTCTCCGCGGTGGTGACCAGCTGCGGGGCCGCGTAGGGCTGGTCGTGCGGGCACGCGTCCCACTCGACGAACGGCGCGGCGGGCGGCGTCTTGTCCACTGTGGTGACGAGCTGGTCGGCGCTGCCGCCGGAGACGTTGCCCGCCTTGTCGACGGCCCGCACCTCGTAGTAATAGGCCGCGCCGGTTCTCGGCAGGGTGCTGTCGGTGTACGACGCGGCGGTGGTCGTCGCGAGCGGCTTGCTGCCGTACGACGAGCCCTTCAGCCGCCGGTAGACCCGGTAGTTCGCGACGTCCATCTCCCTGTTCCTGGACCAGGTGAGCTTGGCCGCGCCGGTGGCGGTGTTGTAGGAGACGACCGCGCCCGTCGGGGTGAGCGGCTTGACCTTGTCAACGTCGACGGAGGTGCGCGGCGTGTAGGCGAACTTGACGTTCGCGGTGCCCGTCCAGTTGACGAAGTCGACGCGGATCGTGTGCTTGCCGCTGGGGATCGTCACGTTGACCGTCTTCTTGACGGTGGTGGAGACGTTCTTCCACAGGTCGATCTTGCGGACGCCGTCGAGGTAGACCCGTATGCCGTCCTGGGCGGACGCCGTGAACGTGAAGGGGCCGCCGGAGCCGAAGTCGCGCGTCACCGACCAGCGCACACCGAAATTGTTGGACGGTACGCCAGAGGCGGGTGCGCCCGTGCCCCAGTTCTGGTCGATCGCTGAGTCGCAGTCCGTCTTCCTGGGCGTGCCCGAGAACGTCGTGTTCGCAAAGAACTGCCGTTTGAAGACGGGGGAGGCGCAGCTCACCACCGCAGAGGCGGGTACGGCCGTGGCGTGGAGCACTCCGCCTGCCGTGGCCAGAACCAAAGCGGTGGCGGTGGTGCGTCTGGCTGGGTTCATCAAGTCCTTCAGTCCCTGTTCGGCGACAGATGTCGATCAGACGTCGCCGAACAGGACCGACAAGAGCGTCGATTGGTTGTACGAGCCTCAGCCGGTTACCGCAGCGGTGACAGCCCGTCGCTGGGGGCCAAGGTCTCCGTACTGTCCGCCATCACGGCGGTCATCCAGTAGTACGAGCTGGTGCCGCGTCGGGCCGGTGCGCTCGGACGCGAGGTGACGGACCGCGGAACGCCGCCCCTGGCCTGGGAACCCGGGGTACAGCCGCAGTTCCCGAGGGCACTCCGGAGGTGTCCGTACCGACACTCACAGGGCATCCGACCGACCTGCTGGGACCAGTGAAGACCGGCGGGCGCAGCGGGCGGCCGGGCCGTGCCGTGTTGATTCCCAAGCTCGGAGCGCGAGTTCGATTCTCGTCACCCGCTCCATGATGAAGGCCCTGGTCTCAGACCAGGTCCTTCATCGTTGTCCAGGCCCCTCGGAGCCCACGCGCCATTCGCGTGCCAAACGTGCCATGATAGCGCGTCAGATTTAGCCCCCCGCCCCGCTCACCGACGTCTCGGTGGTCGAGAAGATCCGGTCCAGATGGTGACGAAGTACCGCGATGGCCGACTCCGGGCTCCGCTGGCCCACGAGGATGCTGGTGCCCATGGTCGCCGTCATGGCGAGCAGGCTGATCGCCTCCGTGCGCGCGGCGATACCGGGATCGATCAGGCCTGATGCCTGGGCCTGTTCGAGCAGCCCGGTCAGGGCGTTCTCCGCGGCGTCAGGATTGTCGATGAAGGGCTGGGCCGCCAGTGCTTCGTCGGTCACGGACAGGATCGAGTAGGAGCTGTAGAGGAGGTGGAAGGTGCGGCCCTCCTCGTCGGTCGGAAGGGAGGCCAGCAGCAGCGCCTCGATCGTCGCGCGCGGGCCCGGGTTCGTACCGGCGGCGCGGAGACGGGCACCCACTCGTGCGGTGAAGCGGTCAGTCAGGTGCTGGAGCCCGTAGAAGAGCAGTTTCTCCTTGGTCTCGAAGTAGTACTGCACGAGCCGGAGTGACACGCCGGCCTCAGCAGCCACGTCCCGCATGCCGACAGCGTGCAGTCCGCGCCGTCCGGCGACCCGAATGAGCGCCTCGGCGATCTGGTTGCGCCGTTCCTCGTGGTCCACGCGCTTCGGCATGTTCTCGCATCCGCCCGTCAGTGATGAATCAGTGTGACCTCTTTTCATGGTACCGCCGTATCAATACCATGGTACGGTCGTATCACAAAGAACGGATCTCCAGGAGGTGCCACCGTGCCCGACAACCCGACCCGTGTACGCCGCGACGTCGGCCACTACGTCAACGACACCCTGCGCGACCGGTACTTCGCCGCCTGCGACGCGCTCTACGCGTTGGGCGCGCCCGCCCGCTCCGAGACGGACGTGGAGACGAGCTTCGGCACCACGCACGTCTACCGGTACGGCCCTGCGGACCCCGCCGCCGAGTCCCGCACACCAGTGGTACTGATCCACGGTTCGGGCGGCTGCTCGGCCCAGTGGTACCCCAACACCCCGGCGCTCAGCGCCGAACGCCCCGTCTACGCGCTCGACACCCCCGGTGACCCTGGCCGCAGCGTCCAGCGCGAACCCATGTGGCAGCCCGAACGCGCGGCCCAGTGGATGGACGAGGCCCTCGACGCGCTCGGCCTCGACCGGGTCCACCTCGTCGGCTCCTCCTATGGAGGCTGGCTGGTCATCAACCAAACACACCTCCGCCCCAGCCGGCTCGCCTCCGTCACCGCCCTCGACCCCGGCGGCCTGGAGAAGGTGGGCCTGCGCTTCTTCGTGTGGATCTTCGCCAGCCTGTTCGCGACCTTCGCCCCCAAGGCGCTGCGCCCGCGCCTCGCCTCCTGGCTGGAACAGCCGGTACTCGTCGTTCCAGAACTGCGCGCGATGATCCACGCAAGCGTCCGCGCCTTCCGGATACGCCGCCCCGCCCCGCTGCCTCTGTCGGACGAAGAGCTGGGCTCCATCCGCACGCCCTTCTATCTCATCATGGGCAAGCGCAGCCTGCTCGTGCACCCGAGGCGGCAGCTGGAGCGCGTACCGCGTGTCATCCCCGGCGCCCGCGCCGAAATCGTCGCGGCAACTGGCCACGGACCACAGATCGACCACCCCGACATGGTCAACGCCCGGATGCTGAGCTTCATGGAAGACGTCGACTCCCTCGACCCGGCCGCCGTTGACGGCGCAGTCGACGACGCATAGGACCTGCAGCTGGGAATACGGGCGTCGGCGTGGCGGCTATGACCCACCGGCTTCGCGAGTCGGGCGATGGCATCGGCGATGGCTAGCCGACACAGAACTAGCGTCTGTCTGCCGGTGCCGGGGGTCCGGTTCTGGATGCCAGTACGGGCGAGCCTCAATCACCGCACGGGGAAGCCGAAGGAGTACCCCTGCTGCTTCAGCCAGGGCAGCACCTCGCGCAGAGCGGCCACGGTCTGGGAGCGATCCCCTCCCGCGTCGTGGAAGAGGACGGTCGGCCCGTCGGAGATCTCGCTCTTGACGGTGGCGACCATGGTGTCCACGCCGGGACGCTCGAAGTCTTTGGTGTCGACGTTCCAGCCCAGCGGCCGCATCCCCCGGGACGCGGCAAGCTGCCGACTGTACGGGGTGAAAGCACCGCCCGGGGCCCGGTAATACTGCGGCCGGACGCCTCCGGACGCCTCGGTGATCATGCGTTCGGCATCCAGGATCTGCTGGGACTGGTAGGCCTCGGACCGGGTGTCCATGGTGGTGTCGTGCGAGACAGTGTGGTTGCACAGCCGGTGCCCGCCTGCCACGACCGCCTTGACCAGGTCCGGGTGCGCCTGGGCCTGGGTGCCCACCATGCAGAACGTAGCCTTCACACCGTTGTCCTTCAGCAGTTGCAACACCTGCGGCGTCCAGACCGGGTCCGGTCCGTCGTCGATGGTGATGTTGACGCCCCGGGCGCCGCGGTCCGAGGCGTGCGCGATGTCCGCCGCTACCTTGGCCACGGTCCGGTCCTGGGGCCGGGCGTCCGGCGTTGAGACACGCGCTTGCGGCTGCCGCCCTCCGGCGGTGTCTGCCTGCGCGGTCCACACCGAGGTGACAGCGGCCATCGCTGTCACCCCGAGCGCCGCCGCGAGAAGCCGGCCGTGCCATCCCCTTCCCTTGTGCCTTGCCATGTCCGCCCGCCCCTTTGCTGTCTTTGCCGATGCCGTGCACCCATGAAGACATACCAACGCCCCTACAAGCGGCCTCTGTTACCGATCGCGGACGAATCCGGAGGGGGCCAGCGACAACCGCAGGAGTTCCGCGACAGACAAGGGGCACAACGGGCTCGACGAGATCCGCGACGGCGCCTGCGTCGCCGAGCTCGACGGAGACTGCCTGACCGGCCGCCGAAGGGCATGCGGCTGATCGTTTGCGAGTAACGGCCGTACCTCGGCGCCGACTTGGGGATCACCGACGTCGGCGGCCTGCGGTCGGCCCAAACGCCCCGACAAGCAAAGAGAAGAGCCCGTCAGCAAGCCGACGGGCTCCCGCGAAAGATTACGGCTAACCTGCCATCAGGTCAGATCGTCGGTGTTTCATCGACGATCTCCTTGTGTGGTTCGACAATGAACCTCCAGCCATCGCTGGGCTCCAGGAATCGCACTCGGGTCGGGTAGATGTCCAAGGCGCGGCGGTCACGGTTCTGACTGCTGTTCTTCCGCCCCCGGGCCGGCTCCTCGAACAGGTCGACCTTGACATCCGGCACCGCGACGGCTTCCTCGCTCCAGCGCTGAACAATCCCCGCGCCGAAGGCGTCCCGGGCTGCGGAGTAGAGCGACTCCAGAGATTCCTTGCTCCCGCCGGGCACGAAGAGGGCGAGATTCAGGAGGACGCCAGCACTCTGAAGAACCTCGATCTCTTCCCCCGCCTTGTCGGCAACCCAGATCCCGCGCTCTTCGGCATTGTCCGGGAGAACGTGGATTTCCTCACCGAAGATCGTCTTCGCGGTAAAGGACCCTCCCTCAAAATTCTTACCCGGCTTCGTAAGGAAAGCCGGGGCGTAGCAGTCGAGAGGAAGGCCTTCCATCTCTGCCGAGACGAAGATTCCGTCCTGGAGACCCAACTCCGAAACCTCTTCGGCCGTAAGACGTCGAGCCGTAGCCTTCTCGGTATTCACGCCATTCCCCTTTTTTCGTGGCGTCCTGTGAATTCATTCAAACTCTACCATGAAAACGATCAACCAGTTCCCGTTCAATTCCCTCTGGGAGAACAGCAGAAGAATCCTCCCACGTCACTGGCGAAAGGTGACAAGCGTAGAGAAATGCTGCGGGGTTCAAGAGGTCACCTACTCGCTTCAACGGCGTTTTCGGCAACCAAGTCGGCCGTCAAGTGGAATGCACGCAAACTTAACAGAATGGAAATAAGCGGACAGGGGGCGCCTTGATGCTCGGCTCGCGCAGGACCGCAAGTTCCTCGCGCTGTCACAGGTGTTCCACGAGATGGGTACCGATCTTGCTCAGTTGGGGCCTTGGCCCCCCAGTGTGTGCCGCTGGATCAGTCGTGAAATGTCCTTCGCGGTGATGATCCCCACCAGCTGGTTCCCGTCGACCACGAGAATGCGCATGCCACTACCCGGGCGGAGCTTGTCGAGAGCCTCAGTCAGAAGATCACTCGGGGCGGCAACCGCGCACTGCGCCAGCGGGACCGCCACCTCGCGCACGCGCAGGGCCTCCCGCCGCGCTCCCGGTATCCGGGCAAGGTTGCGTATCTGAACAATCCCGCTGGGACGGCCTTCGAAATCGAGCAGTGGCACGGCGGAATGGCGGGAGTCCACTGCCACCTCGTCGATGAAATGCCGGACGGTCAGCCAGTCGGCGCCGGTGGTCACCGGGCTGGACATGGCATCGGCGACCTTGATGCCACGCAGTGCTGTGTAGGTCACGGCGCGCTGCCGCTCGGCGCCGGCGACGAGCGCGATGAAGAGACCGACGAGGACGAGCCACAGCCCGCCCGGCGCCCCGCGCAGGAAGGAGATCCAGCCGAAGGCCATCAGCAGCCCGCCCACGACCTGACCGCTTCGGGAGGCCGCCCGGTCCGCACGTTCCCGGTCTCCGGTACGCCACCACAACAGCGCCTGTACCACCCTTCCGCCGTCGAGCGGCGCGGCGGGCAGGAGGTTGAATGCGCCCAGGAACAGGTTCGCCCAGCCGAGCCACACCAGAACGGCGGCGGGCACCGCCGCCCAGCCGGACATCGCGTGCAGCCCGATTCCCGCTCCGAGCGCGGCGCTTCCGATGGCCAGGCTGGTGAGCGGCCCGCTGATCGCCACTGCGAAAGCCACCGCGGCCGTCGGCGGTCGCCCCATCCGGGTCACCCCGCCCAGTGCCCACAGCGTCACGTCCTGTACCGCGATCTTCTTCCTGCGGGCAGTCGCAGCGTGTGCCGTCTCGTGGAGCAGGAGGCTGCCCATGAGCAGTACGGCCCCCACGGCACTGGCGAAGGTGTAAACCGCATTCGAGTGCCCTGGAGTCCATGCAGGGAGGGTCTGGCGGCCAAGACCGTACGCGAACAGCACCACCAGCAGCGGCACGCTCCAGTGCATCCGCAGTGGTACCCCGAAAACTTGTCCGACACGGACCGAGCCGTTCATCGTCGTCTCCCGTCGGCTCGGCAAGCCGGTCCACCGAACAGGACCTCGCGACCTGACTCAGTGCACCGGCCAGCACGACACCCACCCACAATTGTCACTCTCGGAATCTCCCGCAGTCGGCCAGGGACCAGGACGTGTTTCCCTCCTCGGTTGCGTGGACTCCAGCGCCGTCCCGTCATGGCTTCGAGCCGCGGGGCACGACCATTTCGGTCAGCCGGGCAGCACCCGGTTCCAGGTCCGACCAGGGGCCTGGCAGGCACAGCACGGCGATCGCGGACGTCGGGAACTTCGTACGCGTCCGCTCCAGGGCGTTGCCGTCCGCCTCACCGGCGAGCATCAGGACCAGGTCCTGCGCGCCGGGGTTGTGCCCGATCAGCATCAGCGTCCGTACGTGCGCCGGGATGTCCCGTACGACTCCGAGCAACTCCCCGGCGCTCGCCTCGTAGAGGCGTGCGTCATGGGTTACCGGCGTGGTGGCTTCGAGCTCGTCCGAGACGAGGTCCCACGTCTGGCGGGTACGGCTGGCGGTGGAGCACACGACGAGGTCGGGAACGCAATCGGCCCGGCGCAGCCAGCGGCCGGCCGCCGGGGCGTCACGACGGCCGCGCGGGGCGAGCGGCCGCTCGTGATCGGCCACGTTGTCGGGCCAGGCGGATTTGGCGTGCCGCAGCACGACCAGGCGTCGGAAGCTGCCCGAGATCATGGTGTTACGCCGTGAATCAGGAGCACGGTTTCACCGCCTTCGCCTTCGGCGATTGGAACAGCCGGCTTCCCTTGATGGTGGGGTACGACGCCGAGGCCCGCTCGTCGGCTACTGCCGCGTCGCCCCTGCAGCAGGGGCGGAAGCGGTGCCACAAACTTACGATGGCTTGAGAAGGCACCATCAAGTCGAACCGGCGTTCCAGAGGAGACCACGATGGTGGAGCACTTTGTCTGGGTGACGACACGCCGTATCAAGCCGGGCGCGTTGGAGGAGTTCGAGAGGGCCTGGCGCCCGGACCAGTACCCGCGGGCGCTGCGCCGCGCCTACGCGTACTGGTCCGAGGACGGGCAAGAGATCACCGGGGTGTCGTTCTGGGACACCAAGGAAGCGTGCGACTCCTGGCGGGCCTCCGCGGCCGAGACGCAGCGGCGTGAGGCCATGGCGCCTTACGTTGTCGCGGAGCAGGAAGGCTTCTACCGCGGCCGCGAACTCGGAGTCGGGTCCGCCTGAAGCCTCGCGGTCCCCGCTCGTGCCCCGGAGCGCCAAGGCCGGATGGACAAGCACCGGCCCGCCGACCCAGGGACGCTGACGTCGGCCTCCCTCGGCCCTCCGGAGGGCGACAATGGAGATGTGGCCCCGTGAACCGTGAACCGAGTTGCGAGGTGGCCGATGAGCACTCTCGAAGAACAGATCGACGTCGATATTCCGATCGCTGTGGTCTGGGAACGCCTCCACCGTGTGGAGAGCTATCCGCGGTTCGTCGAAGGCGTACGCGAGGCTCGTTCGGAGGACGGGCACCGGACGCACCTGGACGTCGACGTCGGCGGCCGGGTTCAGGAGTTCGAAGCCGAGATCACCGACCGTGGCAAGGAACAGCTGATGGAGTGGCAGACCACGAGCGGTCCCGACCTGGCGGGAACCTTCTCACTGCTGCCCATCGACCGGGAGCACACCCGAGTCCAGGCCCGGATCGAGTACGACCCGGGCACCGTCAAGGAGGCGTTCGGCGGGCCGAAGGGATTCGCCCAGGCGACCGCGATCGAACGGCTTGTACGGGGCGACCTCGAGCACTTCAAGGAGTTGGTGGAACAGGAACGGTGAGGCGCCCCCACCGACTACGACGGCAGTGCGGTCCACGGCCGTCGTGACATCCCGGCAGGGCGGGCATCCCGCGATGCCGGTCAGCGAGCCGGGTCGGCCCGGTGCCAGGGGGCGTCGGGCCGGGTGGGTTGTGCGTCGGCGGCGAGCCTGAGCGCGTACACGGCCCGGTCGGCGCCGGGCACGGGGCCGAGGTAGTCGTGCCCGACCATGTGGCACCAGGCCGGCAGGTCGAGTGGGGCGGCCGGGTCGGTGGCGATGACGTACACGACTGTGCCCGGCTCGGCGTCGGCGATGCGGGCCCGCAGGCGGAGCAGGAGAGTGACGCACAGCAGGCCGGTGCCGTCGACGGTGATGTCGGCGGCCGGTACCGGGGAGGCGCTCACCGGGGCAGGGCCTGGGTGACGCGCCACAGCCGGCGGGGCAGGTCGCCCTCCTCGAAGGGGTGGACCTCCTGCAGCTGCCAGCCGTCGGCGAGGCCGTCGACCAGGTCGTGGGAGAAGAAGTGCACCGCGAAACCGCCGTGCTCCCAGATATCGTCACCGTGCCCGGTGCCGGCCCCGTAGTGGACGTCGCCGGTGTGACGGACGGTGTAGACGAAGACTCCGCCCGGCCGCAGGACCCGGCGCACCTCGGTGACCAGGGCGTGGATCTCCTCGGTGGACAGGGCCATGCACAGCAGCATGTGGGCGAACACCGCGTCCACCGAGCCGTCGGCCAGCGGGAGCGGCTCGCGCACGTCGTGCACCGCGGTGGTGACCCGCCCGGACACGCCCTGGGCGTTGGCGGTTTCGCGCAGCCGCTTCAGGCCGACCGGGCTGAAGTCGGTGGCCTGGACGGTGAAACCCTCGCGGGCGAAGTACAACGCGTCGCGGCCGTGCCCGGCCCCGAGCTCCAGCACCTGGCGGGCGCGGGCCGAGCGGAAGACCCGGGCTGCGTGGACGGCCGGCTCGGACGGCTCTTCGCCATACATGGCGGGGTGCTCGCCGTACGTCTGCTCCCAGTGCTCCCGCTGAGTTGCAGCAAGCTCGCGCTCCGTCATGCTGACGCCTTTCTCCATCACCCGGTTGCCGCCCGAGTTCCGTGTCGGCCAGCCTAAGGGCTGTCCCGTCCGGCCGGGGGCGCGCCGGGTCAGCTGCAGCAGTCGCAACCCGGACGACAACCGCACGCGTCCGCCTCGGCGCCGGCGGGCATGGACACGGCCGCCGGGGGTGCACAGCAGCCCTTGCCCTGCCAGGTGTCGCGTCCTTCCTTGAGGGCGATGCCGGCGATGACGAGGGCGGCGATCGGGTCTGCCCAGGACCAGCCGAGCGTGGCGTTGAGGAGCAGGCCCACCAGCAGGACGGCGGACAGGTAGGTACACAGCAGGGTCTGCTTGGAGTCGGCCACCGCCGAGGCGGAGCCGAGTTCGCGTCCGGCCCGGCGCTGGGCGGCGGACAGGAACGGCATGATCGCCAGGGACAGGGCGGCGATGACGATGCCGGGCACCGAACGCTCCGTCTCCCCGGCACCGGCCAGAGCGCGGATGGCGTCGACGCCGACGTACGCGGCGAGGGCGAAGAAGGAGACGGCGATGATCCGCAGCGTGGTCTTCTCGCGGGCCTCGCGCACGGCGTGCTCGCGGGCGGAGAACTGCCAGGCCACCGCCGCGGCGGAGGAGACCTCGATGACCGAGTCCAGGCCGAAGCCGACCAGTGCGGTGGAGGAGGCGATCGTCCCGGCGGTGATCGCGACGACGGCCTCGATGACGTTGTAGGTGATGGTCGCGGCGACCAGCAGCCGTATCCGGCGGGCGAGCACGTCCCTGCGAGCCGGGCTGGGACCGAGGGATGTCGCGGCCATCAGCAGCAGCCCTCCTTCTCCGCGTCCGGGCAGGTACGGTCGCTGTCCACCGCGAGCACGGCGGTGCGCAGATCGTCCAGCGCATGGCCCAGACGTTCGTCGGCGAGCTCGTAACGGGTACGGCGCCCGACGGGAACCGCGACGACCAGTCCGCAGTCACGCAGGCACGCCAGGTGGTTCGAAAGGCGGGTGCGGGAGATCCCCAGCGCCTCGGCCAGGTCGGACGGGTGGGCCGGCGCCTCGCGCAGCGCAAGCAGGAGACGGCAACGGATCGGGTCGGCGAGCGCGCGGCCGAAACGGGCCAGCACCTCGATCTCGATGTCAGGAGCGACAGTCAGCACACCAAGAAAGTACACGAAGACCTGAATTCAGGAAAACGTGAATTCACAATGGGCGCGACCAACCGGACCCAGCTCGTGGTCCTGGCCATCCAGTGGGGCTACCTGTCCTGAGAGTGCGTGCGGGGCTTCGAAATTCGCAGGACTTTGGGAGCCTTGCGGCTATTTGAGCCCCTTCACTTTGCGGCCACGCGCCTTGGTGAGGGGCTCGCTCCCGTACATACGCGACGGCCATGGGCCAGGGTTGTCCCACCGGACGAACTGGAGCGGGCCCGCCGAAAAGGCGGGCCCCATGTTTGTGGCCCCGGTGCGGGGCCGAGCGGGTGAGCGCAGCGGCCTGCGCGGGCGGGGCACGCGCGGCGCAATGCCGGCGGTACGGCGGAGGTGCACCGAGGATCCTTCGCGACGGCGCGTACGCCTCGAAATGGAACTGGACGTACACACATCCACCCGGTCCTGCCCGGGCGTCACATTTGTCCGTCGGGGATCCGTGCCCTCACTGGACGGCGAGGACGGCAACTCCGCCCCTGGATGTGAACATTCCGCGTCAAGAGTGCAACTGGCGTGGTGCTCTTGACATTTAACCGACAGGCCGATGCTAAGATCATCTTACTTCCAGTGGGCTGATGGCATATGGGGGCATTCCGGAAGGGATGAATTCCTCGGCCCCACTCGCGGAGGGGCCCTCCCCACGTGGCACAAGCCGTGACTCACCGAGTCCGGCCGGTACCGCACATGAGGGAGCGTCAAGCCGTATTTCCATAGCCATGGCACTTGAAGTGAGTCTCATGACATTTGTGCAGGGCCCTCTCTTCTGGGCGCTGGTTGTCGTAGCCCTGGTCGCTGTCGGTGCCGTCCTGCGGGCTCGCAAGACCAACATCCGTCTGCGCAGACAGAACGCCGACCTCCGTGGCGAGCGCGACGCGCTGCAACGCCAGCGGGACGAGCTGCACGTCACCCACAACGGTCTGTTGCACCGTCAGGCCACCGAGCTGGCCGAGGTCCGCAAGGACGCCGAGGAGGAGACCAAGGCCGTCCTCAAGGCGGCCGTGCGCACCCTTCAGGGGCTTGCGGACGAGCAGCAGGTGGTGGTCGAGAACGCCCAGAAGAAGTACGGCGACGACCCCAACATGCTCGCCGACCTGATGGCCATCGACCACGCCAACAGTCAGTTCGGGCGCCGCGCGCAGGGCATCGCGGTGCTGTGCGGTGGCTGGCTCGGGCGCAGGGAGACGGTCGCCTCCGTCTTCGACGTGGCCCGCAGCGCCCAGGGCCGTATCCGGCAGTTCGACCGGGTCCGGGTCCACGGGCAGGTCAACTTCTCCGTCGTCAGCAAGGCCGTGGAGCCTGTGGCGGTGGTCCTCGCCGAGCTGCTGGCCAACGCCACCAACTACTCCGCGCCCGGCTCTCCGGTGGAGATCAACATCCAGGCCGTCCCGAAGGGCGTCTGCCTCATCATCGACGACGCAGGACTCGGCATGGGCCAGGAGGAGAAGGACCGCGCGGCGGCTCTCCTTGCGCCTCAGGCCGCGATCAGCGTCTCGAGTCTGGGCATTCCCCCGCAGTTCGGATTCGCCGTCTCCGGCGTGCTGGCCGCCCGCTACGGGTTCAAGGTCTCGGTGGACTCCGTATCCCCTTATGGAGGCGTACGCGCGGTGGTTCTCCTGCCCGACGAGCTTCTCACCGACGACGCACCGGCACACCCGGTGCCCCTTGCCGCCCCCACGGACGCCGGTGGCCACCATGCGGACGTATCGGCGCTCCCCCGTCGCCAGGCACCCACGCCGGCTCCGACTCCCCTGTTCCCTCCGGCCGCACAGTCGGCCCCCGCCCCGCAGCCGTCGGGGACCTTCACCACCCCCGGTGGCCTGCCCAAGCGTCGTCGCAAGAGCCCAGTGTCAGTGGTGCCGTCGGCCGAGCCCGGGCCGGTGCGCAACAACGAGGAGACCGCTTCCCGCCTGGGCGCGTTCCAGCGCGGAACACGGTCCGGGCGTGACACGACGACGATGGAAGGACCCGAGTTCCAGTGAACCCCGACCTGTCCTGGGTGCTCAACGATGTGCTCCAGGTACCCGGCGCACGGCACGCGATCCTCGTCTCCGCCGACGGTCTGCTGCTGGCCAATTCCAGTGAGATCGGCCGGGACGACGCGGAGACCGTGGCCGCGGCGATGAGTTCCATGCAGTCGCTGAGCCGGGCCGTCGCGCCCTTCATCGGCGCCCAGACCCCCGGCCGCTGGCACCAGACCCTCCTTGAGTACGAGCACGGCTGGATCTTCCTGATCGCTGCCGGTACCGGCGCCTATCTGGCGGCGGCCGCCGCGGCCGACGTGGACATGGAGGCCATGTCCTTCCGTATGCAGCAACAGGTCGCCGCGCTGGGGAAGGCGATGACCACGCCTCCCCGCCAGAACGCCGGAAGCGACGCATGACGGCGCCGGGTGAGGAACAGGCGGTCAGCAGCGGGTTCGTGCGGTCCTACGTCATCACCGGCGGGCGCGGCCTGCCGGATGCGGAGGGCCTCTCCCTCGTCACTCTGGTCACCATCGCACCCAACCGGCAGCAGCCCCCGAACCCGAGCCCCGAGGTCCGGGCGATCTGGGAGCTGTGCTCCGGCGGCTATCTGTCGGTGGCCGAGGTCGCGGGCCGTCTGGAACTGCCCGTCGGAGTGGCGCGACTGCTGCTGAACGACTTAGCGGATCAGGGGCATCTGATGCGCCGCAAGGCGCCACCGCCGGCTCAGCTAGTTGACAGGAAGATCCTCGAAGAGGTGTTGCATGGACTCCAAGTCCGGTTCGGCTGAGAACATCTATGTGCCGGACGCGGTACAGCGTGCGGCGAAGATCCTCGTCGTCGGACACTTCGCCGTGGGCAAGACGACGCTCATCGGCACCCTCTCCGAGATCACTCCGCTGCGCACCGAGGAGAGGATGACGCAGGCCAGTGCCCACATCGACGATCTGCGTGGCGCGCCCGACAAGGTGACGACAACGGTCGCACTGGACTTCGGCCGTCTGACGCTCAGCGACGAACTGGTGCTGTACCTGTTCGGTACGCCGGGCCAGCAGCGGTTCGTCGAGCTGTGGGAGGACATGGCGCGGGGCTCGCTCGGCGCGCTGCTCCTCGTCGACCCGGCCCGTCTCGCCGACACCTTCCCGGTGATCGACCTCGTCGAGAGGTACGGACTGGAGTACGCGGTCGCGGTCAACAGCTTCGACCCGTACTCCCGGCACGCCGAGGAGGAGTTGCGTGAGGCTCTCGATCTGCTGCCGGACACCCCGGTCGTGTACTGCGACGCCAGGGACGAGAATTCGTCCGCGCAGGCCTTGATCACTCTGGTCCAGCACCTTCTCGCACGGGTGGCCTGACCCCTGCTCCGTCCGCCGTTGGCCGGTACGGAAGCCCGATCCCCGTTTTCCGTCCGCCGTCCGGGCCCTGCGAGGCCCGCGATCACATCGAGGAATCACACATGGACTCTCAGCCGGGAGCCACCCCGTACAGCGCCCCCAGCGGGTGCCCGATGCACGGTGAGCGGCAGACGTCGCTCTACGGGCCGGAGTTCGCGTCCGATCCGCATCGTGCGTACGACGAGTTCCGGGCGCACGGGCTCGCCGCTCCGATCGAGCTGGCTCCCGGCGTGGAGGCCACCCTGATCGTGCAGCACGAGGCCGCGCTCCGGGTCCTGCAGAACCCCTCCTTCTTCGCCCGTGACTCGCGGCGGTGGACGGCCCTGCGGGAGGGCCGCGTACCGCTCGACAGTCCGGTGCTGCCGATGATGGCGTACCGGCCCAACTGCCTGTTCACGGACGGCACGGAGCATCTGCGCCTGCGCAAGGCGGTCACCGAGAGCCTCGCCCGCCTCAACACCACGCGGCTGAGCCGGGACGTCGAGCGCATCGCCGACTACCTCATCGACCAGTTCATCGAACGCGGCACCGCCGACTTGCTCGGCGACTACGCCAAGCTTCTGCCGCTGCTGCTGTTCAACCAGCTCTTCGGCTGCCCCGGTGACATCGGCGACCGGCTGACCCGCAGCATGTCCGCGATCTTCGACGGCGAAGACGTACTGCGGGCCAACGCCGAGCTGACGGAGTGCCTGATGGAGCTCGTCGCCCTCAAGCGGCGGCAGCCCGGCGAGGACATCACCTCCTGGCTCATCCAGCACCCGGCAGGCCTGCGGGACGAGGAGCTCAAAGACCAGCTCGTCATGCTGATGGGCGCGGGCATCGAGCCGGAACGCAATCTCATCGCCAACGCACTGCTCCTCCTGCTGTCCGACAACACCGGCGGTCCGCAGCGGCGAGGTACGGGGATGCTGGTCGAGGACGCCCTCGACAACGTGCTGTGGAACAACCCGCCGATCGCCAACTACGCGGCGCACTACCCGGTCCAGGATGTCGACCTCGGCGGCGTGACGCTGAAGGCGGACACCCCCGTACTGATCAGTTTCGCCGCCGCGAACAGCGATCCCGCGCTCACCGGCGCCCGCCAGACCCTGAGCAAGGGCGCCCATCTGGCCTGGGGTGCGGGCCCGCACGTCTGCCCGGCGAAGTCCCCCGCCCAACTCATCGCCCTCACCGCGATCGAGAAGATCCTCAACATCGTGCCGGATCTCGCCCTCGCCGTGCCGGCCTCGGCGGTCGAATGGCGGCCGGGTCCGTTCCACCGGGCGCTGGTGTCCCTGCCGGTCCGCTTCAGCCCGAGTGCCGCGCGCCATGCAGCAACGGCCGCACAATCGCCCGTTTCGTCCCGGATCGCCGCCTCCGAGGAGATTCCCGCCGCACGCTACGAGCACGTGGAGCCGCAGAGGAAGACGAAGGGCTGGTGGAGTTCCTTCCTTGACGTCTTCCGCGTTTGATGATCCGGCGGTAAATGAATTCTGACGCCAGTGGGCATAACGGGCAGTCAGGCAGACTCTGTGTATGGACCATTGGGCATATGGCAAGGGGCTGACAAGCCATTTTCCTGTGACAGGACCAACAGAGATCGACGCATGGCTGATATATGCGGAGGGGTAAGTTCTGGCCGTAACCATGAGCCCAGGACAAGGAACTCTGCGTGAGTGCAATATGTGGCACAGACAGGCCCACCACCGTCGACCGCCGTGCCCTCATTTCTCTCCTACGGCGTCTCAAATCGCCGGAGGGGCAGGCTGATCCTTACGCACTCCTGGGCGAAATGAGGTCCATGGGTGATGTCATACGCGCTCCCTGGAATGCGTACTTCGTCACCGGCTTCGACGCGTGCAGCAAGGTGCTGCGCGGCCGCAACTGGCTGGCACCGGACTTCGCCTGGCAGGAACGCCAGGAGGACGCCAGACAGTGGGACGCCATCGCCACCCAGGAGATGACCAAGACGCTCGCGCGCCTCAACGCGCCCGAGCACACCTGCCAGCGTCGCAGCCTCGGCAACCTCTTCGACCGCTCCACCATCCAGCGGCTGACCCCGCAGGTCGAGGAGCACGTCACCCGCCTTCTCGACGACCTCGCCGAGAAGCTTCGCTGGGGCGAGGCCGACTTCGTCAGTACGGTCAGCGAGCAGCTCCCGATCAGCACCATCGGCACCTGGCTGGGCGTCCCGCCCGAGGACTACGCCCACATCCTTGAGATCACCCACAACCAGGTGCACGCCCAGGAGTTGCTGCCCACCAAGAGCGAACTCGCCGTATCCGAAGAAGCAACCCTGCGTCTACGCGCGTACTTCACCGAGATGGTGAAGCAGCGCCGCGCGAACCCCAGCAACGATGTCGTGACCGGCTGGATACACACCTGGGACGCGATGGCGCCCGACCGCGAGGCGGCGGACGAGATCCTCTACCGCCTGACCATGTTCGTCACCATCGCCTCGCTGGAGACCACCGCAACTCTGCTGTCGTCCATGGTGAGCTTGCTGCTGTCGGAGCCCGGTCGGTGGGAGTGGCTCCAGGAGCACCCCGGATACATCGACGCGGCCGTCGACGAAGTTCTCCGGTACGACCCGCCGATCCAGATCAACACGCGGGTCGCCGCCGACGACACGGTCCTGGCGGGTGTGCCCATCGCGAAGGACGCCATGGTCCACGTCGTGTTCGGCGCCGCCAACCACGACCCCCGGCGCAACGAGAACCCGGACGCCTTCGACATCATGCGCACCGGCACCCACCTCACCTTCGGGGGCGGTGTGCACTACTGCCTGGGCGCGGCTCTCGCCCGTCTAGAGGCACGTACGCTCCTGACCCAGCTCCTGAAACGTTTCCCCACCCTGCGCGCCGTGACGGCGCCCAGCTACGCGTCTCGTCTGGTCTTCAGGCGTGTGACCTCAATGAATGTAGCGATATGAAGTCTTCCCTCACCGAGTACCTGTCGCCGTACCGGGCGGCACCGAGCCCCATACGCACCGCGCGGGAGGACGGCATCCTGCGCGTGGAGCTGAACAGCCCCGACACCGGCAACGCGGTCACCGAGGCGATGCTGGACGATCTGCTGGCGATCCTGACCCTGCCGGACCCCGATGTCCGGGTGGTGGTGCTCAGCGGGGCCGGCGAGCACTTCTCGCTGGGCGGGGACCGCAACGAGTTCGTCGACTGGCTCGACGAGGACGCCACCGGGCGGGGCATCCGCATCGCGGCCGAGAAGGGCCGCCGCGTCTGCGAGGCGATCACCACCAGCCAGGCCGTCACCATCGCCAGGGTCCAGGGCAAGGCGATCGGCGCGGGCATGGCACTGGCCCTCGCCTGTGATCTGCGCGTCGGCGCCGACACCGCCGGATTCCGGCTGCCGGAACTGGCACTCGGCCTGCCCACCGCCTGGGGCGGAATGCTGCCCCGCCTGCTCCATGAGGTCGGCGCCGCTCGGGTGCGAGAACTGATTCTGACCGGGCGTCCCTTCAAGGCGGCGGAGGCGTACGAGCTGTCGGTCCTCCAGCGCGTCGTGCCCGAAGACGAGCTCGACGCGGCGGTCGACGCGTGGGCCAAGCCCATCGTGCGCCGCCCCGAGGCGGCCCTGCGCGTCACGAAGGCGCTGCTCAACTCGTACGCCGCCGCGACGCGGCTGGCCGACCCGTCCGTCCTGGACGCGGAACTCATGGCCACCGTCGCGGCCGCGACCCTCCGGACCCACGACGCCGGGAGAACCGGGGCGGGAGCTTCACTGTGACCGCGTAGGTTCACGTTCACCGGGTGCGCCCGGTCGCCATTGCCTCCCCGATCGCCGGACGGGCTGTTCCTCAGCCCGTCCGGCGATCGCATGTGACGCGCGTCACGGGAATCCGCGGTGAGGTGCCAGACAGCTGAGGGGGGTGAGCACACACATGCGTACCCGGGTACGAGCCGGGGAATCGAGCGCGTTCGCGGAGCTGTACGACAGCTACGCCCGCACGGTTTACAACCATGCGTTCCGGCTGACCGCCGACTGGGCACCCGCACCGTTCAGGTCCAGGATGATGTGCTCCACAAGCGCGGCGCGTTGCTGGCCACCAGCGCCATCATGGAGCGGGCCATCGTCGACGACATCAAGCAGACCCCGACCGGGAACGGCTGAGGTCTCCTGTTTTCCCCCGCGGGCCTCCGGTGGCAGTTCCACGACACCGGAGGCCCGCGTGATGCACGTGCCCGGACTCCGGTCCGATGGCCGGTCAGGATACCGCCCTGAGCTGCCCTCCCCCGCTGTTGTCCACCAAGCCGGTTGAGGGAATCGGTAACGAAATTCTCGACACTCCTGCGAGCCTGCAACGTACCAAGCGAACGAGTGTCTTCACTTGTAGTGAAATGTCTGACACCCCCGGCGGGTCCGGGCTGCGTGCAGGTCGTCCACATGTCAGACGCTTCCCGCAGCACTCTCTTGAAGCCGCTCCCACGCGAACAACGAGTATCGATCCAGCGAGGTCAATCACTTGACTTCCTCCCCCTCGTGAGCGAGGGGGATTCCTACGGCTCGCGCCGTGGGGTTTTCTGCTTCGTCGCCGACTGCCCGCCCGGAGAACTCCG
>NZ_JBEOYU010000029.1:0-76083 GCF_040297265.1 Streptomyces sp. NPDC001832
CTGGACCCCCCGCTGCGGGCCGGGGGCCCCGCCGCGGCGGGGGGCACCCCCCTGGGTGGGGTGACCTCCGCCCGGTCGGAGGTCACCCGACAGGCTCTCAGGCCGCCGGCACCCGGTCCGTCGGCATGATCGTGGCCGCCGGGACGTGGGAGGTGTCGCGGCGGGCGAGCAGCCAGTACAGCAGGGCCGGTACGAGCAGGCCGACCATCCAGGAGATGTCCGCGCCGCCCAGCGGCTCCACCAGCGGGCCGGTGTAGAAGGTCGTCGCCAGGAAGGGGAGCTGGGCGACGATGCCGACTGCGTAGACCGTCAGTGCGTCCCAGCGCCAGGCGCCGTAGCGGCCGTCCGGGTCGGACAGGGCCGGAATGTCGTAGCGCTCGCGCGATATCAGGTAGTAGTCGACGAGGTTGATCGCCGACCACGGGGTGAAGAAGGTCAGCAGGAACAGCAGAAAGTCCTTGAACGAGGCGAGGAAGGTGTCCTTGCCGAGCAGGGCGACTGCCGTGCCCGCGATCATGATCACGGCGATGTAGGCGGAGCGGCCGCGCTGCGACAGCGCCCGCTGCCCGCGGAAGCCGCTGATTCCGGTCACCATCGACATGAAACCGCCGTAGGTGTTCAGCACGTTGATGGTCAGCTTGCCGAGTGCGATCACGAAGTAGAGCAGTGAGGCGATCAGCCCGGTGCCGCCCAGTGAGACGACGTAGCTGACCTGGTCGTCGAGGAACGCCTCGCCCGCGGATGCCGCGACCAGCACGCCGAAGGCCATGGACCACTGGGAGCCGAGCGTCGTGCCGGCCAGTGTCCACCAGAAGGTGGCGCGGGAGCTCGTACGGCGCGGCAGATAGCGCGAGTAATCGGCGACGTATGGCCCGAACGCCAGCTGCCAGGACGCCGCGATCGACACCGCGAGCAGGAACATCGGCAGGTCGAAGGCGCGGTCGGCGAGTGCGGCGCCGAGATCGATCCGGTCCAGCAACCGGATGCCGAGATAGATGAAGGCCAGCGCGCAGACCACACTGGCGACCCGGCCGAGGACGTGGACGACCCGGTAGCCGATCACCGCCATCAGTGCGGTGATCGCGGCGAAGACGAGGATGCCGGGGGTCTGCCCGAGGTGGGTGAGCTCGCCGACCGACTGGCCGGCCAGCACGGTGCCGCTGGCGAAGAAACCGACGTACATCACGACGACCAGGAGCAGCGGCACGACCGCGCCCCGCACCCCGAACTGTGCCCGGCTGGAGATCATCTGGGGCAGGCCCAGCCTGGGGCCCTGCGCCGAGTGCAGCGACATCACCGCTCCGCCGAGCAGATTGCCCACCAGCAGGCCGATCAGGGACCAGAAGGCGCCGCCGCCGAAGATCACCGCGAGTGCGCCACTGACCACCGCGGTGATCTGGAGGTTCGCTCCGAGCCAGAGGGTGAACTGGGAGAACGCGGTGCCGTGCCGTTCATCGTCCGGTACGACGTCGATCGAGCGGCGCTCGACGAGGGAGTCGGCCATCGGGGATTGCTCCTTGTTCTCTTAGCTCTTCTGCCAGGCCGTGTTCTTTTACTCTTCTGCCAGGCCGTGTGCCGCGGCCCAGCCGTGCGCCACGTCCTTTGGGTCCTTCCTGTCCTCGTCCACCAGACGGTTCAGCTCCGTGAGGTCCTTTGTCGTGAGGGTGGCGCCCAGGCGGGCCAGTGCCCTGCGGACCGTGGAGTCCGCCGCGCGGTCCGCGATCAGGGGGACCACGTGCTGGCCGGGGATCAGGTTCTTGGGGTCGGTGAGGACCACCCAGCCCTCGGCGGTGATGTCCGTGTCGGTGGTGAAGAGGTTGGCGACGTCGACATCGCCCTTCTTCAGCGCTCCCTTGACCAGCGGGCCGGAGGAGTCCAGCGACTTGAACTCCTTGAACTCGACTCCGTACACGTCCTTCAGGCCGACCGCCCCGACCGTCCGCTTCTTCACCTCGGGGGCCGCGCCGATGACCAGCTTGCCGTTCTGCTTCGCCAGGTCGGCGAGGGAGGTCAGGCCGTATTTCCTGGCGGTGTCCGATGTGACGACGAATGCGTCCGAGTCCTCCGCCATGCCGTACGGAAGGATCTGGAGGCCCTTGGGGAGGGCGATGGCCAGGGCGTTCTGCATCTCGCCCTCCTCGGTGGCCTTCGCCTTCGGGTCGAGGTAGTGCAGCAGGGCGCCCTGGTACTCGGGGAGCAGATCGATGTCGCCGCCCTCGAGGGCGGGGATGAGGATCTCGCGGGTGCCCAGGTTGGCGCGGACCTTTGTCTTCACTCCGGCGGCCTGCAGGGCTTCGGCGTACAGGTAACCGAGCACCTGGTTCTCGGTGAAGTTGGCCGTGCCGATGGTGACGCCGCCGGCGCTGGAGCCGCCGCCGGTGCCACCGCCGCCCTGGCCGTCCAGCGAGGTGATGCCACTGCTGCAGGCAGCGAGCGCGGGGACTGCGGCCGCGGCGAGGAGGCCGCCCAGCAGGGAGCGGCGGGTGGTGCTGCGGGGAGTGCGGGTCATGGGTGGTCTCCTCAGGCGGTGCGGTGACGGAAGAGGATGCGCTGCAGCCCGGACAGGGCCAGGTCCAGGAGGACGGCCACGACCGCCACCAGGACCGCGCCGCCCAGTACCTGGACGAGGTCGCGCTGGGCCAGGCCGTCGAAGACGTACCGGCCGAGGCCGCCGAAACTGACGTACGCGGCGACCGTGGCGGTGGCGACGACCTGGATCAGGGCCAGGCGCAGGCCGGTCATGATCAGGGGAAGGGCGAGGGGGAGTTCCACCTGCCACAGGATCTGGTGGCCGCGCATGCCCTGGCCACGGGCGGCGTCCTTGACCTCCGGGTCGACGGCGGTCATGCCGGCGTAGGTGTTGGTGACGATCGACGGGACGGCGAGCGCGACCAATGCAACGTACACCGGGGTCATCGACAGCCCGCTGGCCAGGAAGACGAGCACCACCAGACCGACCGTGGGCAGCGCCCGGCCGAACGACGAGAGGTTGATGGCGAGGAAGGCGCCGCGCCCCGTGTGGCCGATGAGCAGACCGATCGGGAGGGCGATCACCGTCGCGATCAGCGTGGCGAGGAGCGAGTACTGGAGATGCTCGGTGAGGCGGTGGGCGATGCCGTCCGGGCCCTGCCACTGCTCGGCACCGGTCAGCCAGGTGCCGAGGTCCGCGAAGAGTTCGTACATGTCAGGCCCTCTTTCGCTTCCAGGGGGTGAGCGCGTACTGCACGGCGACCAGCAGGGCGTCCGCGACCAGTGCGAGCAGCAGGGTCAGGGCGATGCCGACGATCACCGGGGTGGGGAAGTTGCGCTGGAACCCGTCGGTGAAGAGCTGGCCGAGACCGCCGTCGCCGATGTACGTGGCCACGCTGACCAGCGAGATCGACATGACCGTGGCGATCCGTACGCCCGCCATGATCACGGGGAGGGCGAGGGGGAGCTCGATGGTGAACAGGATGCGCAGGGGGCGGGTCCCCATCGCTTTGGCGGCCTCACGGGTGCGCGCCGGGACGGAGTCGAGGCCCTCGACCGTGTTGCGGAGGAGGACGACAAGTGTGTAGACGGTCAGGCCGATCACCGTGGTGGTGCGGGTGAGGCCTGAGACCGGCAGCAGGAGTACGAAGACCGCGATGGACGGGATGGTGAAGAGGATGTTCGACAGCCCCAGGAGGAAGCCGCGCAGGGGGCGCACCCGGTGGGCTAGGACGGCCAGCGGGAGCGAGATCAGCAGGCCGAGGAGTACGGCGGTCAGGGCGGCCTGCAGGTGGGAGACGGTCAGGGTGGTGAGGTCGCTCGCGTGGTCGGACATCCACGACCAGTCGATGGTCATGCGCTGCCCTTTCCGGCCGGGACCGTCGCGGGCCGAGGGGGCTCGGCCGCTGCGGAGTGGGCGGCGCCCGCCCGGGCGTGCACGGCCTCGCGTGCGGTGACCCCGGTCAGGACGCCGGCGTCGTCGATCCTGGCTATCAGTCCGGCCGGTGAGGTGACCGATTCGTTCAGCGCGGAGAGCAGCGAGTCCGTGTCGCGCAGCGGTCGTACGGGGAGGAGCGCGGCGTCCCCCGCCCGGCCCGGCCCGGTGGCTGCCGGGTCGAGCCAGCCGAGGGGTTCGCCCTTGGCGGAGACGACCAGTTGCCAGTCGGTGCGCCCGGCGGGGGCGGTTTCGTCGGCCCGCACCGTTGTCGCCGGTTGCCGGGGGAGGTCCGCGAGCGTGCTCAACGAGAGCAGTTTCAGGCCGCGTTCGGCTCCCAGGAAGTCGGCGACGAAGTCGTCGGCCGGGCGGGCGAGGAGTTCGGCGGGCGGTGCGCACTGCACGAGATGGCCGCCGGTACGGAAGACGGCGATCCGGTCGCCGAGCCGTACCGCCTCGTCGATGTCATGGGTGACGAAGACGATGGTCTTGCTCAGCTCCTGCTGGAGGCGGAGCAGCTCGTCCTGGAGCTGGGTCCGCACGACGGGGTCGACCGCGCCGAACGGCTCGTCCATCAGCAGGACCGGAGGATCGGCGGCGAGCGCGCGGGCCACGCCGACGCGCTGCTGCTGGCCTCCGGAGAGCTGGTGCGGGTAGCGCTTGGCGGCGTCGGCCGGAAGCCCGACCGTCTCCAGCAGCTCGGCAGCGCGGGCCCGGGCGCGCTTGCGTCCGTGGCCCAGCAGCAGCGGGACCGTGGCGATGTTGTCGAGGATCGTGCGGTGCGGAAAGAGTCCCGCCTGCTGGATGACGTAACCGATGCCCCGCCGGAGCTCGGCGGCGTCCGCTTCGAGGATGTTCCGGCCGCCGAGCGTGATCGTGCCGGAGCTCGGATCGACCATCCGGTTGATCATCCGGAGAGTGGTGGTCTTGCCGCAGCCGGACGAACCGACCAGGACCGTGATGCCGCCCTCCGGCATGGTGAGGCTGAGCTCATGAACTGCCGTCGTGCCGTTCGGGAAGCGCTTGTTCACTGCGTCGAATTTGATCATCGGTCGTCCCTTGCCCCGGCTGCATATAGTCATGCAGAGTTCTTGTTGACTGAATAGGTTGTCAATGCCTCGGGGTAAAACACTGGTGACAGAATCCCGAAAGGCAGGACCGGGTGTCCGGATGAGGAGTGATTGCGCATGATGTCGTCCCGCATGATGGACTCCTCGCCCTTCGGTGGGTGGGTCGCGGACCACGCCGTCACCATCGTCGAGCTCGACGGAGAGGCAGTCCCCGTCGCCGATGTCGTCCGGATTGCCCGCGGCGCCGCCCGGCCCGTGCCCGACGCCGAGGCGATGAAGCGGGTCGACCGGTCGTGGGTGGCCGCCCGGGAGCTCGCCGCGACCGGGCGGGTGTACGGGCGATCCACCGGGGTCGGCGCCAATCGCAACGAGGAGGTCCCGACCGAGGCCGCCGCCGACCACGGGCTGCGGTTGCTGCGCAGCCACGCCGGGGCCATCGGCGAACCGCTGCCCGCCCGCGAGGTCCGCGCGATGCTCGCCGTGCGTGCCAATCAGCTGCTCGCCGGCGGCGCCGGACTGCGGCCCACCGTCGTCACCGCGCTCTGTGAGGCGCTGGAGGCGGGGGCACACCCGGTGATCAATGAGTTCGGCTCGGTCGGCACCGGGGACATCGCCGCCCTCGCCCAGGCCGGGCTCGCGCTCGCCGGGGAACACCCCTGGCAGGGGCCCGGCGCCGCCCCCGAACCCCAGCCGCTCGACAACAACGACGCCCTCGCCCTGATCAGCAGCAACGCCCTCACCCTCGGTCAAGCCGCCCTCGCGCTCGACGAGCTGCGCCGGCTCGTCACCGCCACCGAGGTGGTCGCCGCGCTCTCGCTGCTCGCGGTCGACGGTTCGTACGAGGCGTACGCCGAACCGGTCCACGCCGCCCGTCCGCACCCCGGCTCTTACCGGGTCGCGGCGCGGATGCGGCAGTTGCTCGGTGCCCCAGACCGCCCGGGGCCCCCGCTCGGCCGGATTCAGGACTCGTACGGCTTCCGCTGTCTGCCGCAGATCCACGGGCCCGCGCAGGACGCCGCCGACGCGCTCGAACAGGTCCTCGCCATCGAGATCAACGCGGCCGCCGAGAACCCGCTGATCTGCCCGGACGCCGGCCTCAACGACAGTCCCGCCGCCTACCACCACGGCGGTTTCTACATGGCCCAACTCGCCCTGGCGCTTGACCACTTCAGGCTCGCTGTCGTGCAGGTCGCGCGGCTCTCGACCTCCCGGCTCTCGGCGCTCAACGAGCCGTCCTTCACCCGGCTGAGGCCCTTTCTCGCCGACGGTGAACCCGCCTCCTCGGGCGTGATGATCCTGGAGTACGCGGCCGGAGCCGCCCTCGGCGATCTGCGGGCGTTCGCCGCGCCCGCCTCGCTCGGCCACGCCGTACTGTCCCGGGGCGTGGAGGAGCAGGCGAGTTTCGCCTCGCTGGCGGCCCGCCAGACGCTGCGCGTGTGCGGCGCCTACCGGCAGGTCGTCGCCTGTGAACTCGTCTCCGCCGTAAGGGCGTTGCGGCTGCGCGATCTGCGGCCCGATCCCGGCCTGCCGGTCGGGCGGGCGTTCGAGCTGGCCGATTCGCTCCTTGAAGGGGAGTTCACGGACCGGCCGCTCACCGATGATGTGAAGGCGGCGGCAGGGGAGCTGCTCGACCGCTGCACGGACCTGTGGAACACCGATCTCACCACCACCAGCACCAGCATTAGGGGGACAGCATGAGCGGGAGCAGTCCGGCCGCGCGGTTGCAGCAGCTCTTCGAGGGGCACAGGCTCACGCCCACGCAGCGGCGGATCGCGCACTCGATGGTGCGCAGGGCCGGGGACGTCCCGTTCCTGTCGAGTGTGGAACTCGCCGAGCTCGCCGGGGTCAGCCAGCCGTCCGTCACCCGGTTCGCCGTCGCGCTCGGGTTCGACGGATATCCGGCGCTGCGCAGGCATCTGCGGGAGGTCGCGCCCGGACCGGTCGAGGGAGGTGCGGGTACCGCCGCCGATACCTACAACGAGTACCAGCAGGCCGTCCGCGCCGAGATCGAGAACCTGCAGCACCTCGCCGAACTCCTCGCCGACCCCGCTCCGGTCGAGCGGGCGGGGCGGCTGCTCGCCGCGTCGCGCCCGCTGCCGGTGCTCGGGCTGCGCGCCGCCTCCTCGCAGGCGCGCGGGTTCGGGTACTTCGCGGCCAAGGTCCACCCCGATGTCCGGGTGCTCGACGAGGGCGGCAGCATGCTGCACGACCGGATCGACGCCGCGCGGCGGGCGGGCGCCACAGCGCTGATCTGCTTTGCGCTGCCCCGGCATCCGAAGGAGGTCGTGGACGCTCTCGCGTATGCGCAGCAGCAGGGGCTGACCGTGGTGGCGGTCGCGGACTCCGCTTTCGCGCCCGTCGCCAAATACAGTGATCTGCTGATCCCGGCCGCCGTCGGCACCGGGCTCGCCTTCGACACGGCGTGTGCGCCCATGCTGCTGGGCCGGGTGCTGCTGGAGGCGATGTGCGACGACCTGCCCGATGCGCAGGCGCGGTTGGAGGAGTTCGACGCGCGAGCGGTGGCGCGGGGGCTGTTCGCCGAGTGACGGGTGGCGGCGACGGCCCGTTGGGGAGCCCCCCCACCGGCCTCGGCGATTCTCAGACATCGCTCATTTGCGGCGACTAATCTCCAGGCCCAGAAGGATCGACAGGAGCTGCAAAGAGAGGTACGGACGTGGGGCGCGGAGCGCAGTCGTTGGCGAGGGTGGCCGTGATCGTACGGGCCGGAGCCGCACCGCTGTGGTGGTTGGGGCTGCTCGCCGCGGCGCTCGGCGCATTTGTGCCGGGGCTCACTGGACTGAAGATCGGGCTGCTGGCCGGAGCGGCGCTGTTCCTGATCACCGCCGCCGTGGTGGCGCTCGCACGCGGTCGGCGGTACGCCGGACTGGCCAGTGGCGCCACCCGCGCCGGGCGGTCCGACTTTCTCCAGGACCGGGCCGTGACCGTACGCAACCGGCGACGCGGGAATCGGTGGTGGCTGCTCGGGGCGTTCCTTGGAGCGGTGGCGAGCGCGTTGCTGCTGCCCGCGGCCGGTGGGATGGTGCTCGCGGGCGCGGGGGCCGGGCTCTGGATCAAGGCTGTCAGGATCGGGCAGCGTGAGCGCCGGGACGACACCCTGTACTGGGTGCGGACCGACTGGGTGGAGCGTGGACGGCCCGCGGGCAAGCGGGTGAAGGGGTATCGGACGACTGGGCCGATGGCGGGTGACGCCGCGCCCGGCGGGGCGCGGCGTCGGCGCTGAGGCCGCCGGGTCAGACCTCCAGCTCGGCCTCGATCCGCTTCAGCTGGTGGCGGGCCATCGCCAGGTTGGCGCGGCCCGAGTCCAGCACCAGGTAAAGGAACAGGCCGTTGCTGCCGCGGGACTTGAGCAGCCGGATCATGTGGTACTGGGTGCCGAGCGTGATCAGGATGTCCTCGATCTCGTCCTGGAGGCCGAGGTGCTCCATGGTGCGGAGTTTGGCGCGTACGACATCGGTGTTGCCCGCGGCCGCGACCTCCAGGTTGAAGTCCTTGCCGCCGCCGAGGGTGCCCAGCGCCATTCCGCTGGTGTAGTCGACGAGGGCGACACCAAGGGTGCCCTCGATGGACGTCATCGCTTCCTTCAGTGACGCTTCGGTGTTCGCCATGAGTGCTCGTTTCCTTTCCTTGCCGGCCGAGGTGACCGGCTCCGTCTTCTGGCGTTCCTGGTGCGGTGCGACTGGTGCTACGTGCGGTGCGGGAGCGGGCCGGGGGCTGGGGTCCGTGGGCGCGGGGCATGCGGTGCCGGCGCGGGTTGTGCGGTGCGTTTCAGTGCGGCGTCGACCAGTTCGCCGATCCGGGTGCTCGCCCGGCGGCCTTCCAGGTGGAGCCGGCCGACGTTGATCCGGTCCTCGGCCAGCAGTGTGAGGAGGGCCGAGGAGCCTGCGGCGTACGTCGCGATGTAGCCGGTCTCGCCCCGTACGAGAAGTTCACGGAAGCCTCCCCGGCCGGTCGCCTCCGCCATCCGTATCGCGACGCCGAGCGCGGCCGCGGTCAGTGCGGCGACGCCCTCCGCCTCGACTCCCGGGGTGTCCTGCGCCAGGACGAGGCCGTCGGTGCTGGCTGCCAGCGCGCCCGCGAGGAGCGGCACCCGGGCCCGTAACCGCTGGAGTTCGTCCAGGACGTCCTGGACTTCGGCCTCGGGAACCATCAGATGTCTCCTCCCGGCACGCTGTCTGAGCGCGCGTATCACAGGGCCTCCAATGCGTCTCTGAGCCGGCGCAGCAGGGCGACCTCGGGGTCGGCCGTGACCTCGGGAAGCGTGATCCGGCCGGGCGCGGAGGCGGACGGGGCCGCCGTCTGCCGAACCGCTTCGACCAGTCCAGCGGCCGTGAGCCGCCGAAGGTCGACGAGGATGTGGAACGCCGAGCGGCCCAGGTGCTGGGCGATGTCGGATGCCGTACGTACTCCGTCCACCACGTCGAGTACGCGGCGCCGGCGCGACGGGACAGGGGCGTCGACGGGATGGGCCGCCCGGGCGAGCGGGGCGGTGTCGGTTACCGCGTCGGGCCAGATCCGGTCCAACAGCTCCCAGCGCCGGAGCGTCTCGCGCTGCACGGCATCGACGGGGACGGAGTGCACGGGGCCGATCCAGTGCGAAACCCCGTAACGGAACCGGGCCGGGGTCCGGGTGGAGGAGAGGGCGAAGAAGGCGGCGTCGTACAGCGCACTCAAGTGGCAGAGCTCCAGTGCGCCGCCGGGTATCCGTCCGCTGTCCACCAGGTAGCGGCCGACCCGCTGCCCGGCGCCCGCCTGGGCGACCGCGTCCCACCAGCCGTCGCGGTGCAGGGCGCCGTTCGCGGTGAGCAGGATGTCGAGGCCTGGTGTCGCGGGACTCTCGGCGTGCACGACCTGTCCGTCGGCGAGGTAGAGCGTGCCGCGGTCGCGCATCAGGGCGCCGGTGGCGTGCTCGGCGGCGAGACGCTGGAGCATGGGGGAGAGGGCGGAGGCTGCTCTCACGGGGAAGGGTCTCTCGGGTGAGGTTCTCGCGGGAGGTGTTCTCTCGGGCGCGGTGGTTCTCATGCCAGGACCAGTCGCTCCGCCATCTCGCCCAGCCTTATACGGGCCAGCGCCAGGTTGCCGTCGGAGCGGTCGAGCCACAGATGCAGGAAGACGCTGCTGTCGAAGGCCGTCTCGACGAATCGGATGATGTGGTAGCCGGCGCGGGTGGTGACGATGACGTCTTCCACCGGTGGCGCGGTGCCCGTCGAGGTAACGTCGTTCCCGTCCGGGCCTGCCAAGAGTTCCGGGACGGAGAGGGCGAACACGGGCTGCTCCACCGCCATGCGCGCCACCTCGGCCGTCTCGGCGGCGGTCGCCTCGTGATCGCCGTTGGGCGAGTCGCCGATGGCGCCTAGGGCGAGACCGCTCGTCCAGTCGACCACCGCGGCGCCGCGGGCACCGGGCAGCCTCATGACATCGAGCAGGCACTCGTCGATTCCGGGCATGCGGACTCCCTCCCGACCTGACGTGCGGCTGTGCCCCAGAGGCTACGCAACGTGCCCGCCCCAGGTGGGAGTTCTGGCATTTTCCATTGGTACATGCGGAAGGCGATCGGAAACGGTCGGACCCGCTGCCGCCCCTGTCATGTTCTGTCCGCGTTCGGTGTCGCATCCCGTCTTCAAGGCAGGTCTTTCGTGCGCGCCTGTTGACTACAAGTATTCAGAGAAGCAGGATGTGAATAGAAGCAACACAGTCGCGAGGAGGCATTGCCATGTCAGGACCCCGCCCCGTACGGGCGCCGCGCGGTACCGAACTGAGCGCCCTGGGATGGCAGCAGGAAGCCGCCCTCCGCATGCTGCAGAACAACCTCGACCCCGAGGTCGCCGAACACCCCGACAAGCTCGTCGTCTACGGCGGCACGGGCAAGGCGGCCCGCGACTGGCGTTCGTTCGACGCGATGGTGCGCACGCTGCGGACGCTCAAGCAGGACGAGACGATGCTCGTCCAGTCCGGGCGCCCGGTCGGCGTCATGCAGACGCACGAGTGGGCGCCGCGGGTCCTGATCGCCAACTCCAACCTGGTGGGCGACTGGGCGAACTGGGAGGAGTTCCGCCGTCTGGAGGCGCTCGGACTCACCATGTACGGCCAGATGACGGCCGGGTCGTGGATCTACATCGGCACGCAGGGCATCCTGCAGGGCACGTACGAGACGTTCGCCGCCGTCGCCGCCAAGAAGTTCAACGGGACGTTGGCCGGCACGATCACCCTGACCGCCGGGCTCGGCGGCATGGGCGGCGCCCAGCCGCTCGCCGTGACCATGAACGACGGCGTCGCGATCTGTATCGACTGCGACCCGCGCGCCATCGAGCGCCGCATTGAGCACCGCTACCTGGATGTGCGCGCCGACTCCCTGGAGCACGCGCTCCAGCTCGCCACCGAAGCGCGCGACGCGCGCAAGCCTCTCTCCATCGGGCTGCTCGGCAACGCGGCGGAGCTGCTGCCCCGAATGCTCGCCGAGGGCGCACCGATCGACATCGTCACCGACCAGACCAGCGCGCACGACCCGCTTTCGTACCTCCCGCTCGGCGTCGACTTCGACGACATGGCCTCGTACGCCGCCGAGAAGCCCGCCGACTTCACCCAGCGCGCGCGGGAGTCGATGGCCAGGCACGTGGAGGCGATGGTAGGCTTCATGGACGCCGGCGCCGAGGTCTTCGACTACGGCAACTCGATCCGCGGCGAGGCCCAGCTCGCGGGCTACGACCGGGCATTCGACTTCCCCGGATTCGTCCCCGCGTACATCCGGCCGCTGTTCTGCGAGGGCAAGGGCCCGTTCCGCTGGGCCGCGCTGTCCGGCGAGGCGTCGGACATCCACAAGACCGACAAGGCGATGCTCGAACTCTTCCCGGAGAACGAGTCGCTGCACCGGTGGATCAAGATGGCCGGCGAGCGCGTCCACTTCCAGGGGCTGCCCGCCCGGATCTGCTGGCTCGGCTACGGCGAGCGCGACCGTGCCGGTGAGCGTTTCAACGACATGGTGGCCTCCGGCGAGCTGGCCGCACCGCTGGTGATCGGCCGCGACCACCTGGACTGCGGGTCGGTGGCGTCCCCATACCGCGAGACCGAGGCGATGCTCGACGGGTCCGACGCGATCGCCGACTGGCCGCTGCTGAACGCCATGGTCAATGTGGCGTCGGGGGCCTCCTGGGTCTCCATCCACCACGGCGGCGGCGTCGGCATGGGGCGCTCCATCCATGCCGGGCAGGTGACCGTCGCCGACGGTACGAAGCTGGCCGGCGAGAAGATCCGCCGAGTGCTGACGAACGACCCGGGAATGGGGGTCATCCGGCACGTCGACGCGGGGTACGACATCGCGGAGTCCGTTGCCGCGGACAAGGGCGTGCGGGTTCCCATGACGGAGGAGCAGTGAGCCTGACGGGCGGAAGTGGTTCCGTGGGCGCCGAGGGTTCCCCGGCGCCCTCCCTCTCCCATGGTCCGCAGGGACCGAGAGGGGCCGGGCAGCCGTCCTTCCAGGCCATGTGGAAGGAACTTGCCCCCATCGGACGCCACCCCGAGAGCGGTGGGTACCGGCGGTACGCCTGGACCGGGGCCGATGCCGACTGCCGTGCCTGGTTCCGCGCGCAGGCCGAGGCACGCGGGCTCACCTACGAGGTCGACCGGAACGGCAATCAATGGGCCTGGCTCGGCGACCCCCTCGCGGGGGACGCCGTAGTAACCGGATCGCATCTCGACTCCGTACCGGACGGCGGTGCCTTCGACGGTCCGCTCGGTGTGATCTCCTCCTTCGCCGCGCTCGATGAACTCCGCCGCAGAGGAGCCGAGTTCACCCGGCCGCTCGCCATCACCAACTTCGGCGACGAGGAGGGGGCCCGGTTCGGGCTCGCCTGTGTGGGCTCCCGGCTCGCCGCCGGACAGCTGACCGTCGAGGCGGCACACCGGCTCCGCGACGGTGACGGCATTACCCTGCCGCAGGCCATGGAGGCGGCCGGGTACGACCCCGACGCCATCGGCCCGGACCCCGGACGGCTCGCCCGTATCGGTGCGTTCGTCGAGCTCCATGTCGAGCAGGGGCGCTCCCTCGACCTCACTGGCGACCCGGTCGGTATCGCCTCCGCGATCTGGCCGCACGGCCGCTGGCGGTTCGACTTCCGGGGCGAGGCCAACCACGCGGGGACCACCCGGCTGGTCGACCGGCGCGACCCGATGCTTACGTACGCCGAGACCGTGCTGGCCGCCCGCCGCGAGGCGGAGCTCGCCGGAGCCGTCGCCACCTTCGGCAAGATCAGCGTCGAGCCGAACGGGGTCAACGCCATCCCCTCCCTCGTCCGTGGCTGGCTCGATTCGCGCGCCGCCGACCAGGACACCCTCGACGCCGTCGTCATGGGCATCGAGCGGGCCGCCCGGGAGTACGCCGAGCGTGCGGGCATCGATCTCGATGTCGTACGGGAGTCCTTCACGCCCGTAGTGGAGTTCGAGCACGCCCTGCGCGACGAGCTCGGCAAGATCCTGAGGGGCCGGGGCGACACCGACCGCGCCGTACCCGTCCTCGGCACCGGCGCCGGACACGACGCGGGCATTTTGTCCGCTTCGGTCCCTACCGCCATGCTGTTCGTACGGAACCCCACCGGGATCTCGCACTCGCCGGCCGAGCACGCCGCCGAGGACGACTGCGTGGCCGGGGTGATCGCTCTCGCCGATGTACTGGAAGGTCTCGCGTGCAGCTGACAACGGAACCGACGGGCCGGCCCGTCGCCGTGACGTACTGGTTGTCCCACGCCTGGCTCGGCACCCATGTCGAGCCGGGCGTCGCCCTGGACGTGTCCGGCGGGATCGTCACAGGCATCCGCACCGGCGTCGCCAACCCGCCGCCGGGCGCCACCGTGCTGCGCGGGCTCACCCTTCCCGGGCTCGCCAACACCCACTCGCACGCCTTCCACCGCGCCCTGCGCTCCACCGTCCAGGTCGGCTCCGGCACCTTCTGGACGTGGCGCGAGACCATGTACCAGGTCGCCTCCCGGCTCACCCCCGATTCGTACTACGACCTCGCCCGTGCCGTGTATGCCGAAATGGCCCTGGCCGGCATCACCGCGGTCGGCGAATTCCACTATCTGCACCACGCGCCGGGCGGCACCCCGTACAGCAACCCGAACGCGATGGGCGAGGCGCTGATCGCCGCCGCCGACGCGGCCGGGATCCGGATCACTCTGCTGGACACGGCCTATCTCGCCGCCGGATTCGGTCAGCGAGCCGGCCGGTACCGGGAGCCCGACCAGCACCAACTGCGCTTCTCCGACACCACCGCGGACGCCTGGGCCGAACGCGCCTCCCTGCTCAAGGGCAGCGACCACGCCCTGATCGGCGCGGCCGTGCACTCCGTACGCGCCGTGCCCGCCGGGCAGTTCGCGACCGTGGCCAAGTGGGCCGAGGAGCGGCAGGCGCCCCTCCATGTCCACCTCTCCGAACAGACCGCGGAGAACGACGCCTGCCAGGCCGCCCACGGCTGTTCCCCCACCCGGCTCCTCGCCGACCACGGGGTCCTCGGCCCGCGCACCACCGGCATCCACAACACCCACCTCAGCAATGAGGACATCGCGCTGCTCGGCGTCTCGGCCACCGGCACCTGCATGTGCCCCACGACCGAACGCGACCTCGCCGACGGCATCGGACCCGCCGTCGCCCTGCAGCGCGCCGGCTCGCCGCTCTCCCTCGGGAGCGACAGCCACGCCGTGATCGACCTCTTCGAAGAGGCCCGCGCGATGGAGCTCAACGAGCGTCTGCGCACCCGTACCCGGGGCCACTGGACGGCGGCCACACTGCTGCGTGCCGCCACCGTCGACGGGCACGCCGCCCTCGGCCGGTCCGACGCGGGCACCCTGGAACCGGGCGCGCTCGCCGACTTCACCACCGTCGCCCTGGACTCCGTCAGAACAGCGGGACCGGTGCCCCGACTGGCTGCCGAAGCAGTCGTCTTCGCCGCCTCCGCGGCCGATGTGCGCCATACGGTCGTGGCAGGCCGGCACATCGTCCGCGACGGGCAGCACACGCTCGTCGAGGACGTCCCCGCAGCACTCGCCTCGGCCATCGCCGTCCTGCACGGCTGAGCCCGGACCCTCGCAAGGAGAGCAGTCCCCCGATGACGACGACCGCCATCACCAACATCGCCAGTCTGGTCACCA
Source organism: Streptomyces sp. NPDC001832 (assembly GCF_040297265.1). Taxonomy (NCBI): domain Bacteria; kingdom Bacillati; phylum Actinomycetota; class Actinomycetes; order Kitasatosporales; family Streptomycetaceae; genus Streptomyces; species Streptomyces sp. NPDC001832. Next base: position 15,132 of record NZ_JBEOYU010000029.1, read on the forward strand.
ACGACCCCTCCCTCAGTGACGGTTCCCCCCTGGGCCTGATCCTGGACGCGGCCGTCGTCATCGAGGACGACCAGGTCGTCTGGACCGGTGAGTCAAGCAAAGCACCCGCCACTGACAACGCCGTCGACGCGGGCGGCCGGGCGGCGATTCCCGGCTTCGTCGACTCCCACTCCCACCTCCTGTTCGCGGGCGACCGCACCGAGGAGTTCAACGCCCGGATGTCCGGACGGCCCTACAGCGCGGGCGGCATCAGGACCACGGTCGCCGCCACCCGCGCCGCCACCGACGACGAACTCTCCGCCAACGTCGCCCGCTACCTCGCCGAGGCGCTGCGCCAGGGCACCACCACATTCGAGACCAAGTCCGGCTACGGCCTCACCGTCGAGGACGAGGCCCGTGCCCTGCGCATCGCGGCTCAGCACACCGATGAGGTCACCTACCTCGGCGCCCACATCGTCTCCCCGGACTACACCGACGACCCGGCCGGCTACGTCGCCCTGGTCACCGGAGCGATGCTCGACGCCTGCGCCCCGTACGCGCGTTGGGTCGACGTCTTCTGCGAGAAGGGCGCCTTCGACGGCGACCAGGCCCGCGCCATCCTCACCGCCGGCCGGGCCAAGGGCCTGCACCCCCGCGTCCACGCCAACCAGCTCGGCCACGGCCCAGGCGTCCAGCTCGCCGTCGAGCTCGACGCCGCGTCCGCCGACCACTGCACCCACCTCACCGATGCGGACATCGACGCCCTGGCCCAGGGCAACACCGTCGCCACCCTGCTCCCCGGTGCCGAGTTCTCCACCCGGGCCACCTGGCCGGACGCCCGCCGCATCCTCGACGCGGGTGTCACCGTCGCACTCTCCACCGACTGCAACCCGGGCTCGTCGTTCACGTCCTCCATGCCCTTCTGCGTCGCCCTGGCCGTACGCGACATGGGCATGACCCCGGACGAAGCCCTCTGGTCCGCCACTGCGGGCGGTGCGGCGGCCCTGCGCCGTACGGACATCGGCCGGATCGCCCCCGGCGCCCGCGCCGATCTGGTCCTCCTCGACGCACCCAGCCATGTCCACCTCGCCTACCGGCCGGGTGTCCCACTGGCCCACGCGGTCTGGCAGCGCGGCAAGCGCGTCGTCTGAGCGCGGCCGGCACAGACCGGCGTCCACGACAAGGCGCCCATGACGCCGCGTCAGACATGCGGAAGGACCCGCCCTTTGCCAGGCAGGTCCTTCCGCAAGGGGGCTCTCGGTGCGCCATGCGGGTGTCATGACCTTCCTCGCGATGGGGAGGTCGTTGCCGCGGGCACGCGCTGTGCCCGTTCACTCCTCCAGCGTCAGGCCCTTCCGGAGCTTGACCAGCGTGCGGGAGAGCAGCCGAGACACATGCATCTGGGAGATGCCCAGCTCCTCACCGATCTCCGACTGCGTCATATTGGCGACGAACCGGAGCGAGAGGATGGTGCGGTCGCGGCCAGGCAGTGAGGCGATCAGCGGCTTCAGGGACTCGACGTACTCGATGCCTTCGAGTCCGTGGTCCTCGTAGCCGATACGGTCCGCCAGCGCGCTTTCGTGCTCGCCCTCCTCGGGCTTGGCGTCCAGCGAGCTCGCGGTGTACGCGTTGCTCGCGGCCATGCCCTCGACGACCTCGTCGTTGGTGATGCCGAGACGGTCGGCGAGCTCGCCCACGGTGGGCGAACGATCCAGCTTCTGGGCGAGCTCGTCGCCCACTTTGGCCAGGTCGAGCCGCAGCTCCTGCAGTCGGCGCGGTACGCGCACCGACCAACTGGTGTCGCGAAAGAAGCGCTTGATCTCACCGACGATGGTCGGCATCGCGAACGTCGGGAACTCCACGCCACGGCTGAGCTCGAAGCGGTCGATCGCCTTGATCAGGCCGATGGTGCCGACCTGGATGATGTCCTCCATCGGTTCGCTGCGGGAGCGGAACCGTGAGGCGGCGAACTTGACCAGGGCCAGGTTCAGTTCGACGAGCGTATTACGGACGTACGAGTACTCGTGGGTGCCCTCTTCGAGGGATTCGAGCCGCTCGAAGAGCGTCTTCGACAGGGCCCTGGCGTCCAGCGGCCCCACTTCGTCGTAGGGCGGGATCTCGGGAAGTCCGTCGAGACCCTCGGTGACGCCGTGGAAGTCGACGCTGTCTACGGCGGTGCTGCTGGTACTGATGTTGCGCGTGCCATATCCGGCGTTCGCGGTGGGGGAGTCTGAGTGGGTCAGTCCCTGAGGACATGCTGACGTCGCGTCGTGGGTACGCGGTCCGTCGAGCCGGGGTGACATGATCGCCTCCATCGTTCTCGGCATATGGCTGCCGATGCCCATACGTGTTTCCTGCGGTGAAGCGGCGCCTCCAAAGCCGACCGTGTTTTGGGTGTCCCCCTACCCTTACCCGGTTTGGATGGGTAGTTACAAGCTCTAATTGTGGTCATATGTCCGGTTTGTGGAGGTCTTCGGGTACCACGTGGCGTACGGAACGCGTACTGTTCCAAGAACGTCAGCGACGGCTACAGCGAATCTGCGCACGCTGAGACGCAGACAGTGACGACGGCGAAGAGGGACGGGCATGGACCGCGGGACGGTCGGCAGTGCGAATCGGGGTCGGCTTCAGGTCGAGGCCCGCGCCGAGGGGTGCAGCGAGGTCGTGACGCCGGTGGGTGAGCTGGATCACCACACGGCGGATCTGCTGCGGGAACCCCTGGAGAGCGCGGTCGAGCAAGGGCGGGTACGCCTGGTGGTCGACTGCTCGCGACTCGAATTCTGTGATTCCACCGGGCTCAATGTGTTGCTCGGTGCCCGTCTCAAGGCGGAGGCGGCTGGGGGAGGGGTCCATTTGGCCGGAATGCTGCCGGTGGTGGCGCGGGTCTTCGAGATCACCGGGGCCGAGGCGGTCTTCACCGTCCATGAGTCCCTCGAAGCGGCCCTGGACACCTGATCTTGGCGCGTTTCGCGCCCCGGGGGCCCACGTGTTGCCCTCGTCACGCGATCCGCGTAGATGAAGCGGGTGTTGTCACGACTCCGCCGGGCAGGAGAGACCCGGTGGAGTCGTGGGCGGCCCACGCGCTCTGTATCTGTACTTGTAACTGTTCAATGGCGACACGGTGAATCGGTGAGGTGAAGCGCTGATGAGCACCACCCGGCAGCATCCGCCGGGCGACCTCGGCCGCGAGCCGGAGGACGCCGGTGTGGGCGCACACGCCGACCCGGGCGCCGGTGCGGCCTCCTCCGAGCCGGCCGAGTGGCAGTGGCGCAGGTTGTCGCTGCGGGGAGTCGGCGGCATCGTGCCGACGGCCCGGGACTTCGCCCGCCAGGCGCTTCACGACTGGGGCTGGCTCCCCGCGACGAGCGCCGACGGACGGGCCGCTGCCGAGGACGTCCTGCTGGTCGTCTCCGAGCTGGTCACCAACGCCTGTCTGCATGCGGGCGGTCCCGACGAACTGCGTATCGCGTGCACGGCGAAGGTGCTGCGGGTGGAGGTCGTCGACGGCGGTGTGGGACAGCCCGCGCCGCGCACCCCGCACCGGGCCGGCCGACCCGGCGGGCATGGCATGTTCATCGTGCAGCGGCTCTGCCTGGATTGGGGCGTCTTGAGGGTGGCGGGCCGAGCAGGTAAAACCGTCTGGGCGGAACTGGCCGCCCCCGCCTAAGGGTTGTCCCGTAAGCCGTCGCGCGCCCGCCACGGATTTCGGGACAGCCCTTAGGGTTCGGGACACGGGGCGCATGGCTCCGCATTTGTACCTTTGAAGAGCGCGCCGGATCGGCGCGCTTTTTGTCTTCCCTCCACAAGGCCCCAGGCGTACCTTGAGCGCCCAATCTGATGTGTCGTCAGTAACTTGCGTCGGTGAGAGACGGCGCGCGGCGACTTCCGGCATGAGGGGAACTCAGGTGTCCTACCAGAAGCGAACAGCTCTCGCGCTGGCGTCCGCGCTGGCGGGCACGGTGGTGCTGATGGCCGCGCCCGCCGCCCACGCCACGGTCGTGGACGTCGACTACCAGTGCAAGACCCCGATCGGGGACAAGAGCGCCGTGTCCCCCATCGACATCAAGAGTGTCAAGAGCGGCGGCGGCTACAAGCTCACGATGTCCTTCCAGAAGGGCGTCTCGTCCAGCCCCGTCGAACTGGGCAAGGGCGCGATGAGCCCCAGCGCGGTCATCGAGGTGGGGGGCGCGGACTCGGGCCAGGTCAAGGTCTCCGGCGCGCCGAACTCCGTGGCCATTCCCGCCAACACCCCCATCAAGATCAATGAGTTGTCGGGTACGTACACCCCGAAGAAGAAGGGCAAGGTCGACTTCACCGCCGGTGTGCTGACCATCAAGGCGCTGGGTACGACCACGACCTGCACTCCCTCCAACCACCCGGGGCCGTCGCTCCAGCTCGATGTGACGGCCGCGGGCAACGCGCAGAGCACCCCGGACGACGGCGGGCAGTTGCCGAAGACCGGTCCGCTCGACTCGGCCGTGGCGCTCGGCACGCTCGGCGGCACGGTGCTGCTGACCGGTGCGGCCGGAGTGCTCTGGCTGACCCGGCGCGGACAGGGGGCCGTGGGTCGATAGGGCCCCACGAACCCGCCGCCGCCGTCACGCACCAGGGAGCCGCCCATGCCGTCGCCGACCGGTCACGCCGCCCGACTCGCCCTCGCCGTGCTGCTGTTCACCTTCGCCCTGACTCCGGTGGCCGGCGCCGTGGCCCGGACGCCGGCGCCCGCGAGCCCCGCGCCGTGGACGGCGCAGCCCGCGGTGAGCGGCTTCGGCGCGGACGGCGGCAGACCGTACTTCTACCTGGAGGGCCCGCCCGGCACCGTCCTTCAGGACAGGCTTTCCGTCACCAACTCCGGTACGGCCCCGGTCACCGTGCGGCTGCGCGGCGCCGACGCGTACAACGCCGAGGACGGCGGCTTCGCGGTACGCGGCGGCAAGGGCTCCACCGGGACCGGCGCCTGGCTGCGGACCGCTGCCACCGAGGTGACCGTGCCGGCCCGCACCCGCGCCGATGTGCCGTTCTCCGTCACGGTGCCGGCCGGCGCGACGCCCGGCGACCACCCCGGCGCGATCGTCGTGGAGAGCGGGGGCCGCTCGGTGGGTGTGCGGGTCCAACTGCGGGTCGGCGGGCCGACGCTGGCCGCACTCACCGTCGAGGACGTCACCGTGTCCGGGCGGACCATCCACTACACGCTGGTCAACCGCGGCAACACGGCGCTGGCCCCGCGGATCGCGGTCGGTGCCGATGGAGTGTCCGGGACGCTGCTGCGGCGCGAGGCGCGCACGCTGCCGGTGGAACTACTGCCCGGACAGCACGTCAGGCTCAGCGAACCGTGGCGGGACGCCCCGGCTTTCGACTCGGTGACCGTACGGCTGCGCGTCACGGCGGCGGGCGGCGCGCACGGCGAGGCGACGGCCCGTGCGGTCTTCGTCCCGTGGGCGCCGGTGGCCGGTGGCGTGCTGCTGCTCCTGGCCGCCGTCGCCGCGGGCACGTACGCGTACCGGCTCCGGCGCTTACGCAGACGGCCACCGGACGACGACAGGCCCGGACAGTCTTCGGGAGATCAACAGCAGGTCGAGAGAAGGCACTTGGTGAAGGCGGGAGCGGAATCGTGACTGGACAGACCGGACCGGCGACATTCCGCGGAGGCAGCCGCCGGTGGGCGGCTGCGCTGCTCGGCGCACTGCTGCCCACCCTGCTGATACTCTCCGCGACCGGCGCCGTCGCGGCGGGTACGAGGGCCGCGGACGCGAAGCCCGTGGTCACCCTCTCCAAGCAGCAGGCGGGCAAGGGCGGTGGCATCACCGTCAAGGGCAGCGGCTGGCGTCCGAACACGCTGCTGATGATGCTGATCTGCGGACAGTCCACGCCGGACCGCGGCGTGGTCGGCGGCACCAACTCCTGTGCCAACGCCGAGGGTCGGGCCGTCACCACCGGCACCAAGGGCGATTTCAGCAAGAAAATGCCGGTCGCCGAGCCGCCCGCACCCTGCCCCTGCGTGGTGCATGTCGCCACCGTCACCGGGGAACAGGCCACCGCCGACGCCGTGTTCGTCGTCGCCGGTCACCCGGTCGCCGCGCTGCCGAAGGAGAGCGAGGGCGGCAGGCTCGCGGTACTGGCCACCACCCGGCTGGAGGGCGACAGCGGGATCCTCACCTGGTTCGGCGCCCCACCCGCCCGGCAGCTGGTCTTCACCGTGGGCAACCTCGGGTCCGCTCCCGTCAAGGACCCGGTCTTCCGGATCGGCACCGCGCACGGCGTTCTCGCCCCGCAGTGGGAGGAGCGGCAGTGGCGCGGCACCATCGAGTCCGGCCGCAAGGCGCAGATCAAGCTGCCGGTCGAACTGGCGGCGGGCGCCCACGGCGACTACCAGGTCTCGCTGAAGTACGGCAGCAAGGTGCTGGCCGAGCAGCCGTGGGGGGTCGGCCGCCCCTGGGGCGTCACCGTCTTCTGGATCCTGCTGTGCGTCGTCGTACCGGCCGCGGTGTTCCGGATCGGCATGGCGATCGTCGACAAGGTACGTCCCCGTACCTCCCGCGCCCCGGTCCGTGTCGGGTGCCACCGTCACCCACAACTGGCCGATGTGACCGCCAGGGTCCCGAAGCTGCGCCGCGCACCGGGGCAAGCCGAGAGCCCCGCGGCCGCGCCCACCACCACGGCCGTGCTGCCGTGGTTCACACCGGATTCCGCACCGTCAGAGAACAGACCGACGACGAAGGGACATTCGTGAGTACGCAACGCAGGACCGTCGCGGCGGGAGTCGCGATGATGCTCGGCGGCGCGGGCATGCTGCTGGCCGCGAGCCCGGCCCAGGCCGCCGACGTCTCGTACAAGACGGAGTGCATTCCCCCGTCCATCTCCGGACTGCCGCCCGTGCAGGGCACCACCGAGGTGCAGCTGACCGCGCCGGCCGGGGCAAAGGTCGGGGACACCGTCGAGGTGGTGTGGAAGACGGTCCGGGCCGCCTCCAACAACCCCGATGTCCTCGACCTGGACAAGGACACGGTCAAGCCGACCGGCACCATCAAGGTGGGCGGCGCGGCCACGGGCACCCTGCAGATGGAAGGGCCGCGGCAGAACCCGCCGATCCCCAAGAACAGCCCGATGGTGCTGTCCGACATGAAGGGCACGCTGAAGCTGGAGAAGGCCGGTGAGATCACGCTGACGCCGGACGCCTACAACATCAACGTCTCCAAGCCGATCTCCACGGACACCAAGTGCACCCCGAAGGAGACGGTGCAGCCGGGCGCGACCATCGAGGTCACGGACGGCAGCGGAGCCACGACGGCGGGCGGTACGACCTCCGGCTCCACCACCGGTTCCACGACCGCCGGCGGCACGACGGCCACGGGCGGCACGACCGCGGGCACGACCGCCGGCGGCACGACGGCCACGGGTGGTACCACTGCGGGCGGCACCACCTCGGGTTCCGGCGGCGGCAGCGGCCAGACCGACTTCCCCGGCAAGGAGGTCTCGGTCAACTTCGCCTGTACGTCCCCGGGACCGGCCGCCATCGCCTCCAAAGTGACCATCAACGCCAAAAAGAGCGGAGGAAGTTACGCGCTCACGGTCAAGACGGCCAAGGGCGTGATGGACAGCCCGGCCGCGCTGCCCGCCGGTGCGCTCAAGCCCTCCATGGACATCGTCATCGGCGGCGCCGACAAGGGCTCGGTGAAGGTCACCGGACCCGCCAACGCCGAGCCGCTGGAGCAGGGCAAGCCGGTCGATCTGTCCGACATGACCGGCACCTACAAGCCAGGTGCGTCCGGGAAGTCCACGCTCAGCCCCGGCACCCTGACGATCGATGTCACCCTGGGCTCCTCCAAGATCAACATCCCCTGCAACGTCAAGGGTCAGGTGGCCCCGTCGCTGGAACTCGACACCACAGCCCAGCAGGGCGGTGCCTCCGGCGGCACCACCACGGGCTCCGCAGCCTCCACGGCAGGCGGCACGGACTCCGGCGGCGGACTGGCCGCCACCGGGGCCGAGGACAACGGCACCCTGCGCGCACTCGGCCTGGTCGCGGGGACGGCGATCCTGCTGGGCGGCGCCGTGTTCACCTTCACCCCGTGGCGCAGGCTGCGCGGCACCAGGTGAGCTGAGCTTCGTACGGATACACGCGAAGGGCCGCTGCACCGACCTCGGGTTCCAGGAGTCGGTGCAGCGGCCCTTCGTACCACCGGGGTTCGGTGCGTCAGCGCACGTCGCCCATGAGCTGCTTGACCTTGCCGCGGTACGTGAAGATCGCGACACCCGCGGCAACGGCGAGGAAGGCCTCCAGCGTGACCACGCCGGTGCCGTTGAGCTCCACACCCGCGATGGAGAGCAGACCCGTGATGCAGTCACCGGCAGTGACGGCCAGGAACCAGACACCCATCATCTGGCTGGCGTACTTGGCCGGAGCCATCTTCGTGGTGACGGAGAGACCAACCGGAGACAGCGTCAGCTCGGCGAGCGTCTGGACGAAGTAGATCGCGACCACCCACATCGCGCCGGCCTTGTTTCCGTCGGCCGCGATCGTCAGCGGTATCAGGAAGAGGAAGAACGACGCACCGGCCAGCACCAGGCCGGAGCTGAACTTCACGATGCTGCTGGGCTCCTTGCCACGGCGGTTCAGCGCCAGCCAGAAGGTGGCGAAGACCGGGGCCAGCGACATGATCAGGACCGGGTTGACCGACTGGTACCAGGAGACCGGGAATTCCCAGCCGAAGACACTGTTGTCGGCCGACGAGGCGGCGAAGAGCGCGACCGTCGAACCGCCCTGGTCGAAGATCATCCAGAAGATGGCGGCGGCGGCGAAGAACCAGATGTAGCCGGACATCTTCGACTGCTCGGTGGCGCTGAGTTCCTTGTCGCGCTTGATGCGCACCAGGACGACGATCGGAATGACCAGGCCCGCGATGGTGATGGGGACCAGGAGCCAGTTGAGCGTGTAGACGCCGGTGACGACCGTGACGATGTAGAAGACGGCCGCGACGGCCAGCCAGATCATGCTCTTGCGCAGCGTGCTCGCCCGCTCGGCGGCGGACAGCGGCTTCGGGACGACGTGGCTGCGCTCGCCCAGGTGGCGGGTGCCCGCCAGGAACTGGAGAAGTCCCAGCCCCATGCCGAGCGCGGCGAGCGCGAAGCCCAGGTGCCAGCTGACGTTCTCACCGATGGTGCCGATGATCAGCGGCGCCGCGAAGGCACCCGTGTTGATGCCCATGTAGAAGATCGTGAAGCCACCGTCTCGGCGCGGGTCGTCCGGGCCGTCGTAGAGGTGGCCGACCATCGTCGAGATGTTGGACTTCAGCAGACCGGAGCCGATGGCGACCAGTCCGAGACCTGCGAAGAAGGTGGCCTGCGTGGGCAGCGCCAGCGCCAGGTGGCCGATCATGACGACGGTACCGGCGACGGCGACGGTCTTGCGGGGACCCCAGACACGGTCGCCGAACCAGCCGCCGGGCATGGCGAGCAGGTAGACCAGCGACACGTAGACCGAGTAGATCGCCGTGGCCGTGGCCGGGTTCATGTGAAGCCCGTCGGGGGCGATCAAGTAGAGAGGGAGCAGGGCTCTCATGCCGTAGTAGCTGAAGCGCTCCCACATCTCGATCATGAAGAGAGTGGCCAGGCCGCGGGGGTGGCCGAAGAAGGTCTTCTCCGATCCAGAAGTACTGGCCGAGTCCTTCGTCAGGCTGGACGCCATGGTCGATCCTTGCTTGCTCGGGACGCGACGCCTCGTAAGCGTTACGCGCCCGGTGGGGGGAGGCCGGCACCGAAACGGCCGGGTCCCACCCCCACGCCTGACAGGGGATTCGTCCCGACTGCCGGGCTCGCCGAGGAGCCGACTGAAGGAGACGGGGACCGACCGCATCGGGATCCACGCCCGGCGCGCATTCTTGCGCTCCAGGCCCGGCCGCAGGTCATTCACTGGGTTCACGACTGGCGGGTACCAGCCGGCAGAACAAAAAGACCCTTGGCGCTAAAAGCTGCCCAAGGGTCCTTGAGTAGTGCAACAGGCGTCGAGCAACCATACGTCACGACACTGCCGGATTTGAAAGGACTTGAGATATGGATCACAGGTCATGGTGGAGCCGCACTCCCGTATTCGAAGGCCCTTCTCCGCTTTCCTCACGGACCCGCAGGCCCTTCAGATCACCTCACAGCACCCGCCCGGCGCGGACTACCATCACTCCATGACCCGTGTACTGCTCGCCGAGGACGACGCATCCATCTCGGAGCCGCTGGCCCGCGCCCTGCGTCGGGAGGGTTACGAGGTCGAGGTCCGCGAAGACGGTCCGACCGCACTCGACGCCGGCCTCCAGGACGGAATCGACCTGGTCGTACTCGACCTGGGCCTGCCCGGGATGGACGGCCTCGAAGTTGCCCGCAGGCTCCGTGCCGAAGGCCACACCGCGCCGATCCTGGTGCTGACCGCCCGCGCCGACGAGGTGGACACCGTCGTCGGCCTGGACGCGGGCGCCGACGACTACGTCACCAAGCCCTTCCGCCTGGCCGAACTACTCGCCCGCGTCCGGGCGCTGCTGCGCCGCGGCGCCACCGAACCCGCTCCGCAGCCTGCCACCCACGGCGTCAGGATCGACGTCGAGTCACACCGGGCCTGGATGGGTGACGAGGAACTCCAGCTCACTGCCAAGGAGTTCGACCTGCTGCGGGTCCTGGTCCGCGACGCCGGCCGGGTCGTCACCCGTGACCAGCTGATGCGCGAGGTCTGGGACACCACCTGGTGGTCGTCGACCAAGACCCTCGACATGCACATCTCCTGGCTCCGCAAAAAACTCGGCGACGACGCGGCCAACCCCCGCTACATCGCGACCGTGCGGGGCGTCGGCTTCCGCTTCGAGAAGAGCTGACGTGCAGAAGCAGTCATGCGCCGCAGACTGATCAACTCCACGCTCGCCGTGGTGCTCGTGGTGATTTCCGTCTTCGGCGTCTCCCTCGTCATCGTCGAGAGCCGCACCATCAGCAACAGCGCCCAGGAGAGCGTCGACTCCGAGGCGCTGCGGCTGATCAACGTCGTCGAGAGCCGGGTCCTGGCGGCCGAACGGATCAACCCCTCGCTGCTCGCCGAGCAGATCTCCAGCAAGCGCTACGCACGGGTCGAGATCCCCGGACGCGCCCCCCTCGAAGTCGGTACGCGTCCCACCGGCAGGGTGATCAGCAGCACGGTCGAGGGAGAGGAGGGCGAGCGCGTCACCGTGGAGGAGTCCAGATCAGCCGTCACCCGCGAGGTCGGCCGCACCCTGCTGATCATCGGTGCGGTGGCGCTGCTGGCCATCATCTCGGCCGTGCTCCTCGCCGTACGCCAGGCCAACAAACTGACCTCGCCGCTGACGGACCTCGCCGAGACCGCCGAACGCCTGGGCTCCGGCGATCCGCGCCCGCGGCACAAGCGGTACGGAGTACCGGAGCTGGACCGGGTCGCCGACGTCCTGGACTCCTCCGCCGAACGGATCGCCCGGATGCTGACCGCGGAACGCCGGCTGGCCGCCGACGCCTCGCACCAGCTCCGCACACCGCTGACCGCGCTCTCCATGCGGATCGAGGAGATCTCGGTCACCAATGATCTGGACACGGTGAAGGAGGAGGCGAACATCGCCCTCACCCAGGTCGAGCGGCTCACCGATGTGGTGGAGCGACTGCTGACCAACGCCCGCGATCCGCGTACCGGCTCCGCCGTCGTCTTCGACCTCGACGAAATCGTCAAGCAGCAGATCGAGGAGTGGCGCCCGGCCTACCGGGGCGAGGGCCGCGCCATCGTCCGCTCCGGAAAGCAGGGGCTGCGGGCCGTCGGCACGCCGGGCGCGGTCGCCCAGGTGCTGGCCGCACTGATCGAGAACTCACTGATGCACGGCGGCGGTACGGTCGCGCTGCGCACCCGGGTCACCGGCAATCAGGCGGTGATCGAGGTCACGGACGAGGGCCCGGGCGTGCCTCCGGACCTCGGTGCCAGGATCTTCGAGCGGACGATCAGTGGCCGCAACTCCACCGGCATCGGCCTCGCGGTGGCCAGGGACCTCGCGGAGGCGGACGGCGGCCGCCTCGAACTGCTCCAGCAGCAGCCGGCGGTCTTCGCCCTGTTCCTCAGCCGGGTGGCCCTGAACAGACAGGATCCGGAACGCCCGGTGCGGTGAAAGCTAGTGCCGCGGCAGGCAACGTTTGCCCTGTCGCGGCACTAGCGCCGCACCGGGCGCTCCTTGACCCGCGGCACCTGCTCCGTACGCCCCTGCTTCAGGAAACCCTCCGGGCTCAGCACGGCCTCCTTCGCGGGCAGCGCCCTGAACACCCAGGTCCGGTAGGACCAGAAGCGGAACAGTGTCGCGATGCCGATCCCGAGGATCTTGAAGACATTGCTCTGGGCCGGGCTGTCCCACCCGAACCCGTACGTCGCCGTGAACAGCACACCGGTCTCGATGACCGCCCCCACCCCGCTGAACAGCAGGAACAGCGTCAGCTCCCGGGTCCGCCCGCTCTTGTCGCGGTCCCGGTACGTCCAGTAGCGGAAGCCGACGTAATTGAAGAGGATGGCGACGAACGTCGCCATCAGACCTGCCCGCACCACCGGGATGTCCGTGGTGCGCCAGAGCAGGTTGGACACGCCCATATTGACCACCAGGCCGAATGCGCCGACCGCGCCGAACTTGGCGACTTCCCGGGCCAGCAGATCCAGCCTGGCCCGCAGTACGCCCCGTTCGCTCATGGTGATCGCTCAGCCCGTCTGTCGGTTACGTCAGCCCAGCCATGCTAACCAGCCCGCCGATGGGTTTTCTGTGAATCTCCTGTCAGATGTGGCCATGCTGTGACGTACCTGCCCGCCGCGGCAGACGGAGGCCGTCGTCGGGCGACCCCGCGGGCGGCGGATACCCTGGAGGAGTGACGTTCCCGGTAGTCGGCATGGTCGGCGGCGGTCAGCTCGCCCGTATGACCCACGAGGCGGGCATCCCCCTCGGCATCAAGTTCAAGCTCCTCAGTGACACCCCCCAGGACTCGGCGGCCCAGGTGGTGAACGAAGTCGTCGTCGGCGACTATCGCGACCTGGACACGCTGCGTGCCTTCGCGCGCGGCTGTGACGTGATCACCTTCGATCACGAGCACGTACCGACCGAACACATGCGGGCCCTGGAGGCGGACGGCATTCCCGTACGCCCGGGACCCGATGCGCTGGTGCATGCCCAGGACAAGGGGGTGATGCGCGCGAAACTCGACGAGGTCGGTGCGCCCTGCCCCCGCCACCGCATCGTGAAGGACCCGGCCGACGTCGCGGCCTTCGCGGAAGAGGTCGGGGGCTTCCCCGTCATCCTCAAGACGGTCCGCGGCGGCTACGACGGCAAGGGCGTCTGGGTGGTCCGCTCCGAGGCGGACGCGGCCGACCCCTTCCGGGCCGGTGTCGCGGTCCTCGCCGAGGAGAAGGTCGACTTCGTACGGGAGCTGGCGGCCAATATCGTCCGCTCGCCGCACGGCCAGGCCGTCGCGTACCCGGTCGTCGAGTCGATCCAGGTCGACGGGGTCTGCGACACAGTCATCGCCCCCGCCCCGGAGCTGGACGAGCGGCTCGCGGGCGAGGCCCAGCAGCTCGCTCTCCGTATCGCCTCCGAGCTCGGCGTCGTCGGCCACCTCGCCGTCGAACTCTTCGAGACCCGTGGACCCGACGGAACGCCCGGCATCCTGGTCAACGAGCTCGCGATGCGCCCGCACAACTCCGGGCACTGGACCCAGGACGGCGCGATCACCTCGCAGTTCGCCAACCACGTCCGGGCCGTCCTCGACCTGCCGCTCGGCGACCCCCGCCCGCGCGCGACCTGGACGGTCATGTCCAATGTGCTCGGCGGCGACTACCCGGACATGTACCAGGCGTATCTGCACTGCATGGCCCGCGACCCGCAGCTCAAGATCCACATGTACGGCAAGGATGTGAAGCCCGGCCGCAAGGTCGGACACGTCAACACCTACGGCGACGACCTGACGGACGTGCGTGAGCGCGCCCGGCACGCGGCCGACTACCTGCGAGGAACGATCACCGAATGACTTCCCCCGCCACCGCCGCGCCGGTCGTCGGCATCGTCATGGGCTCGGACTCCGACTGGCCCGTCATGGAAGCAGCGGCCAAGGCCCTCGACGAGTTCGAGATCCCCTACGAGGTCGACGTCGTCTCCGCCCACCGCATGCCGCGCGAAATGATCGCGTACGGCGAGCACGCGGCGGACCGCGGCCTCAAGGCGATCATCGCGGGCGCGGGCGGCGCCGCCCATCTGCCCGGCATGCTCGCCTCCGTCACCCCGCTGCCCGTCATCGGCGTCCCGGTCCCGCTGAAGTACCTGGACGGCATGGACAGCCTGCTCTCCATCGTGCAGATGCCCGCCGGTGTCCCCGTCGCGACCGTCTCGGTCGGCGGCGCACGCAACGCGGGCCTGCTCGCCGCACGCATCCTCGCCGCCCACGACAGCGACCTGCGGGCCCGCATGGCCGAGTTCCAGCAGGAGCTGAACGACCAGGCGACGGAGAAGGGCAAGCGGCTGCGCAGCAAGGTCGAGGGCGCCGACTCCTTCGGCTTCGGGAAGTAGGCCCCCGATGGACCAGCTGAAGCGGGCCGCGGAGCTCCTCGCCGAGTACCCCGTCGTCGACGGCCACAACGATCTGCCATGGGCGCTGCGCGAACAGGTCGGCTACGACCTGGACGCCCGTGACATCGCCACCGACCAGTCCGCCCATCTGCACACCGACATCCCGCGGCTGCGCGCCGGCGGCGTCGGCGCCCAGTTCTGGTCCGTCTACGTACGGTCCGACATGGCGGGCGACGAGGCCGTCAGCGCCACCCTCGAACAGATCGACGTGGTCGCCGAGCTGATCGGACGCCACCCCGCCGACCTGCGGCGCGCCCTGACCGCCGACGACATGGAGGCGGCCCGCGACGAGGGCCGTATCGCCTCCCTGATGGGCGCCGAGGGCGGCCACTCCATCAACAACTCGCTGGGCACCCTGCGCGCCCTGCACACCCTGGGCGTCCGCTACATGACGCTCACCCACAACGACAACATCGCGTGGGCGGACTCGGCGACCGACGAGCCGGGCGTCGGCGGTCTCTCGCCCTTCGGCCACGAGATCGTACGGGAGATGAACCGCACCGGCATGCTGGTCGACCTCTCCCATGTGGCGGCCACCACGATGCGCGACGCGCTCGACACCTCCACCGCGCCGGTGATCTTCTCGCACTCCTCGTCGCGCGCGATCTGCGACCACCCGCGCAACATCCCCGACGACGTCCTCGGCCGGCTCCTGGCCAACGGCGGCATCGCCATGGCGACCTTCGTACCGAAGTTCGTCCTCCCGGCGGCCGTCGCCTGGACCCATGCCGCGGACGAGAACATGCGCGCCCACGGCCTGCATCACCTCGACACCACCGCGCAGGCCATGAAGATCCACGCCGCCTTCGAAGCGGCCAACCCGCGCCCGATGGCCACCGTGGCGACGATCGCCGACCACCTCGACCACATGCGCGAGGTCGCCGGGATCGACCACATCGGCATCGGCGGCGACTACGACGGCACGGCCTTCCTCCCGGAGGGCCTCCAGGACGTCGCGGGTTACCCGAACCTGATCGCGGAGCTGCTCGGGAGGGGCTGGTCCACCGCCGATCTCGTCAAGCTCACCTGGCAGAACGCGGTACGGGTGCTGCGCGACGCCGAGGACGTCGCACGCGAGCTGAGCACGCACCGGGCCCCGTCCCACGCCACGATCGAGCAGCTGGACACCCCGGCAGGCTAACGACCTGGGGAGCAATAGGGAGCGGGCTCCCGACGCCCTGCGACTCCGCCTCCCGCGTTGTCGTCGGTCACCGACGCTCCGCGTCGCCTCCCTCCTCCGCCTTGGATTCGAAGCCGCATGACGCCGCTCGCTGATCCACTCCCTATTGTTCCCCAGGTCGTAAGTGCCGCGCCCGCGCGCACCCACCGCGCGGGCGCGGCTGACACCGGCCCGAAGACCGGATGCGTCAGGCCTTCGGGCGCCCCATCGCCCGGTACGTCCAGCCGGCCTCGCGCCACAGCTCGCCATCGAGCGTATTGCGGCCGTCCAGGATGATCCGGCGGTACGCGACCTCGCCGAGCGCCGCCGGGTCCAGCTCGCGGAACTCGCGCCACTCCGTCAGATGCAGCACCACATCCGCGCCACGCACCGCGTCCAGCGCCGAGTCCGCGTAACCGAGGGTCGGGAAGAGCCGCCGGGCGTTGTTCATGCCCTTCGGGTCGAAGACCGTGACCTGACCGCCCTGCAGATGTATCTGCCCGGCCACGTTCAGCGCCGGCGAGTCCCGTACGTCGTCCGAGTCCGGCTTGAACGTCGCACCCAGGACCGCCACCCGCTTGCCGAGGAACGAATCGCCGCCCACGGCCTCCCGGGCTAGCTCCACCATGTGGCCGCGGCGCCGCATATTGATCGAGTCGACCTCGCGGAGGAAGGTCAGCGCCTGGTCCACGCCCAGCTCACCGGCGCGCGCCATGAAGGCCCGGATGTCCTTCGGCAGACAGCCGCCTCCGAAGCCGATCCCGGCCCGCAGGAATTTGCTGCCGATTCGCTCGTCGTGCCCGATCGCCTCGGCCAGCTTCTTCACATCGCCGTCGGCGGCCTCGCAGATCTCCGCCATGGCGTTGATGAACGAGATCTTCGTGGCCAGGAAGGAATTCGCCGCGGTCTTCACCAGTTCGGCGGTCGGGAAGTCCGTCACCACGAACGGCGACCCTTCGGCGACCGGCACCGCGTACACCTCGCGCAACAGCTTCTCGGCTCGCTCGCTCGCCACGCCGACGACGATCCGGTCCGGGTGCAGGGTGTCCTTCACGGCGAAGCCCTCGCGCAGGAACTCCGGGTTCCAGGCCAGCTCCGCTTCCGCACCCACCGGCGCCAGCTCCGCCAGCCGCGCCGCGAGCCGGGCCGCCGAACCCACCGGCACGGTCGACTTCCCGACGACCAGGGCAGGCCGGGTCAGATGCGGTGCCAGTGACTCGAAGGCGCTCTCGACATAGCTCATGTCGCAGGCGTACTCGCCGTGCTTCTGCGGAGTGTTCACACAGACGAAGTGCACATCGCCGAAGGCCGCCACCTCTTCCCACGAGGTGGTGAACCGCAGCCGTCCGGTGGCTCCCTCGATGCCCTCCACATGCTTGCGGAGCAGCTCTTCGAGGCCCGGCTCGTACATCGGGACCTTGCCGGCGCCCAGCATCTCGATCTTCTCGGGCACGACATCGAGGCCGAGCACCTCGAAGCCCAGTTCCGCCATGGCCGCGGCGTGGGTGGCGCCGAGATAGCCGGTGCCGATCACAGTGATCCTGAGGGCCATGTAGTGCTCCTGGGAGATGCGGACAGACGTGCGGTGAATGAGCATAGTCGTGCTCCCCGAAGGCCCGGTTTCCGGCTGCCTGCGCAGCTTGTACCACCCCTGTCGTGAAGCTCACGCACGCTTTGCATAGGCCAGCGCGGGACCGGCGCTCTAATATTGGGTTACTTAACGGTAGTTAGCGTCTATTGGGGAGTGAGCGTCTTGGCGGGTTCGACCGATTTCAACCTGTACCGTCCGGCCGAGGAGCACGAGATGCTCCGCGAGACGGTGCGTGCGCTCGCCGAGGCGAAGATCGCCCCACACGCGGCAGCGGTGGATGAGGAGGCGCGCTTCCCGCAGGAGGCGCTGGACGCCCTGACTGCCGCGGACCTGCACGCCGTGCACGTACCCGAGGAGTACGGCGGCGCGGGCGCCGACGCTCTCGCCACGGTCATCGTGATCGAGGAGGTGGCCCGTGTCTGCTGCTCCTCCTCCCTCATCCCGGCCGTGAACAAGCTCGGCTCGCTCCCCGTGATCCTCTCCGGCTCCGAGGACCTGAAGAAGAAGTACCTGGGCCCGCTCGCCAAGGGCGACGGCATGTTCTCGTACTGCCTCTCCGAGCCCGAAGCGGGTTCCGACGCGGCGGGCATGAAGACCAGGGCCGTACGTGACGGCGACTTCTGGGTGCTCAACGGTGTGAAGCGCTGGATCACCAACGCGGGCGTCTCCGATTACTACACGGTCATGGCCGTCACCGACCCGACCAAGCGCTCCAAGGGCATCTCCGCGTTCGTCGTCGAGAAGTCGGACGAGGGTGTCTCCTTCGGCGCCCCGGAGAAGAAGCTCGGCATCAAGGGCTCCCCGACCCGCGAGGTCTACTTCGACAACGTCCGTATCCCCGCCGACCGCATCATCGGCGAGGAGGGCACCGGCTTCGCCACCGCGATGAAGACTCTGGACCACACCCGCATCACGATCGCGGCACAGGCCCTCGGCATCGCGCAGGGCGCCCTCGACTACGCCAAGGGCTACGTCCAGGAGCGCAAGCAGTTCGGTAAGCCGATCGGCGATTTCCAGGGTGTTCAGTTCATGCTCGCCGACATGGCCATGAAGCTGGAGGCCGCCCGCCAGCTCACCTACTCGGCCGCCGCCAAGTCCGAGCGCCTCGATGGCGACCTCACCTTCTTCGGTGCCGCCGCCAAGTGCTTCGCCTCCGACGTCGCGATGGAGATCACCACGGACGCGGTCCAGTTGCTCGGCGGCTACGGCTACACGCGGGACTACCCCGTGGAGCGGATGATGCGCGATGCGAAGATCACGCAGATTTATGAAGGCACGAACCAAGTGCAGCGCATCGTCATGGCGAGGAACCTGCCGTAAGACGGTTCTTGCCTTGGCGTCCGGCCCCCGATGGCGCATCGGGGGCCGGACGTGTGTATGCGGCCAAGAGGGGGGAGTCCGATCGAGCGGTTCGCCCGCACCGGGGAATGGTCGGCCGGGTAGCGGCCCGCGTGACGGCCGGGCGCGGATGCCCCTCGGGCCGCTACCCCGACTGGATTGGACGAGATGGCGACCGGCTTCGGTGAGAACGGTCAGGACACCGAGGCAGTTGGCGATCAACCCAGCCATAAATGGTGACGGGAGATGACGTCATCGCCCGTGTCGCTGCTTGCGTTACGTGAACTATTCGCTGTGACGTGACGAGGAACATCCGTAGGGTCCGTGCATGGCAGATAAGAGTGAGCGGGCCGTTCAAGCGGCCATTGACGCGGAGATGCGGCTTCTCGACCCTGACGTGCGTGCTTCGGCGGTCCTGGTCTCGGAGCTCCTGGACCCGGAGTTCCTCGAGATCGGAGCGTCGGGACGGCGCTGGGACGCGACGTCGATCCTCACGGTGACGAGTGACGGTTCGGTGACCCCCGAAGCTCCGGTCGAGGTCAGCGATATGACCGGGGTCGTGCTCGCTCCTGGCATCGTCCATCTGACGTACTTCGCCGACCACGGCGGGCGCCGGGTATGGCGGAGCTCCGTGTGGCGTCTGACGGAAGTGGGCTGGCGCATGTACTTCCACCAGGGCACTTTGACGAGCTGAGCGATTCGGGATGGTCACCGCCGCCGACATCGCCAGGGTGCGTGACGGTAGCAGGCCTTCTTGTCGAGAGCATGGCAACGATGTTTAGTTGCCCCGGCGGATGAATCCATCTGCTGTCGACCGAGAACCAGCGCACGGGTCGACCCCAGCTCAGCAGCATGGGAGTCACACATTGCGCACTTCGAGGCATTCCAGACCGGCCGCGCGGAGGATCTCCGCGCGACTGGCCGCGTTCACCGCGGCGGCTGTCGCAGTCATGGCTGCGGGATTACCCGCAGCCCAGGCTGCCACCGGCGCCGAGGCAGCCGCTCCGGGTACCGTCGCCACCGCGACGCATCCCGGGGGCGGTCTCGCCGCCTCCGGCGTCGGCTCGCACGGCGAGATCTCCGGCGCCGTCACCGACAGCTCCGGCAAGGCGCTTTCCGCCGCCTCCGTCGTAGCCGGTATCTACCGGTCGACCACCGACGCCCAGGGGCACTACAGCCTGACGGTGCCACCCGGCACCTACAAAATGGCCGCGTACGCCTACGGGTACGCGCCCAAGAAGGCCTACGGCGTCGTCGTCGACGGTGGTGGTACCGTCACGACCGACTTCGCGCTGGACGCGGTGGCCCGGCAGACCGTGACCGGTAAGGTGACCGACGGCTCCGGCCACGGCTGGCCGCTCTACACGAAGATCACCATCGAGGACGTGCCCGGCGCCCCGGTCTTCACCGACCCGTACACCGGCGCGTACAGCGTCGACCTGCCGCAGGGCGTCGACTACACCCTGCACTTCACCTCCGTGTACCCGGGCTACGAGGCGGTCACCAAGCAGGTGACCGTGGATGACGCGGCGCAGACCGTGAACGTCGCGGTCCCGGTGGACGCCCAGGCGGCCACGGCGCCCGGTTACCAGGTCAAGCGGTCCGGTCCGACCGAGCCCTTCGGCTCCACCGCCGGCGCCCCCGAGGGCTGGAGCGTGGTCAACGCCGACGGCACCACCGGTGGCTGGGCCTTCAACGACTTCGGTAACCGGGGTAACAAGACCGGTGGTTCCGGCGCCTTCGCCATGGTCGACAGTGACAAGATCGGCAGCGGCAAAAAGCAGGACAGCTCGCTGATCACGCCGGTCTTCGACCTGACCGGCAACGACAGCCCGCAACTGGAGTTCGACACCGACTACAAGAGCTACACCAACCAAACCGGCAACATCGACGTCAGCACTGACGGTGGTGCGACCTGGACCAACATCTGGAAGCGCACCACCACCCTGACCGGCCCTGCCCATGTCGAGCTTCCACTGACCGCCTACGCCGGGAAGCCCGGCGTGCAGCTGCGGTTCCACTTCACGGGCAGCTACGGCTACTGGTGGGAACTCGACAACGTGTTCGTGGGCAAGCGGACCTACGAGCCTGTCAACGGTGGCCTGGTGGCCGGTACCGTGAAGGACGCCAACACCGACGACGGCGTCGTCGGCGCCACTGTCGTCAACACCGACGCCTCGCAGGACAAGGCCATCACCGCGGCCACCCCGGACGACCCGGCGCTCGACGGCGGCTTCTACTGGATGTTCATTTCCAAGACCGGCAGCCACACCTTCACCGCCTCCAAGTCGCACTACGCCGACCTGGACAAGTCGGTGGACGTGGCGGCGGACAGCACCAACAAGGCGAACTTCAGCCTGAAGGCCGGCAAGCTGGCGTTCACCCCCGGCTCGATCGACAAGACGGTCGACTGGGGCAAGAAGGCCACCCAGGACCTGACGGTGAAGAACACCGGCGGTGCGCCTGCCAGCCTCACCCTGGGCGAGCAGCCGGGCGGCTTCACCCAGCAGGTCAAGGGCGGCGCTCCGCTCAACCTGGTGAAGGGCAACTACTCCCCGCTGGCCCTCAGCAAGGGCAAGACCTCGGATGCGGCTCCGGCAGCCAACGCGGCCGGTGATGCCTGGCAGCCGGTGGCCAACCTGCCGACCGCTGTGCAGGACAATGCGGTCGCCGTTTACGACGGCAAGGTCTACTCCGCCTTCGGCTACACAGGCAGCGCGGACACCAACGCGCTGTACGCCTACGACCCCGACAGTGGCTCCTGGACCAAGCTGGCCTCCGCGGCCGACACCCGCGAGGGCAACCCGGCCCACGGCTTCATCGGCGGCAAGCTGTACGTGGTCGGCGGCTGGGGTGCCGGCGGCGACCCCGACGCCAAGCTGGAGGTCTACGACCCGGCGTCGAACAGCTGGTCCACCAAGGCGTCCTCGCCCAAGCCGTACGCCGGTTCGGGCAGCGCGGTGCTCGGCGGCAAGCTGTACGTCGTCGGCGGCTGCACCAGCAGCTGTGGCACCACGGACGCCACGGTCTACGACCCGTCGTCGGACAGCTGGTCCCAGATCGCCTCCTACCCGGAGCCGATCTCCTGGCAGTCCTGCGGCGGCATCGACGGCAAGCTCTACTGCGCCGGTGGCAGCAACGGCAACAGTTCGACCAAGCACGCCTACGTCTACGACCCGGGCGCCGACAGCTGGTCGCCCATCGCCGACATGCCCGCCGACCTGTGGGGTTCGGCGTACAGCGTGGGCAACGGCATGCTGCTGGTCTCCAGCGGTGTCGTCAACAACAGCGCCGCCATCACCAACCAGGGCTACGCCTTCGACCCGGGCACCGGCAGCTGGACCGCCCTGCCCAACGCCAACACCAGCGTCTACCGTGTGGGCGCCGCCTCCGGTTTCTACAAGGTCGGCGGCAGCCCCGGCGGCAGCTCGACGCCGCCGGTGTCCACCGTCGAGGTGCTGCCCGGCTACGACCAGGGCGGCGAGTCCTCGGACGTCAGCTGGCTGTCCACGAGCAAGGACAAGGTGACACTCCAGCCCGGGGAGAGCACCACGATCACCGTCGACCTGGACGCCACGGTCCCCGAGGTCACCCAGCCCGGCGACTACACCGCGGCGCTGACCGTCCAGACCGACACCCCGTACGCCGGCGTCCCGATCGACGTGAAGATGCACGTCAACCCACCGAAGGACTGGGGCAAGTACGCCGGCACCGTGCTCGGCGCCGACGGCAAGGGCGGCACCGCGCCACTGGCCGGGGCGACCGTTCAGATCAACGCCTCGACGACGAGCTACACCCTGCGGACCGCCAAGGACGGCACCTTCGCCCTGTGGTTCGACACCCGCAACAACCCGGTCAACGTGGTCGTGGCCAAGGACGGCTACCAGCCGGTGGTCACCACGGTGAAGCTCAATAAGGGGGAGACGACGACCGACAACTTCACGCTGAAGAAGACCTCGTGACCTCGTGACCCTGTTCTGGTGAAACAGCGCGGGCCGACCCCTCGGGGCCGGCCCGCGCTAGGCTCCGTGCGACGCGTACGGGAACTGACGCGCATGGCACCACGGGGGCGTTCACATGGCACACGCAGAGCACGAGGCCGGCGGAGCGGGCGGGGTGTCCCGGCGAGCCGCGCTCTGGGGCGGCGTCGCCGTCGCGGCAGTGTCGGCGGCCGTCCTTCCGGGCGGCACGTCGCAGGCGGCGGAGGGTGCTCCGCAGGGTGGCTGGATCGACGTCACGGCGGCTCCGTACGGCGCGAAGGGCGACAACGCCACTGACGACGGGACCGCCCTGCAGGCGGCGTTCGACGCCTGTCCCGAAGGCGGCACGGTCTATCTGCCGCCCGGCATCTACAAGACGAAGCAGACGCTCCACATCCGCCGCCGGAACATCACCGTCCGCGGTGCTCATGCCGGGCGTTGGCCCTATGCCACCCAGGCCCCCTCCTGCGTCAAGCCCTTCTACGGCTCGTTCACCGGTGCGGCTCTGATCCGCATCCAGGACCGGGAGGAGACAGGCCTCGCGTACGACATCGAGGGCGTGCGCCTGGTCGACCTTGCGTTCAACGGTGTCTTCCAGCCGGGCCCGCTCGACGGGCTGTCGGCCAGCGGGCTGGTCCGGGACCTGGTCCTGGACCGGTGTTCCTTCTGGCAGTTCGACGGTCACGCGGTACGCACCGCGCGGTACATCAGGAGCGACGGAAGCCGTGCCTTCCCCAAGGGCTGGCGACTCAACGAGGTAACGGCGTGGGCGACTCGGGGCACGTACGACGGCTTCCGCCTCGAGCACCTCACCGATGCCCAGCTCACGGACTGCCTGGCGGGCGAGTGCCACACGGGCTTCTACCATGTGGCGCCCGGTGATGTGACGTACGCGTCCTGCCGGAGCGTATGGAACCGGGAGCACGGCTACCACCTCGACACGTACTCCGACGGCATCATCTACAACGGCTGCTCGACCGACCGCAACGGCAGGGACGGCTGGCATCTGACTGCCCGGGGCGCGGCCAACCGCCCGGTCCTGCTGTCGGGTTGCTACGCGCGACGTGACGGCAGGACCGACACCTCCGCCGCCGGGCTGCGCGTCCTGGGCGCGACCGACGCCCCGCACCCGCCGGTTGTCGTCAGCGGTTTCGTCGCGACGACCGGCGTGGACGACGGCGGCCAGGGAACCCTCTCCCCCGCCTACGGTCTGCGCGTCACCGCGAGCAAGCCGGTGGTGGTCGCCGCCGGATTCCTGGAGGGTACCTCTGCCGGGCTGTTCAAGGACGGGAGTGTCGTGAACGCCGACGCCTCGGTTCTGACGCAGACCGCCAGGCCGTAGTCGATTCGCTGACCGAGGCGGGCGTGAGCCGGATCTTCTCCGAGGAGATCTCCACCCGCGCGCTACCCATCGGCCCGAGCTGGACAAGGCCGTCGGGCTCGCCGGAGAACTGGGCGCCTCCGGCGTCCTCGCGTCACCTTCGTCGTCCACGAGCACGAGAGAGCGCCGAATGCCGTAAAGCACCCAGATTCACGAAGGCCCGACCAGCCCCGCTTCCCACGCGACGATCGCCGCCTCCACCCGGTTGCGTACGGCGAGTTTGCTGAGGATCGCGCTGACATGCGCCTTCACCGTGCCTTCGACCAGATGGAGGCGGGCGGCGATCTCGGCGTTGGACAGGCCGGAGCCGAGCAGCGAGAGGACGGTGTGCTCCCGTTCGGTCAGCCGCTCCAGCGAGTGGTGGAGCGGGGTGCCGTTCGTCAGGCGGCCGGTGCGCAGTCCGGCGATCACGCGGGCGGCGACCTTCGGAGACAGGTAAGCGCCTCCTGCGGCCACCGCGTGCACGCCCGACAGCAGCTCCCTGGGGTCGTCCGCCTTGAGCAGGAAACCGCTGGCACCGGCCTGCAGGGCGTGCGCGATGAAGTCGTCCTCGCCGAAGGTGGTCAGCATGATCACAGCGGTGCCAGGCAGTTCGCGGTGGATCTGCGCGGCGGCGGCGATCCCGTCGAGGAGGGGCATCTGGATGTCCAGCAGGGCCACGGCCGGGCGATGCACGCGCGCGGCCTTGACCGCCTCGTGCCCGTCCGGAGCCTCGGCGACGACCTCGATGCCGGGATCCCGCGCCAGGATCGCGCGTACTCCGGCGCGGACCATCGCCTCGTCGTCTGCCACCAGCACTCGTACCACCGGCACAGCCTAACCGCGGGCCGCAGCGGGCGGACTGCCCGATCGTCAGGGGGTTCCTGACGAAAGTAGGGGGTGTGATCACCGCCGCGCGGCCGATGCCCGGAGGGGGCGGCGATTCCTACGGTCGAGGCAGTACGGAAGACACCGGAGGACATGTGATCACGCTCAGAGGGCTGACGAAACGGTACGGCGGAACCGTTGCCGTGGACGGTTTGACGCTCGACATCAGGGAAGGGCAGGTGACCGGCTTCCTGGGCCCCAACGGGGCGGGCAAGTCCACCACCATGCGGATGATCCTCGGCCTGGACCACCCGTCCGAGGGCGAGGCACTCATCGACGGCAGGCCGTACTCATCACTGCGGCACCCGATCCGCGAGGTCGGAGCGCTGCTCGACGCGAAAGCGCTGCACCCGGCCCGCTCGGCGCGCAGCCATCTCCTCGCCCAGGCCCGCAGCAACGGCATCCCCGCGAAGCGCGTGGACGAGGTGCTGGAGACGGTGGGGCTGGCGAAGGTGGCCAAGCGGCGGGCCGGCGCGTTCTCGCTCGGCATGTTCCAGCGGCTCGGCGTCGCGGGAGCTCTGCTCGGCGATCCTGGGGTGCTCATCTTCGACGAGCCGGTCAACGGTCTCGACCCCGACGGGGTGCGCTGGGTGCGTGAGCTCGTACGGACGCAGGCCGCGCAGGGCCGCACCGTCTTCCTCTCCAGCCATCTGATGAGCGAGATGCAATTGACCGCAGACCGGCTCGTCATCATCGGGAAGGGCAGGCTGCTGGCGGACCAGTCCATGGCGGAGCTGCTGGCCGGCGGCCCGCAGGCCTCGGTGCGGGTGCAGGTCCCCGATCCGGAGGACCGGCGCGCGCTGGTCGACCAGTTGGCTTCGCGCGGCGGTGTGCGGGTCGAAATGGCCGCCGACGAAGCCGTTGTCATCAAGGGCAGCACCGTTGGGGAGGTCGGCGACCTCGCCCACCGGCTCGGCATCCGGCTGCATGAACTGTCCGGCGTTACCTCCTCATTGGAGCAGGTGTACATGGAACTGACCGCTCAGAGCGTGGAATACGGGGCGGGCGATGACCGGCCGGTACGACTGGCGGAGGTGTGAGCACGATGCCGAGCGTTGTGGACGCCGCAGTTCCCGAGCACCGTCACGAACACCACTCCGGAGGCGGGTTCACCGGTGCGGTCGCCGCCGAGTGGACCAAGATGTGGTCCGTCCGCTCGCCGTATGTCTGCCTGTCGGCGGGTGCGGTGGCGGCGGGCATCTTCGCCTTCTACTACGGCTCGATCGCCCGGATCAACGACAAGCCGCTCCAGCCCGTCGGCAATGCCCCGGTGACCTCCCTTCTTCTCGTGCAGTTCGCCGTCGTCGTGCTGGCGATGGTCACGGTGACGAGCGAGTACGCGACGAGCAGCGTGCGCGCCTCGCTGCTGTGGGTGCCGGTCAGGCGCCGGGTGCAGCTGGCCAAGTCGCTGGTGAGTGCCGCGGTGGCCTTCATCGCCGGAACCCTGTTCGGTGTGCTGGGGATCGCGGTGGCGTGGGTGCCCTTCCGCGGCCACGCGACCTTCGAGATGTCCGAGGCGCTGTCCCAGGTGCTGGCGATGGGCTTCTACTGCGCCCTGATCGCCGTGCTCACCGTGGGAGTGGCGTTCGCCCTGCGGGCCTCGGCCGGAGCGCTGGCGGTGCTCTTCACCCTGATCTCGGCCCTGCCGAGCGTACTCACCGGGCTGGGCGGCGACGTGCTGCTGACGATCAACGACTGCCTGCCGCAGACGGCAGGTACGTATGTGATGCAGGGCGCCGACGATGCCCCGTACCCACGGGTGGCAGCGATGGCGATCCTGCTGTCGTGGGCGGTCGTCGGCCACCTGGCCGGCCGGCTCGTTCTGCAAAGGCGCGACGCCTGAGGACTGCTCGGCGCGGCGCCGGTCAACAGCCGCCTCGAAGACGGGCCCGGACTCAGCCACCGCCCGGCCGACCGGGCAGCACGTCCTTGGCGGCCAGCCGGGAGCCCGACCAACAGAGCCGGTACACATCCACCTGTTCCAGCAGATTGGCGTTCGACCGGTAGAACTCGCAGTCCGCGCCTAAGGGCGCGGGCTGCGCCTTCATGTGGTCGGACGGGTAGCGGAAGGTCTGCTGCGGCAACACGGCCGCATAGCTGCTCCGTGGAGCGCCGATGCGAAGCGCCGCGTAGTCCAGTGGCCGCAGCACGCACGTGGCCAGCTGATAGGCAAGCAGGGCGGCGGACAGTGCTGTAACGAGCCCGATTCCCGCGGGAGCGCCGAAGGCGAGGGCGAATCGCCATCTGGCAGTGCGCCGGACTGAGGCGAGCCGACGTACCGATTCCGATTCTGATGCTGGATCCCAATCCGAATGTGTGTTCTCCGCGTTCTCCGCGTTCTCCGCGTTCTCCGCGAACGAGGCACCGGAGGTCTCTGCGGTCCCCGGCCGGTCGGTGCGCACCCGGTCTGGCAGGGTGGCGATCACTTCGAACCCGCCCTCGTGCGGCGCCGCCCGCAGTGTGCCTCCGATCATCAGAACCCGTTCCTGTAGCCCGGTCAGCCCGTGACCGCCCGACATGGTGTCCGCCAACCTCCCTGTGACGAAAGGTGAGTTGACCACCTGTACCTCGGTTCGGCCACCGTTCCGGGTGATCCGTACGCGTATTCCGCTGCCGGGGGCGTGCTTGATGGAGTTGGTCAGCGACTCCTGCACCACCCGGTACACCGCCCGGTCGACGAGCGGCGGCAGGGCGGGCACCTCGCCTTCACAACGCAGGACCACATCGACCCCGGATCCCCGCACACGTTCGACGAGTTGCTCCACGGACTCGACGGACGACACCATCGGCTCCGCAGTGGCACCGTCACGCAGAACGCCGATGGTGTCCCGCAGGTGACCGACCGCGTCCGCGACGCTTGCGCGCAGCTGGGCGAGGTCCTTCCGGTCCTGGCCCGTCAGTGTCGGCGAGAGCTCCAGAGCGCCCGCGCGCAACGCGATGAGGCTGAGCTCGTGCCCGAGCGAATCGTGCATGTCGGCCGCGATCCTCGCCCGCTCCCGCATGCGCGCCTGCTCCGCGACGTACCCCTGCTGCTTCTCAAGGCTGCGCGCGCGTTGCCAGCCGCCGTGTACCAACGCCTGCCGGGCCCTCCAGTAGCGGCCCGTCAGCCAGGGCAGCACCAGGGTCAGCGGTAAAAGCGTCATCGCGTAGAACCAGTACACCGCGTCGACCCGCAGTACGGCGCAGAGACCCAGATCGACTGCCAGGCAACCGGCGAGCATCGGCAGCGCCGGGCTCGTACCGGCCGACCTGGTGCCGAGCAGGAAGCTCAGCACCGCCAGGGCCAGCAGGTACGCGTTCGCCGGTGTGCCGGGGGAGGCCAGACCCAGCGCGCACAGCGCATGGACGAGGAACACGGCGACGCCGGGCCGTCGGCGGCTGCCCGGAATCGCCGCCGCCAGCACCAGCAGCGGTATCACGAGCCCCAGCGTCAGGGACGACCGCGCACGGTCCAGGTACCAGAGGAGACCGGCACCCGAAAGCACCGTCCACAACAACACGTCGCGGACGGCGTGCCCCGCCACTGCAGAGGTTGTGCGTTTCATCGACCACACGTCTGCCTCGTCCATACCCGTACGAGTCATCACCGGCCGAGGGTACCGAGAGCCTTCCTGCCGGGCCGCAGATAGCGGGCTTCCGGGCCTGTGAGCCAGTGCAGGTGGTCGACCAGTCGGCCGACTGTCCTCGTGTCGCGCAGGATGACGCCGATCTCCACGTTGTCGGTGAGGGCGCGACCGGTGAGGTTGGCACTGCCCAGAAAGGCGATGCGCCGATCCGCGGCTATCACCTTGGCGTGCAGGCTGCCGCGGGCGGAGTCGTCCGCGCGGCGCCAGATCCGGACATGGTCCCTGAGAGGACCGAAGGCGCGGGCAGCCGAGGTCGACTCTTCCAGGAGCAGATCTAACGGACGTTCCGTGTGGCGGCTGTACGGAGCTCCGTCACTATCTCCGCGATTCCGTACGCGGCGAAGCTCGCTATGAGCAGTGACTCGCGAGCGGAACGTATGACTTCGATGGCGATGCCGCTGGTGAGGCGGACGGGGATGGCGGAGCTCGTCGGGCCGCTCACCACGAGCTCCGCAGGTGGCTCTCTTTCTTCCTCGGTTGCTGTCGCCGTGGCGAGGGGCAGTGCGAGGGCCGTCCCGGGGAGTTGAGGGGCCTCGTCCTGCCACGCCTTCCGTACCGCGCTCAGCTGGGCGGCGAGGCCGGCTGCCGGGTGGTCGGCGGACCACCGGTCGAGCAGGGGATCCGCCGGGCCGTCAGCCGCGCGCAGATGGTGCTGCAGGTCGGCCAGCCGGTCTGCCGGGAGGCGCTGGCCGAGCGCCGCGAAAAGCCCGGGCAGCCGACCGGTCATGACAGGAAGGCGCCGAGATCCCCGGCGAGGGTCTCGACGAGGAGTGCGCGGTCCAGGTAGTGGTTGCCGCGTTCGCACGACGTCTCGGCGGGCTTTCGGACGGGCACAAACCCGGAGCGGAGTTACAGCGTCGGGCGTTGCTCGTCGAAGAGCTCGTCGACGCATGAGGCACTGGGGGCACGGAGAAGCCAGCGGGTCAGGGCGTCCATGTCGTCGCAGTCCGTGATGCGGTCGCGGGTCTCGTCGGGTACGTGGAGGGCGGTCTGTGCGAGGAGAAGCAGGACGCCCAGTGCCAGGCCATGGGCGCGGCCTTCGATCCGCAGGCGCTGAGCAGTCTCGGAGGGGAAGAACGCGAGGTCGGTTTCGGCCATGAGATTTCTCCACGTAGTGACGGCGGGGCGTTCGCCCAGGCCGAGTTCCACGATTTCGGCGAGGAGCAGATTGTCTACTGGGCGTTCCCGCGGCCTCGGCTCGGTGCCTTCGAGGAGCGGGACGGGCGGCTGGAGGACTGTCCCCGTGTAGGGAAGCGGGATGTCCGGCGATGAGTTGACCACGCAGAAAACGCTAGGGGTGGTACGCCAGTGACATATGCAGAACGTGACCGGTTCACACGTCGTAGTGAGGATGCGCTGAGGAGTTGACGGGACCGAGCGGGCCCGCCCTATTGCGGCGCCCCGGGCGAGTTCTCTTCATGGGGCGACGGCCCAGCCTCAAGGTCGAGAGCGAGTTCCTCGGCTGCGACCCCGAGGAAGTGGTACTCCGTCGCCGCCACGTGAGACGCCCTCTTATGTGTCGTGGGGCGCGGTGACGTGGCTCACCGGGTCGTGGGTTTCCGCGACCCGGTGGAGCGGTCGCGGTGCGAGGTTGATCTCGGCTCAGACCGCCTTGCGGGGGACGGGCCCGAGGTCGATGCCCCAGCGGTCGGCGAGTGCCTCGACGAGCAGCAGGCCGCGCCCTGATTCCGCGTCGTCGGCGGGGGCGGATGTGGTGCCGGGCGTGGGAGGTAGTTGCTCGTCCCGGGTGTCGGTCACCTCGATCCGCAGGAGTGCGTCGCGGTTGACGGCGACGCCCAGTTGGAAGTTCCGGCCCGGTACGTGGCCGTGGACCACGGCATTGGTGGCCAGCTCGGCGACGATGTGCGCGGCGTGCTCGGTGGGCAGGCCCCAGTCGCCCAGATGCGCCGTGGCGAGGAGACGGGCGAGTCTGGCGCCGCGGCGGGTGGGGGAGAGCAGCACGGTGAACTGCCGGGTGGGAGTGGAATGTTCGATTCGAGTGATTTCTTGGGTCACGGCACTCAGCCTGGACTGGTCTGCGTACGGTGAAGAGCGACGAGACGGTTACGTACGGTGATTGTCCCGTGCTTGTCCAGTGCTGTCCCGGCTGTCCGGGGTGACGTGCTGGGGACGACCAGGGTTGAGCAGGAACACATGCACGTCGGAAGTGGGGCACGGATGAGCGTGGATGAGACCAGTACGGAGCGCGGGGACGGCGGGGCGGACGAGCCCGGTTGGGATGTCGATCCCGATGACGAGTCGGGGGTGGCGGTGGTCGCTGCGGTGGGCCGCCAGATCAAGGCGTGGCGGGAGGCGGCTGGGCTGCGGGCCGGCGAGTTCGGGGCGGCGATCGGGTACGGCGAGGACCTCGTCTACAAGGTGGAGGGCGGTCGGCGTATCCCCCGGCCGGAGTTCCTGGATCGGGCGGACGAGGTGCTGGGTGCGGGCGGGAAGCTCGCTGCGATGAAGCGGGACGTGGCGGAGGTCCGGTACCCGAAGAAGGTACGGGAGCTTGCGAAATTGGAGGCCCGAGCGGTGGAGTTGCTGGCCTATGGCAACAGCAGCTTCCATGGCCTGCTGCAGACGGCGGAGTACGCGCGTGCGTTGTTTGCGATGCGGCAGCCCGCGTATCCGCAGGATGAGGTCGAACGGGGCGTGGCGGCGCGCATGGCTCGGCAGGCCATCTTCGAGCGGTCACTCGGCCCGACGCTCGGGTTCGTCCAGGAAGAAGTGGTGCTCCGGCGCCCTCTTGGAGGCAAGATGGTGTTGCGACGCCAACTCGAACACCTTCTGGAGGTCAGCGAGTTGCGGGGCGTCACGGTTCAGGTGATGCCGATGGACCGCGAGGAGCATGCGGGAATCGACGGGGAGATCCAGGTGCTGAAGTTCAAGGACGGTACGGCGGTGGGACGCTCCGAGGGGGCGTTCGGTGGCCGCCCCGTCTCTGATCCGAAGCAGCTCCGAATCCTTGAGCTGCGCTATGGCATGGTCCGGGCCCAGGCTCTCACCCCTCGGGAGTCGATGGCCTTCATCGAGCAAGTGCTGGGAGAGACATGATCCGCAAGCTGTCTGCCGGGGACGCTTCCGCGTTGGAGTGGGTCAAGAGCAGCTATAGCGACAGCAGTAACGGCAGCGAGTGCGTTGAGGTGGCGAGGACCTCCGACGCGGTACATGTCCGCGACTCGAAGAACCTGCCAGGGCCACATCTTGGTTTCGAACCGACAGCGTGGGCGAGCTTCGTATCGTTCATGTTGGTGGGCTGATCACCGCGCCCCGAGCCCGTTGAGTCGGGCGTCGGGGCGCGCTGATGCTGTCAGAAGAGCCCGTTGGGATGGGCGAACAACCCGTCCTGGAAACCCGCGTCGGGATCGGGCCGTGTTTCCGCCTCGGGCTATCGCTTCGGAGCAGCCCCTTTTCCTCGCCCCGGGGACGTGGAGACCAGCCTTCTGTTCCGAACCGCCCCGCGCCCGAGGCGAAACGGGGCCCGGACGGCGAACCGTCCGGGCCCCGCGTCCGCCTGCCGTCAGTTGTCGGAGACGGTGACCTTCTCGTCGTTGTTGAGCTGGTCCACCAACTGCTCGACCTTGGCCTTGTCCCAGATCAGATTGCCGCCGGTGGAACCCGAGATGGGCATGTTCATGGACGTGCCGTCGCCGCCCGTGACGCCCTTCATGGCGAAGAACATCTGCCCCAGAGCCCAGAGCGACATGTCCTCGTCCACGATCAGGGTGTCCAGACCGGCGCTCATCGTCGGGTAGAACTTGAACGGGTTGAGGATCGTGGACGGCGTCGCCGCCTGGTTCGCCAGCGCCGCGAGGAACTTCTGCTGGTTCTTCGTACGGTCCAGGTCGCTGCCCGCGAACGCGTACCGGGTCCGCACGAAGGCGAGCGACTGCTCGCCGTTCAGCGTCTGCTTGCCCGCCTTGAAGTCGGCGCCGGACTTCTCGTCCTTGAACGCCTTGGGGATGTCCAGCTCCACCCCGCCCATCGCGTCCACGATGTTGGCGAAGCCACCGAAGCCGATCTCGACGTAGTGGTCGATGTGCAGCCCGGTGTTGAACTCGACGGTACGGACCAGGAGTTCGGGACCGTCCTCGGCGTATGCGGCGTTCAGCTTGGTGAAGCGGCCACGGGCCGGGTAGAGCTTGCCCGAGTCGGATCCCTTGTACGAGGGGATCTCGACGTTCGAGTCACGCGGCAGGGAGATCAGCGTCGGGCCGTTCGACCCGTCGTGCAGGATCATCATCGAGTCGGTCCGCTTGCCCTCGGCGGAGCCGGTGTGGAGCCTCTTCTTGTCCTCGTCCGACATGCCCGCGCGGCTGTCGGAACCGACGATCAGGTAGTTGGTGCCGTCGCCCTCCTCCGGCCGCTCGATGACCTTGGAGAGGTCCACCTCGCGCTTGAGCTTGGAGTCGGCCCAGAAGTACGTGCCTATGGAGACCGCGAGCACCACGACGGCCAGGGACAGCGCGCCTACCTTTATTCGGCGGCCCCAGTTGGGCGCCGGACGACTCTGGACGTGACCGCTGTCGCTCCGGCCGCCGCCACCGTAGCCATTGCCCCGGCCGCCGCCGTTGCCGCCGCCGCTGTAGACCTGGCCCGTGTTGTAGCCGCTGTCGTACCCCGCGCCGGCGTCGTAGCCGCCGGAGTACTGCGGCGGCTGCCGCTGCCGGGGCGGTGTGGGCCGCTGCTGCGGCGGTGGTGGTGCGGGACGTCGCTGTACGTGCCGCATCACGCGGGCGCCCTCGGGCCGGTCGCTGTCGCTGCCCTGCCCGTAGCGGTTGCCGCTGCGGTTGTCGTCGGTCCAGCCCTCGGGCCAATCGCTCATGCGGTCCAGTGTGCAGGCCGGGCCCACACCCCTTACAGAGGGTACGGGAAATCGCATCAGGGCTGTTGCGAAGCTGATGCATTGCTGCCGGGTGGAAGTCCCCGCATAAGGTGGACGGTATGACAGATCAGGCCCCACGCCCGGAGGGCGATATTCCGGGCAAGCCGACCGCCGCTTCCCGTACCACCCTCAGCCACATCATGACCGGCAGTGACACCAATCTGCTGGGCACGGTGCACGGTGGCGTGATCATGAAGCTGGTCGACGACGCGGCGGGCGCCGTGGCCGGCCGGCACTCCGGCGGACCCGCGGTGACGGCCTCGATGGACGAGATGGTCTTCCTGGAGCCGGTCCGGGTGGGTGACCTTGTTCACGTCCGCGCCCAGGTGAACTGGACGGGCCGCTCCTCGATGGAGGTCGGCGTCCGGGTCATGGCCGAGCGGTGGAACGAATCCACCCCCGCCCAGCAGGTCGGCAGTGCGTATCTGGTGTTCGCCGCGGTCGACGCGGACGGCAAGCCGCGCCCCGTACCGCACGTGATCCCGGAAACCGAACGCGACAAGCGGCGCTACCAGGAGGCGCAGATCCGGCGCACCCACCGCCTCGCCCGCCGCCGCGCGATCAAGGAACTGCGCGAGAAGCGCGTGGCGGACGGCATCGAGGACTGAGAGCCTGTCAGGTGACCTCTGATCGGGCGGCCACGCCCTGGCACTGAACCCCGACGTGCCCGCGGTCACGGGCAGATCATCTGGTCGCCCGTGACCGTGCCGAATTCGCCGCGGTTCGTCTCCTCGGCCCGTACCCGCTGCACCTTCTCGAAGTCCGCGCCCGCCGTCACCTTCATCGTGGGGCCCTGCCCCTTCACCGCCCGCAGCTCGGCCCCGGGCAATGCCACGGCCAGGGACTTCGCGGACTGGTCCCAGCGCGGGTCGTAGGTGATCAGGGTGTGCTTGAGATCCTGCGGCTCCCCGTTCTGCGGGGCCCGCGTGGTGTTGAAACCTGTGGCGCGCAGTGCGTTGTCGACCGCCTTGCCGAGCCCGTCCTTCGAAGTCCCGTTGTAGACCTGGACCCGGATCTGCCGCGGGGCGACACCGACCTTCATCACGTCCTTCGGCTGCTCGGGCCGCTCCGGGGCGAGCGGCCGGTCGTCGCGCAGTGCCTTGAAGAGCTTCTTCGACTTCTGCTCGTCCCACTTGACCGTGGTGCCGATGCCCTTGACCGGGTGGGCGACGTTTCCCAACGGTACGGAGGCGAACTCGGTTGAGGCGGGGGAGAAGCCGCGCATCGCCTGGCCGAGCTCCAGCATCTGCTCCGTACCGAACCCCGTGTCGGCCCGGACCGAGCTCAGCATAATCGAGGCGACGTCCCGGAACTTCACCGGGTTCAGCAGCACACCGCTGCTGGTCGCCTGCTTGATCAGCGAGGCGAGGAACTTCTGCTGGCGCTGCATCCGACCCAGGTCGGAGGCCCCGTCGATATGCCGGGAGCGCACGTAGCGGAGCGCCTGCCCGCCGTCCAGATCATGGGTGCCCGCGGGGAGATCGAGACCGGTGTACGAGTCCTTCAGCGGCCGGGCCGCGCAGATCCGCACCCCACCCAGGGCGTCCACCGTCTTCATGAAGCTGGTGAAGTCGACCTCCAGGTAGTGGTCGATCTTGACGTCCGTCATCTGCTCGACGGTCCGCACGGCCAGACCGGGCCCGCCCTCGGCGTAGGCGGCGTTCAGCTTCACCGGGTGGGCGGCGCGCATCCGGCCGGTGGCCCGGTCCTTGTGCTCGGGGATCTCGGCGTAGCTGTCCCGCGGCAGCGAGACGATGCTTGCGCGCTCCTTGTCCGCGGACAGATGCACCAGCATGACCGTGTCGGTGCAGTTGCAGGGCGCACCGCCCAGGCGGTACTTCTTCTTCTCTTCCTGAGTGATCTTGTCGCGGCCGTCGGTGCCCACGAGCAGCAGATTCGTGCCGTAGCCCGCCCGGGGCCGGTTCTTCATGTCCTTGAACGGGTCGATCCGGTCGATCCCGGTCTCCAGGCTGGTCACCACAGCATGGCCGACGCCGCCGGCCCCGAGCACCAGCACGGAAATTCCGGTCACCAGCCGCATGCCCCAGCGCGGCCGTTCGTCCTGCTTTCTGGACCTGCGCTGCGGCGGAAGAGGGCGGGAGCGCGGTGAACGGGGGGAGGGGTGCGGCGTGGGCACAGGGGGAACCTCCGCGGTGCAAGGGGGATCGTTCGCACAGTAGGCCCATACGATCTGCGGTCTGCGAAGCCACCCGGTGGCGCGCGCCGGTGTCCCCCCATTCGCGGTAACGTGGCGGCCGAATAACGCCGCCTGGTGGGGTGCGACCCCCCGGCGCCCCGAGGACCACCCGAGGACCACCATGTCTGCCGCGCAGCACCCCGCCGTCTCCGTGATCATGCCGGTGCTCAATGAGGAACGCCATCTCAGGAACTCCGTCCGGCACATCCTGGAGCAGGAGTACGCAGGTGAGATGGAGGTGGTGATCGCGCTGGGTCCCTCCACGGACCGTACGGACGAGATCGCCGCGGAGCTGGTACGCGAGGACCCCCGGGTCCACACCGTCCCGAACCCGACGGGCCGCACCCCCGCCGCCCTCAACGCCGCGATCAAGGCCTCCCGCCACCCCATAGTCGTGCGGGTCGACGGTCACGGCATGCTCTCGCCGAACTACATCGCGACGGCAGTCCGTCTCCTCGAGGAGACGGGCGCGCAGAACGTCGGCGGCATCATGCACGCCGAGGGCGAGAACGCCTGGGAGGACGCCGTGGCAGCGGCCATGACGTCGAAGATCGGCGTCGGCAACGCGGCCTTCCACACCGGCGGCAAGGCAGGCCCGGCCGAGACCGTATATCTCGGTGTGTTCCGCCGTGAGGCCCTGGAGAAGGCGGACGGCTACAACGTGGAGTTCATCCGCGCCCAGGACTGGGAGCTGAACTTCCGCATCCGCGAGGCGGGCGGTCTGATCTGGTTCTCGCCCGAGCTGAAGGTGCAGTACCGGCCGCGGCCCTCCATCAAGGCGCTCGCCAAGCAGTACAAGGACTACGGCCGCTGGCGGCACGTCGTCGCCCGCTACCACTCCGGTTCGATCAATCTGCGCTACCTGGCGCCGCCCACCGCCGTCTGTGCGATCGCGGCGGGCATCGTGGCCGGTGCGGCGCTCACCCCGTGGGCTTTCGTCGTCCCCGCCGGGTACGTCGCGGCGATCGTCGCCGGGTCCGTCCCGGCGGGCAAGGGCTTGTCGCTGAAGGCGCGGGCACAGATCCCGGTGGCCCTCGCGACCATGCACATGTCGTGGGGGTACGGCTTCCTGACCAGTCCGCGCTCGCTGGCGAAGAAGGTCATCGCCAGCCGGCGCCCGGCCGTCACGGTTTAGGGCGTGTTTCGAAAGTCCCGCCTGCCCCGCGACGCCTGGCGCGCTGCCGTTCGTCCGTCAGGTTCAGGACTCCGGCGGTCTCCCCTTCTTGAGTCCCCGTCGCGTCGACGATGGCGGTGAGGGCGGCCTGGGCATCCGAGGGCCAGGGGAGGTCGGATATGAGATCAATATCCGTCGAAGCCGCGTCAGGTGAACGCCACCTACACCGCCTTCCGCGAGGTCGCCGCGTGATTCGCACCGTGCAGCTCCTGCGCTATCTCTCAGATGCCCCGCTTCGCCGGCGGGTGACGGCGGCGACGAACAAGGTCGAGTCGTTCAACCGGTTCTCGCAGTGGATCGGGTTCGGCAACCGCGGCGTCATCGCGGACAACGACCCGGTCGAGCAGGAGAAGGCGATGAAATTCAATGCTTTGCTCACGAACGCGGTCATTTTTCACAACGCCCTGGACATCGCCGAGATCGCCCGGCAGCTGCTGGAAGAGGGCTGGACGATCGATCCGGAGGACCTGGCGCACATCTCGCCGTACCTGACCGAGCACATCAACCGGTTCGGCGAGGACTCCACGCACGAGCTGGGCATCCAGCCCGAGGCGTACGACCCGAAGCTGGACGTGGACTTCACCCCGCTGCGCGAGCAGGACCCGGCCGCGGCCGGCTTCGGTCAGGCCGCCTGAAAGGCCAGGGCCGGTCCGCAGCCTGGCACGAACCGGTGCCTCGACACCTTGGCCACCAACTGCGTCCGCCCCCGTCCAGGCACTGCTTGGTGAGGGAGCAGGCCAGGTGGGCCCGCAGGCCGGCCGCGTTGGTCTCCGGGTCTCCCCTCGTGTGCCCGGGGGCGGACGTTGACCGGGTTGCTGTCGCGGTGCGCCGGGCGGGGTCAGGGAGGTGTGAGGGTGTCGAGCCGGGCGGTGAGGTCGGGGTGGGCGGCGGCCAGGTGCGGGCGGGCAGCGGTCAGGGGGGCGATGAGGTCGGCGGGATCGTCGTGGGCGAGGGCCGCGTGGAGCTCGCTGATCGGGCGGTGGGCGGCGGGGGGAAGGTCGGTGAGTGCGGTGATCTGGCCGGCGAGGCGGCGCAGGTCGGCCGCGTTGCGGCAAGCCCAGGCGGCGGTGCTGCGGTCGGCGGCCCGGGCCTGACGGGTGGCCTGGACACGCTGCTCGCCGGTGGTCCCGGCCGGGCCGGGACGGCCGCGCAGGTAACGGCGTTCGGCGGCCTGGCGGCTGGCGACGCCGAGGGGGTGGGCGAGGTCGGCCCAGCTGGCGCCCGCGTTGCGGGCCGTTTCGATCAGGCTGGTCTCCCACCCGGCGAGCTGCTCGCGCACCTGCCGCAGCAGCGACAAGGAGGCCAGGGCCTGTTCCGGACCGGGGGCGGGGGCGTTTGGGGTCTTGTGCTGGGCTTCGCGCAGGGCGGCGTCTATGGCGTTAAGGGCCGCCGCGGCGGCAAGGAACGGCACCGGGCCGTGGGCGTCGGTGCGGGACAGAGACGGCTGGTCGGCCGGGGTCACGGACACCTCCCTCGGGTTGTCATCAGGCTGACGACATCATGTTTGTCATCCATTGGATGACATGCTACAACGGTGTCAGTGAGGCGCATTGGCAGTAACTGCCTGAACCTGCTGGAGGTGTTTTCACGATGTTGATGCGCACTGACCCCTTCCGTGAGCTGGACCGGCTGGCGCAGCAGCTGATGGGCCCGGGTACCTGGTCGAGGCCATCGGCGATGGCGATGGACGCCTACCGCGAGGGTGACGAGTATGTGGTGGCCTTCGACCTTCCCGGCGTCACCGCGGACGCGATCGACATCGACGTCGAGCGGAACATGCTGACCGTCAAGGCCGAGCGCCGGCCGGTGGCGAAGTCCGACGACGTGCAGATGGAGCTGTCCGAGCGGCCGCTGGGCGTCTTCTCCCGCCAGATCGTGCTCGCCGACACCCTCGACACCGAGCACATCCAGGCCGACTACGACGCGGGCGTGCTCACCCTGCGCATCCCGATCGCCGAGCGCGCCAAGCCCCGCAAGATCTCCATCGGCGTCGGATCCGACGGCCGCAAGGAGATCTCCGGCTGACACCGGCCGGACGGGTGCGGAGGGCACCTGATCTCCCCTCCGCCCTCCGCACCCCGTGGGCAGTCCGAAGAACAAGGGGTGGTGGCCGAGATGACTCTGCGGCGCGAGGCGTTCCTCGACCATGTGAAGGAACGCGGTGAGTACGACACTGTGGAGGAAGCCGAGCGCGCCGCCCGCGTGGTGCTCGCCCTGCTCGGCGCGCACCTGGTCGGCGAAGTCCGCGCCCAGCTCGCAGCCCGCCTGCCGGAGGACTTCGCCCTCATCCTCCTCAACCCGCTGCAGAGCGCCGAACCGCTGTCGCCGGAGCGGTTCGTGCGGGCGACCGCAGCCTGGATCGAGGGCGCCACCGAGCAGACCGTGACGTGGGATGTCAGCGCAGTGCTGTCCACGGTCGCCGACACTGCCGGCGACGACCTCCTCAAAGAGATCCTGCTCCAGCTCCCCGCCGGCTACGACCTCCTCTTCGGCCGCCCGCAGCCCACCTGACCACTGTCTCGGTGCCGCACACCGGCACCACCCCACCCTGGCTCCACGAAAGGTATGCACCGCAGTGATCACCGACGTGCGCGCACCGCTTGAGCACCAGCAGCCATGCGGGACGGCGTATGAGCAGATGCTGGAGAAGGTCCGCTACGAAGGCGCCTACCCCACCCGCGAGAA
Organism: Streptomyces sp. NPDC001832; assembly: GCF_040297265.1. Lineage (NCBI taxonomy): Bacteria > Bacillati > Actinomycetota > Actinomycetes > Kitasatosporales > Streptomycetaceae > Streptomyces > Streptomyces sp. NPDC001832. Next base: position 54,618 of record NZ_JBEOYU010000029.1, read on the forward strand.
AGCGGACGAAGCCGTCCGCCTGGTCCTCGCGGGGCTGGGACGCCAGTTGACCGGCGACGAGCGCGTCGACCTGGCCGCCCGGCTGCCCCTGGAGGCCGCACGTGTCCTGACCGCGCAGATCCCCGACACGCAGCCGCTTACCGGCTGGGCCTTCGTCAAGGACCTCGCCGCCCGCACCGGCGCCTCCCTCGCCACCACCCGCTGGGACACCGGCTCCGTCTTCTCCGCCGTCGCGGCCTGTGCCGGCCCCGACCTCCTGACCCGCATCCTGCACCAGCTCCCCTCCGGCTACGCGCTGCTGTTCGGCCGCGCCGAACTCACCCCCGCCGCGTAAACGGGCACCCGGCAGCCGCGTCCCCAACCTCACGGGTCAGTACACCTAGCAGCCGACAACCGGGTGCGGGGGCCTTCCGCTGTGCCGGAAGGCCCCCGCCGTGCGTCTTGCCCGGTCCGGGGCTACCAGCCGAAGCCCGGCTGGATGTCCATGCAGGCCTCTTCGTCGTCGCCGTTCAGGGCGCGGGCGCTGTCCGGAGTCTTCTCCTTGGTGCTGGACGCGGGGTAGGCCCCGTTCTCGCGCCAGTCGGCGCCCACGGCCAGCGTGATGCCCGAGACCTCGGTCGACTTCTTCACCGCCGACAGCGGGATGCCGAGTGCCTTGGCGACGGCCTGGGCATTGCCCTCCATGTCCACGCTGGGGAAGAGCACGCTCGTCCGCGCCGTCGCGTCGGTGTTCTGCGCGTCGACCGTTGCCTGGGTGAAGCCCTCTCCGGCCAGCAACTCCTTGACCGCCGAGGCGCGGCCCTTGGCCGGGTACTCGGTTTCGGTGCGGGTCCCGTTGCGGACACTGACCGGGATCTCGGCGACGGGCGACGTGGACTTCTTGGCGGCCGGGGGCTTGCGCTTGGATTCCTTGCCGTCGAGCGGGATGTCGTCGCGAACCATCTGGAACAGCTGATCGGCTTCGACGGGCTTGGGGAGCACTCGGCCCTCGTTCACGCCCGTTCCGTAGACGTTCGGCATCGTCGTCATCGTGATGCGTTTGGTGGGTGCCTTCTGGAGCTCGCCCGCGAGGTCGTACAGCTTCTTGACCGTGTCGAGGCCCTTGTCGACCGTCAGCGCGTCGATCGCCGCCTCGGCGAGGCTCGTCAGCTTGCCCGGGTCGGTGAGCTTGGTGCCCTTGCGCAGCTCACGGACCATCGAGTTCATGTACATGTGCTGGGCGTGCGTACGGCCGAGGTCGGTGCCGTCCTCGAAGCCGTAGCGGGTCCGCAGCCACTGGAGGGCCTGCTTGCCCTTGACCTTGGTGGTGCCCTTCTCCAGCTTCAGCCCGGAGCCCTTGCCGCCGCTCGTGTGGGAGTAGACGTTGCCCTTGACGCAGACCGGGACGCCGCCGATCGCATCGGCCATCGAGACCACACCGGCGAAGTCGATCATCATGAAGTGGTCGATGGTGATGCCGGTGAGCTCGTACCAGGTGGCCACGGTGCATCCGGGACCGCCGCGGTCGAGCGTCTCGTTGGTCATCGTCAGGTCCGTGGTCGCGGGGTAGACGTGCCCCGTCTTCGGGTCGGTGCACTTGGGGATCTTCAGCAGCGTGTCGCGCGGCATGCTGATCACCGACATGTTGCTGCGGTCGGCGGAGAGATGAAGCAGCATCTGCACATCGGCCAGCGGGGGCGCCCCGAAGGTCTCCTTGGCCCCGCCGAGCTTCTGGTTCTCATTGGAGTCCCGCGCGTCCGAGCCGATGAGCAGGATGTTCAGCGGGGTCTGACCGGCGGCATTGGCCTTGTGGTCGGCCATCTTCCTGTCACCGAGTGTCAGGTCTTCCTTCTTGATGTTTCCGTTGAGGTGCTCGTAATACATGTACCCGGCGCCCGCGCCGCCGACTATCAGCAGCGCGAGAACCGCAGCGCCCCAGCGCAGTGCCCGTCGCTTGCCCTTCTTGCCGTGCGACTTCGGGGCACTGCGCCGATGGCCGCTGTCCGCCGGGGCGGGCCGTCGACCGTCGGCGCCGGAGTCCGGACCCTTCTCCGGCGTGTCGTCCTCGTAGAGACTGTCGTCCCAGCCGAGTTGACCGGCGTGCCGGACGCGTGGCCGCGTCCCCTCCCCGGGCGTACCGTTCCGTCCCACCAGGACCCCCCTGCTACTCAGACTCGTGGTTTGGCGCAGTGACCCGGTGTCACTTGGCGCACTCTGGCTTGTCGGCGTTTGCCTGCTGAATTCCGTCCGGCACCTTCGCCGGTCCCGTTATGGGTATGCCCGCGCCCTTGAAGTCGGCGCCCAACGTCAGCTCCATCGCCTGGAGCCCCTCGGCGTCCGTTGTGCCCTGCTTCAGGGCGGATCCGGGCAGGCCCATCATGGCGGCCAGCGCACGGGCCTGGTCCGCCTGGTTCGGCGCGTACTCCAGCGTCGTCTTCGCGATCTGCGCCGGGGCGTTGGCCTTGTTCGTGGACTTGAGTACGCCCTGCTCGTTCTGCAGCCAGGTGACGGTGGTCTGCGCGGCACCGGGGATCTCGCCGCCGTTGTACACATCGACCCGTACGTCGGCCGCGGCGGCCTTGGGGCCCTTGAGAAGTGCGTCCTGCTTGCTCTTCTTGGCCTTCTTCTGCGCCTCCACCTCGGTCAGCGAGGTGTCGTTGCGCATCATGGCGAACAGCGGGTCGGCCTTGGGCTTGTCCAGCACGACGGTTGCCTTGACCCTCTCGGCCGGGTTGTCCAGCACCGGCACTGTCGTGAAGGTGATGTTCTTGGTGTCGACCTTGCCGAGTTCCTGGGCCAGCGTGGCCAGCTTCGTCACCGAGCCGATGCCGGAGTCCACGGTGAGCGCATTGATCACCGCGTCCGCCAGGTCGTACAGCTTGGCCGGGTTGGTCAGGGTGTCGCTCGACTGCATCTCCCGGATCATCGAGGCAAGGAACTGCTGCTGAACCTTGATCCGGTCCAGGTCGCCCGCGTTGCCGAAGCTGTGCCGGGTCCGTACGAACGCCAGGGCGTCCTCGCCCTGGATGCGGTGCTCCCCCGCCGGCAGGTCCAGATGCGAGTCCGGGTCCTTGACCGGCTTGGCCAGACAGACCTTGACGCCGCCGACCGCGGTGGACAACTCCTTCACCGCGTTGAAGTCGACCATCATGAAGTGGTCGGGCTTGATGCCGGTGATCTCCTTGACCGTATCCATGGTGCAGCCCGGGCCGCGCCCGTCCTGGCCGAGGCTCTGGTTGAAGCGGACGCCCTGCGTCCCCGGAATGAACTTCTCCGAGCCGTCCGGCTGCTTGGCGGTGCAGTCCGGGATGTCGGTGATCATGTCGCGGGGGATGCTCAGCGCCGTCGCGTTGGTGCGGTCCTTGGAGACGTGGAAGAGGATGTTGGTGTCGGCGTGGCCCACGCTGCCCTTGTCGCCGTACCCCTCGTTGCCCTTACCGGTGCGCTTGTCGGTCCCGATGACCAATATGTCGACCGGGGCGTCGGGGTCGACGACGTTCTTGTTGCCGGCGCTGCCGACGTCCACGGTGTTCAGGTTGCCGTTGAAGTGCTGGTAGAGCGCGTAGCCGCCCGCCGACAGGCCGACCAGTACGAAGGCCATCGTGCCGCCCGTCCACAGCAGCGCCTTCTTGCGGCGCGGCTTGGGAGCCTTGCGGCCGCGGCGGCCCGGTGCCTCGCCCTGGCCGGAACCTTCCTGTTTGCGTGGGGCATTGGCCGAACGGCGGCTGCGCTGTCCCGGAACCTCGCGGTGCGGGGCGGACTCGTGGTCGTCACGGGCCGGACCCCGGCGCTCGCCACTGCCGTCACGAGCCGTGCCTTTGCGCTCGCCGCCGCCGTCACGAGCCGTGCCTCTGCGCTCGCCGCCGTCACGGACCGGTCGTCTGCGATTGGGTATACGCGGGCCGGATGCCTGGGAAGTGCCGGCCGATTCCCCTCCGGAATGATTCAGTCGCAGTTCGTAATCGCCGGTGTGCGGGTTGAGAACCCACTGGTCTGCGGGGTCGAATTCATTCGCCCGCCCACGGCTTTGCGCATCCACGGTTTCTTGGGTCCTCCGTCGGTGCCACGCGAGGCGCCTCCCCCGATCAGGCGCTCGATCTTTCGGTCCGGAAGTGCGCGGCCTGACGGCCGGTAGCACCGGGTTGCGTCACAATATCGGCCTGGTTCGGCGTCGAGCGACGGGCGTGACAAATTCCACGGTCCTTACAACTGGTCATTCCGCCCATTACACGCCGATCACGGGCTTCTGCTTGGGAATTGCTTTACTGCTTGCACGGGTCGGCCGCCGCGTTGTTGCCTGAATAGGTCGGTGTGGGACTCGGGCCCGCAGCGTCCGGTGTATCGGTCGCGTCATTGTTTTCCCCGTTGTTCTTCCCGCCGTCACCCTTGAGCCGGTCCGCCGGGACCACTGCCACCGGCGCGTCCTCGCGCAGCCGCTTGAACAGCCGTTTCGCATCGGGCTGGACGAGTTCGTCCCGGTTCGGGTCGGCGGCGTACGGCTGCCGAGGCACGGTCAGGAACTGCACCTTGTCGGTCGGTACGTCGCGCAGGCCGCGCACCAGCTCGTACAGGTCCTTGAGGCTGTTCAGGCCCGGGTCCGTGGTCAGCGCCTTGGTGGCCGCGTCCAGCACCGGGTAGAGGCGGGTCGGATTGAGCAGGACGCCGTTGCTCTGCACCTTGTTCACCAGCGCGCCCAGGAAGTGTTGCTGACGGTCCATCCGTTCCGTGTCGCTGCCGTTGCCGATGGACTTGCGGGCCCGTACGTACCCCAGCGCCTGCTCGCCGTTGAGCTCCTGGCGCCCGGCGGGGAGCTTCAGATGGGCGTCGGGGTCGTCGACCGGCTTCTTGAGGCAGACCTCGACACCGTCCACGGCGTTGACCATGTCCTTGAAGCCGTTGAAGTCGATGACCATCTGGTGGTCGATCCGGATGCCGGTCAACTTCTCGACCGTGCGGATCGTGCAGGCGGTGCCACCGAACTCGAAGGCCCAATTGAACTGGGCGAATTGCTTCCTCGTGGCCGTACCGTCCGCTGTGTGGCAGACCGGGATCTCCACCATCAGATCGCGTGGCAGGGACATCGCTGTGACGCTCTTCCGGTCCGCGGCGAGGTGCAGCAGGATCGTGGTGTCCGAGCGCTGGCTGCCGCCGTCGTCCCGACCGTACTTGCGGTTGTCACCGGCCCGGCTGTCGGAACCGATGAGCAGAATGTTCTCCGCGCCGTGCACCACGGAGTCGGGCCGCTCCCGCTCGTACTTCTTCAGTTCGGCGGCCGCCGAGGTGTCGGTCCTGATGTTTGCGTCGAGCTTCCTGTACAGCCACCAGCCGGCGCCCGCGGAGGCCAGGACGGCGAACGAGACGCCGAGCGCGGTCCAGCGCAGCCAGTGGCGCCCGTGCCCGGCGACGGGCTCCGCGGCGGCGCCGGAGCCGTCCCCGGCCTGCGACTTGCCCTCGCCCGCAGCGGAGTCGTCAAAGTCGCCCGGTGGGCCGGCGCTTTCGCTCACTCTGCGTCCATCCTTCACGTTCGGCGGCGCGCTGGGCCGCCGGTCGCAGGATTAGACGGCTGAACCTCACGCTTGGTTGTGTCCCAAGTGGTCTGTACCGCCGATCATGTACCGGAGTTGACGCGCAGTCCTGAGGACTCGGCCCGGTATGGGCCGGATGAGTGGTCCTCAGGGTGCTTGTCATACTGCGGTGTTGGTGATCCGTTCACTCTCGACGCGCTTCGCCAGACCGTCCTCGCCCAGCTGCCCCAGATGCCGGCACAGGACCACGGACCCCCCGGCGGCCAGCGGTGCGAACAGTCCCGCGCTCAGGCCTTCCCAGGTGTCGTACGTACGTCCCGTCAGCAGCCGCGACCCGGCGGTCAGGCCGAGACCGGCCGCATCCTCGCGGGCCCGCGCCACCAGCTGCTCCGCCGTCAGCTCGACACCGCCCACCGCCAGCGCGGGAGCGTCCGGGGCCACGGGTGCGAACGGGGCGAACCGGTCGCCCTGGCTCGGCACCTCGACCGCGTAGTCGGCAAAACCCTCGGGTGCCTGCGGGAACCTGCCGCCCAGCGGACGCAGCGCCAGGGCGACCCGCTCGCCGCGGCAGGCGCGCGCGGCCTCCAATGTGTCCGGGCCGCTGACAACGAGGTCGGCGCCGGCCGGGTCGCCCTGCACATCGGCGATCACGCCCACTGAGGAACAGGCGAGCAGCCAGACCGCGGACTGCCAGTGCGCGGGCAGCAGAAGGGCGAGCCGGTCGCCCGGTTCCGCGGCGAGGTCGCCCTGCAGGAGGTTGGCGGTTTTGGCCACCCAATTGGCGAAGGTGGCCACCGACAGTTCGACGCGTTCTCCGGTGGCGTCGTCGTAGAAAGTGACCAAGGGGCGGGCCGGATCCGCGGCGAGTGCGGAACGCAGCAGGTCGGCGGGGGTGCGGTCGGTGGCGTTCATCCGCGCAAGGGTACGCGGCGGTGTCAGGCCGAGTGGGGGCGCCGGGCGCCGGGTACACCGGTTCGGCAGACGGCCCCATCTGCAGGGCCGGTGAACAGAACCCTTGCAGGGCCGGTGAACAGACACTGCGAAGGCTGCGGCAGACCGTTGTGGGCTGCTGACCCGGAACGGCCGAACCAGTCTGCATACACTGGCCAGCCGACACCAGGCCAGGCCCCATCAGGAAGCAGAGTCAGCGCTGTGACAGAGGCAAGAGAAGCGATCCTCCTGGTCGGCGGCAAAGGAACCAGGCTGCGCCCGCTCACGGTGCACACTCCCAAGCCCATGGTTCCGGCAGCGGGAGTTCCGTTCCTCACGCACCAGCTGGCGCGTGCCCGGGCCGCCGGGGTCGAGCACATCGTGCTCGCGACGTCATATCTGGCCGAGGTCTTCGAACCGCACTTCGGGGACGGTTCGTCGCTCGGTCTCCACATCGAGTACGTCACCGAACGCGAACCGCTCGGCACCGGAGGAGCGATACGCAACGTCGCCTCCCGGCTCACCGCGGGCCCCGACGAACCGGTGCTCATCTTCAACGGCGACATCCTCACCGGCCTCGACATCCGGGCGCTGGTCGCCTCGCACACCGCATCCGGAGCGGATGTCTCCCTCCACCTCACCCGGGTCGAGGACCCGCGCGCCTTCGGCCTCGTACCGACGGACGGCAGCGGCAGGGTCACCGCGTTCCTGGAGAAGCCCGAGACACCCGAGGAGATCGTCACCGACCAGATCAACGCGGGGGCGTACATCTTCCGCAGGTCGGTCATCGACACCATCCCGGCCGGTCGCCCGGTATCCGTCGAGCGCGAGACCTTCCCCGGACTGCTCGCCTCCGACGCACACCTCCAGGGCATGGTCGACTCCACGTACTGGCTGGACCTCGGCACCCCGCAGGCCTTCGTACGCGGCTCCGCCGACCTGGTCCTGGGCCTCGCGCCCTCCCCTGCAGTCCCCGGCCGGTGCGGCGACCAACTCGTCCTGCCGACGGCCTCTGTCGCAGCCGACGTCAAACTCGGCGGCGGTACGGTCATCGGCGAGGGCGCCCTGATCGGCGAAGGAGCCCGGATCGAAGGCTCCGCGGTACTGGCCGGCGCGGTCGTCGAGCCGGGAGCCGTGATCACGGACTCGCTGGTCGGAGCCGGTGCCAGGATCGGCAGCCGTACGGTGCTGACCGGTGCGGTCATCGGGGACGGGGCCCGGGTCGGCGCCGACAACGAACTGCGCGACGGCATCCGCATCTGGTGCGGGGCGGTCCTGCCGGACGCCGCGGTGCGCTTCTCGTCCGACGAATAACCAGGCCCGCCACTGTGCTCATGACCTCCCCTCCCCACGACAGGGAGCGGCTCCCTGTCCTGGGGGAGGTCGGCGGAGGTCGTTACCCTCGACAGGCACCCCCGACGACCGAGGACCTCACCGTGGCTGGACGATTCGCACCCCGCAGTGCCCCTCGCGCGGCCGTCCCCCACCAGGCGGCGGCTCCGGCGACGGACGCGCTGACCCGCGACTGGGCCCCGCCCGGCCCGCTCGACCTGCGCCTGGTCCTCGGGCCGCTGCGCCGCGGCCCCGCCGACCCCACCTTCCGGATGACCCGGGACGGCGCGGTCTGGCGGGCCGGCCGCACACCCGCGGGCCCCGGAACCCTCCGCGTCACGGCCCGGCACGGCCGGATCGAGGCGGCGGCCTGGGGACCGGGCGCACCCTGGCTGCTGGACCAGCTCCCGACGCTGCTCGGTGCGACGGACGACCCGGATGCCTTCCGCCCGCGCCACCGGCTGATCGCCCTGACCCGGCACAGCCGCCCCGGCCTGCGCCTGCTGCGCACCGGCCTGGTCATGGAGTCCCTGATCCCGTCGGTTCTCGAACAGAAGGTCACCACGGACGAGGCCTACCGCGCCTGGCGCTACCTGGTCCGCAAGCACGGCACCCCGGCGCCCGGCCCCACGGACCACGCCGCGTTCACCGCCCTCGGCCTGCACGTCATGCCGGACGCCCGCACCTGGTCCCTGATCCCCTCCTGGGAATGGCACCGCGCAGGCGTCGACGCCAAACGCTCGGCCACGATCCTGCGCGCGGTACGCGTGGCCCGCCGCCTGGAGGAGGCGGCCGCCATGGAGCTCCCGCAGGCCATGGCCCGCCTGGAACTGATCCCCGGCATCGGTCCCTGGACCTCGGCCGAGACCCTTCAACGGTCGAACGGCGCGGCGGACGCGGTCACGGTCGGCGATCTCCACCTCCCCGGCATCGTCGGCCACGCCCTGGCAGGCAACAGAAACGCCGACGACGAGGAGATGCTGGCTCTCCTCACCCCCTACGAGGGCCAGCGCCACCGAGCCACCCGCCTCATCCTTCTATCGGGCCACATCCCACCCCGCCGAGCCCCTCGCATGACGAGAGGCGACATCGCCCGCCTGTAACGACCTCACCACCTCACCGCACCGCGACAAATCCCTCCGCACTCCGCCCCGCCCGCGCCGCAGGCTGGGCCGCCGCCCGCCCCACCGCGACCGCCCCCAGCGGATCCCACGACCCCGGCAACTCCAGCACCTCACGCACCACATCGCGGCAGAACATCGTCGACGACACCCACGCCGAGCCGAGCCGCTCGCCCGCCAGCGCCACCAGGAAGTTCTGGATACCCGCACCCGCGGCGACCACGAACATCTCGCGCTCCGCGGTGTCCCGCCGCTCGTCCCCGTACGTGTGGGAGCCGTCCATCACCAGACACGGCACCACCAGGTACGGCGCCCGGCGCAGCACATCGCCCCGCCGCACCCGCTTCGCGATCGACTCCTCGCTCCGGCCGTCCCGGCGCAGATCCGCGATCCAGGCGTCCCGCATCGCGTCGAGCAGCCGGGTCCGCGACTCCTCGGACTCCAGCAGGACGAACCGCCACGGCGTCGTGTGATGCGGCGCCGGTGCCGTCACCGCCGCGGCCACGGCCCGCCGCACCGCCCCCGGGTCCACCGGATCGTCGGTGAACTCGCGCACCGTACGCCGCAGGGTCACCGCTGCCCGTACCGCCTCCGACGTACCGAGCCGGAACATGTCGTCGTCCGCGACCCGCACCATCGCCCGGGCACCGCCGGCGGAATCCGTCGGGTCCACGACGTGGCCGAGCCCCCGCACCACTGCGACCGGCAGCCCCGAAGCCTTGCCCTTGACCAGATCACCGGCCGAGGCCAGTTCATCGGCGGTGGCGACCACGGTCGCGCTCAGCGGATTGCCGTGCGTATCCGTGCCGCCGCGCAGATCGTCCAGCACCAGGACCCCGGCCGCCCCGATCGCGACATCGGTCAGCCCGCTGCGCCACGGGCGCCCGAAGGTGTCCGTGACGACGACCCCGACCTCGACGCCGAGGGTGTCCCGCAGCCCGTCCCGGATGGCGCGCGCCGAAGCGTCCGGGTCCTCGGGCAGCAACAGCACCGTCCCGGCGGGGGTGTTCGAGGCATCGACCCCGGCCGCGGCCATGACGAGACCCTGCCGGTTCTCGACGATCCGCAGCGTGCCGCGCCTCGCCACCACCCGTACCGTCTCGGCGTCGATCGCCGCTTCCCGGTCGGTGGCCTCGACGATCCGGCCCTCCGCCTTGGAGACGATCTTCGAGGTGACCAGCAGGATGTCGCCGTCGACCAGCCCCGGCTCGGTGGCGGCGATCAGCTTCGCCAGGTCGTCCCCGGCCTGCACCTCGGGCATCCCGGGCAGAGCCCAGACGCGGTAGGACGGCGCCGGGGAAGAACCGGAGGACTCGGCACTCACGCCCGTACCTCCTCGGCCAGCACCAACGCCTGCCGGGCCATCTCCGCCGTCGCGTCGGCATCGGTCATCATCAGCGGCACGGAACGGCAGCGGATGCCCGCGGCCTCCACCTCGTCGACCGCCCCGGCGTCCACCGTGTCGACGAGCCATCCGTCGAGCAGCCCGGAACCGTAGTGCGTGGCCACGGCCGAAGCCGTCGACTCGACGCCCACCGCGGCGAGCACCTTGTCCGCCATGCCGCGCACCGGCGCGTCCCCGACGATGGGGGAGACGCCGACGACCGGCACCCCGGCCTCGGCGATCGCCTCCCGGATCCCGGGCACGGCAAGAATCGTCCCCACCGACACGACTGGGTTGGACGGCGGGAAGAGGATGACATCCGCCTCGGCGATGGCCTCCAGCACGCCCGGCGCGGGCTTGGCCTGCTCGGCGCCGACCGGCACGACCGCCTGGGCCTCGACCGAGGCGCGCAGCTTCACCCAGTACTCCTGGAAGTGGATCGCCCTGCGCTCACCGTCCATGTCGACCGCGACATGCGTCTCGACCCGGTCGTCGGACATCGGCAGCAGCCGCACCCCCGGCTTCCAGCGCGCACAGAGCGCCTCGGTGACAGCGCTCAACGGATAGCCCGCGCCCAGCATCTGCGTACGGACGATGTGCGTCGCGAAGTCGCGGTCGCCGAGCCCGAACCATTCGGGCCCCACGCCGTACGCCGCGAGCTCCTCCTTGACCTTGAAGCTCTCGTCCGTACGTCCCCAGCCCTGCTCCTCGTTGATACCACCGCCGAGGGTGTACATCACGGTGTCGAGGTCGGGGCAGACCTTCAGCCCGAACAGATGGATGTCGTCACCGGTGTTGCCGATCACCGTGATGTCCGCGTCGGGCGCGGCCTGCTTGAGGCCACGCAGAAAACGAGCACCACCGATACCGCCGGCCAGAACCACAATGCGCATGTACAGCAGTCTGTCAGGCGAAGCCTGATCCTTGTTGGGGTGGTGGTGGGCGACGGGTGGGCTGTCAGGCGAAGCCTGATCCTTGTTGGGGTGGTGGTGGGCGACGGGTGGGCTGTCAGGCGGGTGCGACGTCCATGGCCGCCGGGGCGCATAGCGTCGTGTGCATCGGCATCTCGGTCAGACCCGGGTAGTAGATGTGCAGACTGACGGCCGGTTCGAGGGAGTCATTGACCACTTCGTGCACATAGCCGGGCGCGAAAACGCGCTGAGCGCCGGAGTCCAGTGCCCGCGTCCCGCGCTCGGTGCGCTCGGTCAATCGGCCCTCCAGCACGGTGAGTACGCCGGAGGACGGACCGTGGTCGTGGTGCCCGCTGCCCTGGCCGGGCACCCAGCTGAGCAGCCAGACCTCGTATCCGAGTGGGGCCTCCCCTGCGCGAGCGGTGCCGAGAGCTGGGGGAACGGCGCGCAGCCGGTGGTACCAGCGGGTGGTGGTGTCGTACCGGACGAGCGGCGCCCACTGCGCGCGGTCAGCGGCGATGCCGCGGGCGAGCCCGACGAACTCGGCCACGGTGGAGGGGTGCTTGCGGGCCGGCTGGAGGAGGTGCTGGACCTCAAGGATGTCGCCGGCGATCTGAAGGTCACTGTCGCTGTTCATGGAAACGGGGGTTCCTCGGCATGGGGGTGCGATTGCGGGGTGTCTCGGAGACCGGAGAGCCGCGGAAGCGCGGGGGAGGGAACTCTGCGGAGAAGCTCTGCAAAGAGGAGCTGGATCAGAGCCGGTGCCCTACGGCATCAACAGCTGTGACAGCTGGAACAGCAACAGCGGGCCTGGGCAGCGGTGCGGAACCCACGGATGTGGGTGGCGTACATCGCTGCGGTCGCTGGCATGCAGTCAAGGAGACCGGCTCGATCCTCCACTGTCAACTCGATGCTCGATTTGGGGGCAATGCTTCACCTCATCCGGCTACTGCGGGAAGGGAAAGGTTTGTGCGGCCATCGCTGCGGAGATGTGGCGCATCAACCGCGTCCCCAAACGCCGTTGAGACATCGTGACCTGAATGTGATCTTGATCGCTTCGGTGATCGAATCGAAACATGAGGGCGGACCCAGTCGTCTCACTCAGTGAGAAGAGCGGCACGGTGAGATCGGTGGCATATGTCAGGTTTTTGGCGATTTGCACACTTTCCGCATACCCTTGGTTCCGCAGAGTGAATACCGGGGCCAATAGCAGATCTTTGCTTGACTGGCCTGGAGCTACGCACTTGTAATTTCACTCGTGTCGTTCGGCCGCAATCAGTAACGGCTGGATCACGGGGACGCAAGAGACAGACGAGGGGCGCACATGACCGAGCTGTTCCAGCAACTGCTGGTCGAGGACGCGGACGAGGAGCTCGGCTGGCAGGAGCGCGCGCTGTGCGCGCAGACCGATCCCGAGTCCTTCTTCCCCGAGAAGGGCGGATCCACCCGCGAGGCCAAGAAGGTCTGTCTCGCCTGTGAAGTCCGGTCCGAATGCCTCGAGTACGCGCTTTCCAATGATGAACGGTTCGGAATCTGGGGCGGCCTGTCGGAACGTGAACGGCGCCGTCTGAAGAAGGCCGCCGTCTGACCACGGACCACCGGAACAACAGAACACCACGCACGAAGCGCACACCGGCCGCCCACCGGACCGCGACCGACCATGGCCCGTCGCCTGCACACCCCGCAGGCGACGGGCCATCACTGCGCCCCCGCCGCCCCACCACCGCCTGTCACCGCCCTCGTTCAACCGCTCGGCGGCACCGCGGTTGTCCGTACCGTTAGTGTGGGGCTCCGTCCGAGACGCGCCAACGCCCCGACGGAGCGCGCGTGTACACCGATGCAGCCCCCGGGGGGACGCCCCCCGGACCCGGCCGGAGGGCCCGTACCTCGATGTCCGTGCACAGCCAATCGACGGCGCCGTACGCGGCTGCCGCCGCCCCTGAGTTCCCCCGGCATGTCGTCACCGCCGTGCTCGTCTCCCACGACGGCGCACGCTGGTTGCCCGACGCGCTTGCCGGGCTGCTCGGGCAGGAACGCCCCGTACAGAACGTCGTCGCCGCCGACACCGGCAGCGCCGACGACTCCGCGCTGCTGGTCACCGAGGCGCTCGGCGCCGAACGCGTCCTGCACCTCGCGCGCCGTACGAGCTTCGGCACCGCCGTCGACGAGGCGACCCGCACGGCCGGCGTCCTCACCCCCGAGGACCTGCCGTATCTGAAGCGCCCCAGCAGCTGGGACCCCGTCAGCAGGAGCTGGCGCGACGACGCGTACGACCTGCCCGAACTGCCGCACGGCGAACCGGTGCAGTGGCTCTGGCTGCTCCACGACGACTGCGCACCCGAACCCGACGCGCTCGCCGAGATGCTGCGCGTCGTCGACACCGACCCGCACGCCGCGATCGTCGGCCCCAAGCTCCGCGGCTGGTACGACCGAAAGCAGCTGCTCGAAGTCGGCGTTTCCATCGCCAACAGCGGTCGCCGCTGGACCGGACTCGACCGGCGCGAACAGGACCAGGGCCAGCACGACCAGGTCCGTACCGTGCTCTCCGTCTCCTCCGCGGGCATGCTGATCCGCCGTGACATCTGGGAGGAGCTCGGCGGGTTCGACCGCGGACTCCCGCTGATGCGTGACGACGTCGACCTGTGCTGGCGCGCGCACACCGCCGGACACCGGGTGCTCGTTGCCCCCGACGCCGTCGTCAGACACGCCGAGGCCTCCGCCCGTGAGCGCCGCCCCATCGACTGCGTAGGACGCTCGGTCGCCTCTCCGCACCGCGTCGACAAGGCCGGCGCCGTCTACACGATGCTGGTCAACGCACGTGCCAGGGCCCTGCCCTGGGTGATGCTCCGGCTCGTCCTCGGCACCCTGCTGCGTACCCTTGCCTATCTCGTCGGCAAGGTGCCCGGCCAGGCCCTCGACGAAGTCGCCGGGCTCTTCGGCACCCTGCTGCGCCCCGGGCGGATCCTCGCGGCCCGGCGCAGCCGCGGCAAGGGCGCCGTCGACCAGGCCGAACTGCGTGGCCTCTTCCCGCCGCCCGGCGCCACCGTCCGTGCCACCGTCGAGCAGGCCGCCCAAAGCTTCGGCAGCGGTTCCGAGGCCGACTCGGGCGGCTCACGGCACGGCGCCGTGGAGTCCGGTCCCGGCGGCGACGACGCCGACTTCCTGGAGGTCGAGCAGTTCGCGTGGCTGAAGCGGATCGGCCGCAAGCCGGGCCCGGTGCTCTTCGCCGTCCTGCTGCTCGTCTCGCTCGTCGCCTGCCGCGACCTGCTCGGTGGCGGATCGCTGGCGGGCGGCGCACTGCTGCCCGCGCCCGCCGACGTCTCCGACCTGTGGGGCAGGTACGCGGACGGCTGGCACGCGGTCGGTACCGGCGGCACGCAGACCGCACCTCCCTACCTCGCCGTCGTCTCGGCCCTGTCCGCGCTGTTCTTCGGCTCGACCGGCTTCGCGCTCACACTGCTGCTGGTCTGCTCCGTCCCGCTCGCCGGACTCACCGCGTACTTCGCCTCCCGGCCGCTGCTCGACTCAAGGCTGCTGCGGGCCTGGGCGAGCGTCGCGTACGCCTTCCTGCCCGCCGCGACCGGCGCACTGGCGACGGGCCGCCTCGGCACCGCCGTACTGGCCGTCCTGCTCCCGCTGATCGCCCGCGCCGCCGTCTCCGCGCACGGCATGCGGGCCGACGGCGACACCCGCGGCAGTTGGCGCGCCACCTGGACGTACACCCTGCTCCTCACCCTCGCGATGGCGTTCACGCCCATCGTGTGGCCGCTGGCCGTGGTCCTCGGCATCGGTGTGCTCGTACTGCGCCGCGACGACATCGCCGCGTACGGGCTCCGCTTCCTCGCCGCGATCGGCACACCGTTGCTGGTCCTCGCGCCCTGGTCCCTCTCTCTCCTCACCAACCCGTCCGGCTTCCTGAAGGAGGCGGGCCTGGATACCGGTTCGGGCACGGCCTCCGCACTCGACCTGCTGGGCATCAGCCCCGGGGGCCCGAAGGCCGCGGGTGGCGTGCTGCTGCTCGGCATCGTTTTCGCCGCGCTGGCGGCGCTGCTGCGCGGGGAGCGGCAGTTCGCGGTACGCACCGCGTGGGTGGTCGCGCTCGTGGCGCTGGTCTTCGCCGCGCTCGCCAACCACTCGGGCTGGGCGGGCCCCGCCACCCTCGTCTACGGCATCGCACTGATCGTCGCCGCGCTGGTCGGCGCGGACGGTGCCCGGATACGCGTCGCCGAGCTCAGCTTCGGCTGGCGCCAGCCCGTCGCCGCACTGATCGCCGTCGCCGCGGGCCTCGCCCCGGTAGTGGCTGCCGCCGGCTGGATGATCGGCGGCGCAGCGGGCCCGCTGGAGCGCCGAGACCCGGTGCAGGTGCCCGCGTTCGTCGCGGAGGAGAGCACCACCAGCGATCAGCCGCGCACCCTGGTCCTCGGCGGCTCATCGCCCGGCGCCGTCTCGTACGCCTTGGTACGCGGCTCCGGCGCGCGGCTCGGTGATGCGGAACTGATCGAGGCGGGCGGCAGCAACAGCCACCTCGACAAGGTCGTCGCCAATCTGGTCGCGGGCTCCGGCGCCGACCAGGGCAGCCAGCTCAGCGAATTCGCGATCCGTTACGTACTGGTACGGGACGGCGCTCCGAAGGAGATGAGCAGGGTCCTCGACGCGACCCCGGGCCTCAGCCGGCTGAGCCAGCTGGACGGCAATGCGCTGTGGCGGGTCGACCAGCAGGTCGCCCGCGTCATGATCATGCCGTCCGGCGCCGACGAGGAACCGCTGCCCGTGGGCTCCCTGCCCGTCGAGGCACACACCAGGATTCCGGCAGGCGGTTCCGGCCGGGTGCTGCGCATCGCCGATGCCGCCGACCCCGGCTGGGAGGCCACGCTCAACGGGCGCCCCCTGACCCCGAAGACTGTCGACGGCTGGGCCCAGGGCTTCGAGCTCCCCGCCGAGGGGGGCACTCTGGACCTCACGTACAACACCCCGCTCAGCCACACCGCATGGATCTGGACCCAGGCCGCGCTGGCCATGGTCCTAGTGGTCCTCGCCCTGCCCGGACGCCGCCGGGAGATCGACGACGACCTGCCCGAGGAGGCCATGACGGTTTCCGCGGGGCCGGTCACGGGCGATGGGCGCCGGGCGCGCAGGCTGCGCGCGGCCGCCCAGATGGAAGCGGAGGCCGAGCCGGAGCCTGCCGGGGGCGGGAGCGCCGAGGAAGAGGCGGCGGGGGAGTACATCCCCGCACAGCAGACGGCCGAACCGCATCCACAGCAGAGCGACGACCAGGAAGTGTTCGCCCCGCAGACCGACAGCGGCCAGTACGCGGCGGTGCCGCAGCAGCAGTACGGCGAATGGGACGCACAGCAGTACCAAAGCGCCGACTACCCGCAATACCAGGGCGAGCAGTACCAGGACGGCCAGTACGGCATGCAGCAGGAACACCCGGCGACCGCCGACCCGTACCAGCAGAACGCCTACGACCCGTACGGCTACGCGCAACAGCAGCAACAGCAGTACGACCCACAGGCCCAGTACGCCCCGCAGAACCCCCAGTACGACCCGCAGGCTCTGTACGACCCGCAGGCCAACTACGGCCAACAGACCGGTCAGCAGGGTCAGTACGACCCACAGAACCCCGACGAGAACCCTGTCCCGGCCCAGAACCCGTGGCCGACCGGTAACGCATCGCGAGGCGAGTCCGAGTGAAGTCCACCAGCCTGTCCCTCATCGCGGGCACCGTCGCCCTCGCCGCCGTCACCGGATTCGCCGCGCTCACCGCACCCGGCGACGGGAGCACGCCGGAGGCGAAGGCCGCCACCCGGCTGCCGGTGGAGCGCTCCAGCCTGCTCTGCCCGGCGCCCGGTCTCTCGGATCTCGCGGAGACGTCGTACACGTCCTTCACCCCGGCGGGCGGCGGCGGCGAGGCCGGTACGGCCGAACTGAAGCAGTCCACGTCCACGGCGGCCGACGACACCACGGACGAGGACGAGAATGGGAACAACGGCAAGAAGGACAAGGCGAAGGCGGATTCCGGGAAGCCGGTCCTCTCCGTCAAGGAGCCCGGCAAGCCGGCCACCGCCGACGCGTCCGGAGCCGACGCCCCCGCACTGGTCGGCACCGCCACCGGCAGCCTGGCCCCCGGCTGGACCACCCAGCAGACCACCACGGTCGAGGCGGGCAGCGCCCGCGGCCTGCTCGGCGTCAACTGCACCGGACCCGACACGGACTTCTGGTTCCCGGCCGCGAGCACCGCGAAGTCCCGTGAGGACTACGTCCACCTCACCAACCCGGACGACACCGCGGCCGTCGCCGACATCGAGCTGTACGGTCCGGACGGCACCCTCGAGTCCGATGTGGGCGAGGGCATCACGGTGCCTGCCCGATCCAGCGTCCCCGTCCTGATCTCCACACTGACCAGTGAGGTGGCCGAGGATGTGACCGTCCACGTCACCACCCGTACCGGACGCGTCGGCGCGGCCGTCAGGACCGCGGACGAAGAGACCGGCAGCGACTGGCTGGCCCCCTCGGCCGACCCGGCGGGCACCCTGGTGCTCCCCGGCATCCCGGCGGACGCCACCTCGGTCCGGCTGGTGGCCTTTGCACCCGGCGACGACGACGCCGATCTGAAGGTGCAACTGCTCGGCAAGAACAGCGCGGTCTCCCCGGCCGGACACGAGGACCTCCACGTCAAGTCGGGGATGACCGCGGGCGTCGACCTGAAGGACATCACCAGGGGCGAAGCCGGCTCCCTGCTGCTCACCCCCGCCCAGGGCGGAAAGGGCACCCCGGTGGTGGCCGCGCTGCGCGTGGTCCGCGGCAAGGGCGACGGGCAGGAGGTCGCCTACATACCGGCGACCGGCCCGGTCGGCGCACAGGCGACCGCGGCCGATAACCGGGCCGAGGGCTCGACCCTCTCGCTCACCGCGCCGAGTGCCACCGCCACCGTGAAGGTCACCGCCTCCGCGGGCAGCGGGGGTGGCGAACAGACCGTCAAGACGTACACGGTCAAGGGCGGTACGACGCTCGCGGTCACCCCGCCCGTACCGTCCGGGCTCAAGGGCAGTTACGCGCTGACGGTGGAGACGGAGTCGGGTGGCCCGGTTCACGCCGCACGCACGCTGTCCCTGCCGCAGGACGGCATCGAGATGTTCACCGTGCAGACCCTGCCGGACGACGGCGGAACGGTCGCGGTGCCTGCGGCCGAGCAGGACCTGTCGCTCCTGGACGACTGAGAGGCTGTCGGGCGGTACGCGCGGGACCGGGCGCCGGGCCCGCTCGTACCGCCGCTCCTACTCCTGTCCGTACCGCGGATCGACCGATTCCGGCGAAAGACCGAGCAGGTCCGCGACCTGCTCCACCACGACCTCGTGCACCAGGAGGGCGCGCTCGTCGCGGTTCTTGGCGCGGATCTCGACGGGCCGCCGGTAGATGACGATCTGCGCGGGCCGGTTCTTCTCCGCGGAGACCGCACGCCCCAGCGGTACGGTCTCCTCCTGAGTCCCCGGCACATCGAGCACCATGAAGTCGACATCGGCCAGCTGCGGCCAGCGCCGCTCCAGCCGTTCCACCGAGTCCTGCACGAGATCACGGAAGTTCTCCGCCCTGCTGGCCGAGAGCGGCACCTGGGGCGGGGCGACGGGACCGCGCATGCCGCGGCCATGACGGTCACGACGGCGTGGGTGCGGCTCGGACGAGTGGGGAGGTACGGGACTGTCCATCACTGACGCAGGGTAACTCTCTGCGGGACAGGTGGATCGCTGCTCCCTGGCAGGGCGTCGACATGTCCAATTCTGAACAATCCGGCCGAACGGGAGCCCGTTTCAGGCCCAGCTCCTGACCATCGATCTCCTGCTGAATGACAGCTTTTATGCCGAGTGGTGACCGGAATCGTTGCCGGTGCGATCTGTGCTTCCGGGTTCCTCCGCAGGTCAGAAGGACTGTCCGGAAGGCGGTTGTGTTGGACGTCACAGGGCGACACGGTGGGGTGACGTGAGGGAGAGTCGTCGCAGCCCGCTCAAGAGTGCGGTACCGTCCAACATCGTGAGCCCTGTACGTTGCTGTTCGCGCACCGCGTGCGGCCGCCCTGCCGTCGCGACACTGACGTACGTCTATGCCGACTCGACCGCGGTCCTCGGCCCGCTCGCGACCTACGCCGAGCCCCACTGCTACGACCTCTGTGCCGAGCACAGCGAGAGACTGACCGCCCCGCGTGGCTGGGAGGTCGTCAGGCTCTCCGACCCGTCCGCTCCCGCGCGCCCCAGTGGCGACGACCTCGAAGCGCTCGCCAATGCCGTACGGGAAGCGGCGCGGCCGCACGACCGCAGCGCCGACAGCAGGGGCCCGCGGACCGCGGACCCGATGGAGGTCGCGCGCCGCGGCCATCTGCGGGTGCTGCGCTCGCCGGACTCCTGAGTAGGGCGTGCCGCTCGGTGCACAGAGCACCACGGTGCTGGGCTGGATGATGCCGCCTTGAGCGGCACGGCACCCGGCCCAGCCCGGCATTGAGGACAAAGCGGCAACTGGCCGCCCCTGGTCACCGTACGCACAGCCGGGCAACCGCCCCGCTGCACAGCCGCGTGACCCCACGGCCCGCCTGAGAGCCGGTCGGAGGTCACCCGACAGGCTCTGAACGGCCGCCGGGTAGTTTGGGCGGTCCGCAGAAATCTCAGGAGGACCGGCCCGTGGCTGCTGATCTGTCGCAGATCGTCAAGGCGTACGACGTGCGCGGAGTGGTGCCCGACCAGTGGGACGAATCGCTGGCCGAGCAGTTCGGGGCGGCATTTGTCGAGGTGACAGGCGCGGACGCGATCGTGATCGGCCACGACATGCGGCCCTCGTCGCCCGGCCTCTCGGGAGCCTTCGCACGCGGTGCTGCGGCGCGCGGCGCGGACGTCACAATGATCGGCCTCTGCTCGACCGACCAGCTGTACTTCGCCTCCGGCAGCCTCGGCCTCCCCGGCGCGATGTTCACCGCCTCGCACAACCCGGCGCAGTACAACGGCATCAAGCTCTGCCGGGCGGGCGCCGCACCTGTGGGTCAGGACACCGGGCTTTCCGAGATCCGCACCCTGGTCGAGAAGTGGTCCGAGACCGGCGTACCGCATTCGGCCGCCACCCCCGGCACCGTCACCGAGTGCGAGACACTGCCCGACTACGCCGCGCACCTGCTGTCCCTGGTCGACCTCGCATCGATCCGCCCGCTGAAGGCCGTCGTCGACACGGGCAACGGCATGGGCGGCCACACCGTCCCCACCGTCTTCGCGGACCTCCCCGTCGACCTCGTACCGATGTACTTCGAGCTCGACGGCACGTTCCCCAACCACGAGGCGAACCCCCTCGACCCGAAGAACCTCCTCGATCTCCAGGCCCGCGTCGTGTCCGAGGGCGCCGACCTGGGCCTCGCCTTCGACGGCGATGCCGACCGCTGCTTCGTCATCGACGAGCGCGGCGTGGGCGTCTCCCCGTCCGCGATCACCGCCCTGGTCGCGGCCCGGGAACTCGCCCGCAACGGCGGCAACGGCACCGTCATCCACAACCTGATCACGTCCCGCTCGGTCCCGGAGGTCGTCCGCGAGAACGGCGGCACCCCGGTCCGTACCCGCGTGGGCCACTCCTTCATCAAGGCGGAGATGGCCGAGCACGGCGCGATCTTCGGCGGCGAGCACTCCGCGCATTACTACTTCCGCGATTTCTGGAACGCCGATACGGGCATGCTTGCCGCGCTCCACGTCCTGGCCGCGCTGGGCGGGCAGCCGGGCACACTCTCGGATCTGGTCGCCCAGTACGACCGCTACACCGGATCCGGCGAGATCAACTCCACGGTCGCCGACCAGCCGGGCCGCACGGCAGCGGTCCGTGAATCCTTCGCACCCCGCGACGGCGTCGAGACGGACGACCTGGACGGTCTGACGGTCACGGGACCGGACTGGTGGTTCAACCTCCGAGCCTCCAACACGGAACCCCTGCTGCGCCTGAACGTCGAGGCCCGCGACGAGCGGACGATGACCGCGGTGCGCGACGAGGTGCTGGCACTGGTCCGGGCACGGGCCTCGTAGGGCGAGCCCCGGGTGGCCGGGCAATCTCAGCCCGCCAGGAACCTACAGCCCGTCCGGCGTTCGACGACCGGGGTCCGGGGCTGACCCCCCGGTTTCGGGAAGGGAGCGAGTATTCGGGAAGGGACGAGTAAGACCGACCGGCACATGGGGGTGGGAGAAGGAGCGGGGCTGGGTGCGTGCAGCTGCAAGGCGGAGGATTGAGCCAGATGGGGTCTCCCCTGCTCGAGCGCAGCCGAGAGTT
>NZ_JBEOYU010000030.1:0-73052 GCF_040297265.1 Streptomyces sp. NPDC001832
ACCACGCCAGACGCCCCCCCCCCCACACCCCCCCAAAAACCCCCCGGCCCGGGCGGGCCCCCACCCGCCCGCCGCCCCCCCCCCCGCGGCTCCTTCTTTCGCGTCGCGGTCCGGCCTCTCAGCTCAGAAGCTGTTGTCCAACCCCGCTGGATCAGCTCGGGGTGTGGGGGTTGGACAACTCAAGCTCAGGGGGCCAGCGGCGGCCGGGGGCTTTCGTCGGGGCGGGAGCTCGGCTGAGTGCCGTCCTGGCGGATGACCTCACCCTGCACGATCTTTCCGTCCGGCCGGTGCATACGGGCCTGCTGGAAGGCGTCGGAGAAGCTGCCGGGGCCGGCGGCACGCATCCGGCGCTCCAGCGACCGCTCCGCGTACCGCCCCAGCATCGAACGGACCGGCGGCACGAGCAGCAGAAGCCCCGCCACGTCCGAGATGACCCCCGGGATCATCAGCAGCAGCCCGGCCAGCATCAGGAAGCCATTGCCCTTGCTGTCCGAAGGTGCCGCCTGCGGAGCGGCAGCCCCGGGCTGCCCCGGCATCTGCTGGAGCGTCTCGGTGAGATTGCGGAAGGCCCGGCGGCCGGCCCGCTTCATCACCGCGGCGCCGAGCACGATCCCCGCCCCCAGGAGCAGCAGCACGGTGAACCCACCCGCCGTGTCGGCCACGACGGTGAGCAGCCAGATCTCCAGCACCGCCCAGGCGGCGACGGCGAGGGGGACGAAGGTACGGGCGCGTGAGCGCCTCGGGGCGGTCGGGGGCGGTGTGCCGGTCGTCATGGTCCCCAGTGTGCCCGTACGGGCGTCCAATCGGCGTATGGGGGTGGATCACGAGCGGCGGACCGGCGCCCGCCGCCCGCCATCGGCTCAGAGGCTGTCGGGTGGCCTCTCAGGTCGCCTTGCGGCCCAGAACCCGGTTCGCACGCGAGGCGACGCCCCAGAAGGTGACCCGCCAGAGCGCCTCGACCAGGATGTCGCGGCTCATCTTCGAGTCGCCGATCTCGCGGTCCACGAAGGTGATCGGGACCTCGACGACGTGATACCCGGCGTCGATGGCGCGACGGGCCAGGTCGACCTGGAAGCAGTAGCCCTGCGAGGCGACCCGGTCGAGGCCGATGCCCTCCAGGGTCTCGGCGCGGAAGGCCCGGTAGCCGCCCGTGACGTCCCTGGTCCGCAGCCCGAGGAGGAGCCGGGAGTACGTGCTGCCGCCGCGGGAGATCATTTCCCGGGACTTGGGCCAGTTGACCACTCGCCCGCCCGGCACCCAGCGGGAGCCCAGCACCAGGTCGGCACCCTTGAGCGCGGTGAGCAGCCGGGGCAGTTCCTCGGGCTGGTGGGAACCGTCGGCGTCCATCTCCACGAGGACGCCGTAACCGTGCTCGATGCCCCAGCTGAAGCCCGCGATATACGCCGCGCCCAGCCCTTCCTTTCCCTTGCGGTGCAGCACCTGGACCTGGTCGTCGGCCGAGGCGAGCTCGTCGGCGATCTTGCCGGTGCCGTCGGGGCTGTTGTCGTCGGCGATCAGGATGCCGGCCTCTGGCACAGCGGCGCGCACCCGGCTCACGATCAGCTTGATGTTCTCGGCCTCGTTGTAGGTCGGAATGATCACCAAGGTTCTGCCGAGCGGGCCGTATCGCCTCTGACCGCCGTCGTTCACTTACCGCCCCTTAAGTTCCGTACGCAGGTGCACACCATATCCAGCGGGCGGGGGCCTGACACCGAAGCGGTCGGACGTGGCCGGGCACCGCCACGGACAGAAGGAGGGAAGTACGGACAGAACCGTGGACGGGAACTACGGATGGGGGCCCGGCGCCCTTCGGGCCGACCTGGGACCCGCTGGCTGCGGGTCGCCCTAGAGCCGTTGTCTACTGAACGTCCGGGCCCCACCCGGGTCGCACCTACCGTCCGGCTGAAACCTTCCCTCGCCCCCGAGGCGCGGGCGCTGAACCTGGCTGCCAGTGGTGGGGCACCGGTGCGGCACACCACCCCATGACCCAGCGGCGTTCGACGACTGCGTGGAGGTTCAACCGGTCGGACGTCCTGTGGTGGACTCGGCCGAACCTACCGGCCGGTGGGCGCTTTCTGTCAATAGTCGCCTGACCTGCAATGTTTGCGGAACTTGCCTGGTCAGTAGCGAAGATCCGCAGGTCGCGGAGGAGCAGAGGCGTCTTCGATCGGCGGTACGAAATGTCCGGACGTCACTCGTTCGGTCGTACGTAGACAGTTTGTCCGAAGACCGCGGTGCTCAGGCAGACCGGGAGCTCGGCGCCCGGGGTGAGATCCGGCAGGCCGGGCGTTCCCGACCTCGGGTCGGTCGACCAGCGGGCGACCCGGTCGTCCGGGGCCTGGACCACCAGGTCAGCGGTGCGCCAGATCGCGTAGTCGGCCGGGGCGCCGGGTACCAGGATCCCCGCGTCGTCGCGGCCGACAGCCCGCCAGCCGCCCCTGGTGTGCGCGGTGAAGCCGGCCCGCACGGAGATCCGGTGCTCGGGCGTGCGATGGAAGGCGGCGGCCCGCACGGTCCCCCACGGATCCAGTGGGGTCACGGGGCTGTCCGAGCCGAAGGCCAGGGGCACACCGGCCCGCAGGAGCGCCGCGTACGGATTGAGGGCCCTGGCCCGCTCGGCGCCGAGCCGCTGCGCGTACATGCCCTCCTCGCCGCCCCAGGCCGCGTCGAAAGCAGGCTGTACGGAGGCGGTGAGACCCAGCTCCGCGAAGGCGGCGACGGTCTCGGGGGTGAGCATCTCGGCATGCTCGATGCGGTGCCGGGCGGCCCGGACCCGGGCCAGGCCGAGCGTTTCGGAGGCGGCCCGGACACCCTCCACCACGGCGGAAACCGCCGCGTCGCCGATGGCGTGGAAGCCGGCCTGCAGCCCGGCCTCGGTGCAGGCGGTGACATGGGCGGCGATCCGCGCCGCGTCCAGGTGGGCGGTGCCCTTGTGTCCGGCCGGACCGTCGGCGTACGGCTCGTGCAGGCAAGCTGTGTGCGAGCCGAGCGAGCCGTCGACGAAGAGGTCCCCGGCCGCGCCGATCGCACCGAGTTCCCGGATACGGCGGGCGTCCTTCTCGTCGCCGACCTCCTCGGCCCAGTATCCGAAGACCCGTGGCCCGCTCTCCGCGGCGGCGAGCTCGAGCAGCGCGACGAAGTCCTCCTCGTCGGAGATGTCGGGGCCGCCGCACTCGTGGACGGTGCCGATGCCGAGCGACGCGGCGTGGCGCAGGGCTGCGCGCTGGGCCTCGGCGCGCTGCCGGGGCGAGACGGCGCCGTGTGCCGCGGAGCGCACCGCGTGGTGGGCGGCTCCGGTCAGCGGGGCGTCGGGGTGGTACCCGGGCAGCTCGGTGACGCCCGGGACCAGGTCGAGCAGGGCGGTGGTGACGACCGCGGAGTGCACATCGATACGGGGCAGGTAGGCCGGCCGTCCGCCGGCGGCCGCGTCGAGTTCGCCGCGCGACGGCGGGCGTTGCTCCGGCCAGCGTGTGGCGTCCCAGCCGTGGCCGAGGACGACCCTGTCCGCGGGGTGCTCCGTCATGTACGCGCGCAGCAGACCGAGTGTTTCGTCGAGGCTCCGGGCACCGGAGAGGTCGAGGCCGGTGAGGGCCAGGCCGGTCGATGTGGTGTGGACGTGGGCGTCGGTGAACGCGGGGGTGACCAGTGCGCCTTCGAGGTCGATCACTTCGTCCACGCCGCTCGCGAAGGCGTCGGCAGCCCCTTCCGAGCCCACCCAGGCGACATGGCCGCGTTCGACCACCATGGCGGTGGCAAAGGGATCGGCGGGGCTGTGGACGTCTCCACCACGCAGCAGCACGGTGCGGTGTTCGCTCTGGGGGGCGGTGCTCTCGGTCATGGGACCAGTCTCTCGCCTGCCCGGACCCGCGCGTTCCGCGGCCCCCTCAGATCTGCGGGGGCCGGGCCTCGTACGGCGTGGAGAGTACGACGGTGGTCCGGGTGGAGACACCGGCCAGCGAACGGATCCGGGTGAGCAGGTGCTCCAGCTCCAGCGGGGTCGCGACACGCACCTTGAGGATGTAGTTCTCGTCACCCGCGACGCTGTGACACGCCTCCAGCTCCGGGACGCCCGCGAGCCGTTCCGCGATGTCGTCCGGCGCACTCGGGTCGAAAGGTTTCACCGAGATGAACGCGGTGAGCGGCAGGCCGACGGCCTCGGGGTCGACGACCGCGGCATAGCCCCGGATCACCCCGCGCTGCTCCAGCCTGCGGACACGCTGATGAACCGCCGAGGTGGACAGGCCCGTGGCCTTGCCCAGGTCGGTGTAGCTCATCCGCCCGTCCTTGACGAGCAACTCCACGATCTGTCGGTCCAGCTCCTCCATACGGATCAACCTATTGCCCCAGGTCCCTCCAGGCACAGCGGTGAGGGCTCCAGAAGGGCACCCACGGCGAGCATGTGACGAATGCCACAGGTTTACGAGTGGGTAGCCGGCCTTCTCGCGGTTACGGCCGATGCGCGACGGGAAGTGCTTGCTGTGGTCGAGGCCGTGGCGCCTTGCCGGCCCACCCGAGGGGGGAATTTCCCATGCAGAGCCTGAAGCTCACCGAACGAACCGAACCGGAGCCCGTTGATCCGGTCGAGGACACCGCTCCCGATGTGTACGACATGTTCGAGATGTACCGGGTGATCTGCCCGGACTGCGCGCAGCCGATCGCGCTGCTGGCGGACGAGGACGTACTGCCGGAGCACGCGCTGTGCCCGAGTCCGTGGAACCCGTTCGTCCTGACCGTCTGCGCCGGTACCGGCCGCGCGGCGTCGCAGGCGCGGCCCGCCGACGAGTCGCTGGACCTCCAGGAGCAGGAGACGGCCCTGCTGTTGACACTCCCTCAGGGGCTCGACTGGCGAACGCAGCCGTTCTCGCACGCCGGTGGCCCCGGCTCGCGACCGCTGCGGCTGCCGCAGATGCGGCGCGACGCCGCCTGAGACCATCTACCGGTCCTTGCTGCGCTGTTGGGAGAGCACGGGGCGGACCCTGCCGGGCCGCCATGATCAGAAGTGGAACCGGATCATGACGACGCCGGTGTGGTCGGAGCGACCGCTGCTGGTCAGCGCGTCTCCGGACCCGCGAGGTGGCGCGCGATGACCATCCGCTGGATCTGATTGGTGCCTTCGACGATCTGCAGCACCTTGGCCTCGCGCATCAGCCGCTCGACCGGGAAGTCGAGGGTGTAGCCGTATCCGCCGAGCACCTGGACCGCGTCGATGGTCACTCGCATGGCCGCGTCCGTGCAGAACAGCTTGGCCATGGCCGCCTGGCGCGAGAAGGGCTTGCCCTCGTCACGCAGCCGGGCCGCCTCCAGGTAGAGGGCCCGGCCCGCCTCGATCTGGGTGGCCATGTCGGCAAGCATGAAGCGCAGGCCCTGGAAGTCCGCGATGGGCCGGCCGAACTGCTGCCGCCCGGTGGCGTAGGAGACAGCCTCGCTCAGGGCGGCCTGGGCGACGCCTATCGCGCAGGCGGCGATGCCCAGGCGTCCGGAGTCGAGTGCGGACAGGGCGATCGCGAAGCCCTGCCCCTCCTCGCCGATCCGGCGTGCGTCGGCGACCCGTACGCCGTCGAAGTTCAGCTGGGCGGTGGGCGAGCCCTTCATGCCCATCTTCTTCTCGGGGGCGGCCGCGTTCAGCCCCTCGGCGCTGCCGGGGACCAGGAAGGCGGTGATGCCGCGGGCGCCCTCGGCCCCGGTGCGGGCCAGGACCGTGTAGAAGTCGGCGATGCCGCCATGGGTGATCCATGCTTTGGTGCCGGTGATGACCCAGTCGTCGCCGTCCCGTACGGCCCTCGTCCGGAGCGAGGCGGCATCGGAGCCCGAAGCGGGCTCGGAGAGGCAGTAGGCGCCCAGCTGGCCCCCTCCCAGCATCGCCGGGAGGTGTTCGGCCTGCTGCTCCTTGGTGCCGTATCCGGCGAGCGCGTGGCAGGCGAGGGAGTGGACGCTGACACCGAGGCCGACGGTGAGCCGGGCGGCCGCGAGCTCTTCCAGGACCTGGAGGTACACCTCGTACGGCTGGTCACCACCGCCGTGGGCGGAGTCGTAGGGCAGTCCGAGCAGTCCGGACTCGGAAAGCAGCGTGAAGACTTCGCGCGGGAAGCGGCCCGCCGCCTCCTCCTCGGCCGCCCGCGGCGCGATCTCGCGCTGGGCGATGTCGCGGACGAGCTCGACGAGCTGCTTGGACTCCTCGGTGGGCAGACGGCGTTCCACCAAATGCGGGGCACGGTCGGTCATGACGGCGCTCTCCTCCCTGTCGGGCGTTGCGACGGTCGCGCGCTCGGGGTGTGGGCGGCGCCGTCGGGGGGACTTCCGGGCCCAGCCCGGAAGAGCTACTGCCCAGCCGGTGCCGGCCTCTCGGATTACGAGAGTTGCCGGCCAGCGGCTACGGCGGCTTGAGTATGCCCGATCGGACGATATCCGTCACGGGGGAACGAGCGACTCAGCAGCGAACGGGACGATCACCGGCCCAGCTCCCTACGACTCCATTTCGATATTTATACGCTCATGCCAAGCCTGCAACAGCCGGGCCCCGGGCAGAGACATCTGTCACCGCCCGGGGCCCCGCTGCGCCTCAGGGGACGCCGACGGCGGCCAGAGCCCGCTTCAGGGCGGGGGCCGGATGCGCCAGGAAGTACAGGTAGCAGACGCCGCCCGTACGGACTTTGGCCCAAGGTTCCCCGACTGTGGGGCGCCGTCGGACGCGGACTTGACCGGCGTGAGGTGCAGGTCCGCAAGCCCCCGCGTCAGCTGCAGTTCACATAGACCGCGTCCGCCGCGTGGTGCGCGTCCGTGGAACCCTGCGAATTCCAGTCCTTGCCGCGGTCGTGCAGCACGACCGCCAGCCTCCCGCTACTGATCTTGACGTTCGGGGCCGCCACCCACTGCCCGTGGTGGGCGACCTGGTCGATCGTGAAGCTCGCCAGCTGCGCCCCGGAGGAACTGCTCCCGGCGTGGACGGTGTAGTACGACGGGGCGCCGCCGACGTGCCGGATGTCGCCGGAGTCGGGGATGTGCACACTGATGCGGCAGGAGCCCGAAGTGACGGAGCCGGTATTGAAGGACCACGTCGCATAGTTACCGGCGTCGCTGCCGTCCCCGGACATCGGGACCGAGCGAAAACGGCCGTTGCAGCCGTTGGACGAGTAGCCGCCGGTCGCGGTCGTCCACAGGTCGTCGTCGTTGGCAACCTTGGACGATCCGTGCTCGCTGTAGGAGACTCCGGAGCCCGAGCAGTGCGGGCCCGCGTAGGCGGAGAACTGCTGGACCACGGTGGATTTGACGGTGGATCCAGTCGCTGTTCCCTCACCGGCCGCCTTGGAGCCGGAGCCCGGCTTGGCGGATGCATCGTGGCTCCCGGCGGGTGACGTTTCGTCTGCCCTCTTGTCCTTCCCGGCCGAGTCGGCGACGGCGTTGTTCTCCGGCGCGGGGGGCACCTTCGAAGCCGGTCCCTTCTTGTCGGCCGGCGCCTTGCCGTTGTCCTGCTCTGCGCTGGGAACGTATCCGGACGGGGAGGTGCTGGGACCGTCGTATCCGGCGGCGGCGTTATGGCTCTTGCTGTCCTTCGGGTCGTCGCCCGAGGTGGCGCTGATGACGAAGGGAGCGGCGAGGAGTACCACTCCGCCGATCGCGGCGGCGGCGACCATGGGCCGGGATATCCGGTTCGGGTTTCCCGAGGCACCGACGGCCTCGGCAGCCGGATTCCCGTCGCCCGGGCCTCCGGACGCGACGGCCGTGGCGGACCGCCCGGCGCGCAGCCAGGAGAACCGGGCGCTGGGCGCCGTGGCCGGAGCCGCGGTTGTGCCGGCTTCGGCAGTTGCGGTGGCCGGAGCGGCGGTTGTGGGGGCTGCGGGCGGGGGCGTGGACACAGCCGGTTCCTCGACCGTCGACGCCTCATCCGTCGACGCCTCACCCGTCGGTGTCCCGGCCGTCGGTGCCCCAGCCGTCTGAGGCTTCGCCTCGCGCTCAGCCGTCAGCGGCTCGGGAGCACTGCTCCCCCGCAGCGCGGAGGCGACGCCCGCCGCACTTTCGGGCTCGGCTTCAGCCTCTGCCACCCCTGCGGCCGCGGGCCCGGCCTCCGCCTCGGGGTCGGTGTCCGGGAGCGCACCGATCACGCCGTTGCTGACAGATGCCGTGGCGCGCGCCCGACTCGTCGTCGGCGCCTCCGCCTCCTCCGACCTGGCCCCGTCGGCGCCGCCGGGGGTACCGCTCCGCGTCTCCGTGACTGCCACTGGTGCCTCTCCTCGTTGTTCTCGTCATGGGTACTGCTGATGGATGTGCCGGTCACTCGTCCAGTCCGAGCGCTTCCATGAGGCGCTCGATCTCCTCGACGAGGGTTTCGTCGTTGTCTTTCGGGGCCCGCCGCTGGGCCACCGTGTTCAGGAAGCCCGTCCTGCCACCGGGGCGGATGAGGTCGATCGCCCGGTTGAGTTCCTCACGCTCGGCCCACAGGTCGTAATCGGCCTCCGAATCCTCGAGCAGCTCGGCCAGGAAGTCGTCCTGGGCGGTCTCCTCCGTTTCCGTCGGGTGCCTGCGGAGGTAGTCGCGCCGGTATCCGTCGATCCGCTGGAACCCGGCGGCCGCCGCTGCCAGTTGCCCCGCCACGACGTTGATCTCTTCGAGTTCCGCCACGGACGGTACCGTCGCGGGACCGTCGTCCGTGTGGCGCTCGCGGAGCCATTCGGCCAGGTCGAAGCGCGGGTTCACCTCGGCCTCGCCGATCGCCGCGAACACTTCCAGGGGTGACGCTCCGAGGCCGGCACCGGCCGCGGCGTAGGTGGTGAAGACCGCGGCGGTCGCCGTCCTGGTGTTGCCGTCGGTGAAGTACTGGTTCGACTTGATGTCCGAGGCGATACGCGCGGCCCGCTCGTCGACGTCGGCGGTGGTCTCGGCCTGGAACATCGCTTTGCGGAAGGCGGCCATCCTGGTGTCGCGAGCAGCGGGGCTCGCGCCCTGGAACAGGTCGGCGTCGGCCAGTCCGGTCCGGTCCTCGGCGCTGGTGGAGCTCAGCTGCTTGGTCAGGGCCAGCAGGATGTCGGGCAGCGGGGCCCCCTGCCCGGGGACCGGCGGGGCGCCGGGCGGGTCGTTCACAGTGGACGAGTGGAACACCATGCTGTTCCGCTGCTCCGTCTCCTGCGTCGCTGGGGGTGCTGTCGCGGGACCGTGTGTCGCCGCCCCTTCGTGCTCGACCCACTTCCGGACCGCCGCCGGTCCCGTCTGCCGGTTTCCGGCCAGCAGCGCCGTCAGGTCGGCGTCGCTGGTTCGGTGCTCCTCGACGTAGTCCCAGAACTTTCCGATGCGCTCTTCCGTCACCAACATGCCCTGGAACCAGGACAGTTCATCAGGTGCGAGCCGGAGTGCGTCGAGGCGCTTTCGCACCAGGTCGGCAACACCGAACGGCTCGTCGCTGTTCCAGAGCACATCCCGGAGGATCCGCCCGTCGTCCATGACGAGTTCCGAGATGCTGGGCAGAAGGTGCGGGTCGATGTTGAGAGCGTCGGCGACCCCGAGCACCCGTAGAGCGTTCGGCGGAACCTTCCGCACCGAGTGTTGCAGCTTTCCTGCAGCCTTCTCGGCGGCCGCGTACCTCTGTGCCAGATGCGTGGCCAACAGGAGGGGGCCCGCCCCCCTGCCCGGGCCCTCGATGTAGATGCGGGCATGCTCGGTCGTCATCCCGAGCGACGAGACCAGGCGCGCGAGCGGGCGGGGGTCCGAACCGTCGGGGAGACTGTCCGTCGGCCCGCTCCGCCCGAGGCGCCACAGCGCCACAGCGCGCGTCAGCTCCTCCACTCCGCTGGAGGCACGGAACTCGGGGCCCCCGGCCCACTCGTCGAAGTCGGCCGACGCACCCTGGTTCGTTGTCTCGACACCGAGCTGCCCGGCCATCCAGTCGAAGCTGTCGCGCCAGATCTGCTCGAAACGCCACTCGGCGATCTGCTGTGGGGTAAGTCCCCCCGTCCAGAACTCCGGATCGTCCCTGGCGAACCACTGGGGGTCGTTGGTCAGTGCCGCGTTCATCACCATTTCCAGCCGACGGGGATGAATGCCGAGTGCGAGAGCCTGCGCGACCACGTTCTGGGGAACCGGCGTCTGTTCCCGCTGCTCCCAACTGACAGCCAGGTCACTGCCGGGTCCCGCGTGGATCAGGTCGGAGATGGTGTGGCCGCTGTTCTGCAGATGGGCGGCGAGGTCCCACCAGTGCTCGACGCCGATACCGAACGCACTCATCTGCTCGGTCAGCAGCTTCGCGTCGCCGATACCCAGGTTGGCGGACATCAGACGCAGTTCGGCGATGACGGCGCGCGGGTCCCCGAGGCCCCGCAGGAGCGCCGCCGCACTCGTCAGGTCCTCGGGAGGCAGGTCCATTTCCTCACTGAGAACAAGGAGATGTCCCGGGTCGACGTCCATCCCGGCCGCAGCCTTCTTCAGGTCCTTGCCGGGCTCCCACAGCGGCGGCGCTTCGGAGTCTGTGTCCAGGTGGATCGTGTAGTCGGCGATCTTCCATACCCCGTCGGCGTCGGGCTCGTAGCGGATCTCCAGGCGAACGCCCGGCTCGGGGAAGGCCTTCAGCATCACCGAGTCGGAGGTCGACTGATCTTCGTCGGGGCCCCCGTACGAGGATTGCTGCAGCACGGCCAGGCGTACGCGCTCCAGCGGCCAGTCCTCTTGCAGGCTCTCGGGGATCTCCAGGCCGTTCCCAGCACCGGCATGGAACAGGTGGTCGGTGGCGCCGATCAGGTCCTGCTCGGTGCGATCGCGGTCGGCGTGAGGAGCGAGCTCCTCGGCGGTGTGCAACTGTACGAGCGCGTCGACACCGGGC
Source organism: Streptomyces sp. NPDC001832 (assembly GCF_040297265.1). Taxonomy (NCBI): domain Bacteria; kingdom Bacillati; phylum Actinomycetota; class Actinomycetes; order Kitasatosporales; family Streptomycetaceae; genus Streptomyces; species Streptomyces sp. NPDC001832. The sequence goes on from NZ_JBEOYU010000030.1 coordinate 10,805, forward strand.
TCGTGGTTCAGCGCGTTCGGTCCGTGGCGGTCGAGCACCGCTGCGGTGTGGGCACGCCAGGCGGCGTCGTTGGCCTTCCCGGCGGGTGGCATCCACTGGTCCTTGCCGAGGATGCGCGGGGCGGACAGCTTCATCGCGTCGTATCCGGAGCCGAGCAGAGTACGGAAGTCATCCGTCCCGTGGGATGACGAGCGGTTCAGCAGATCGGTGTCGGAGCTGTTCACCGCTTCATCGGACTTGACCTCGAATCCGAGGAATGTCGGGCCGAGACCGGAAATCTCACCGAGGCCCGTCGGGGGTGTCCTGATCGCCTCGGCCTGCATGCTCATGCTGTCTTCGGCCGACAGATGCAGCACACGGACGATGACAGTTTGCTGCTCGCCGTTCGTGAACAGCATCCGCTGCATCCGGTAATGAGCACCGTCGCCGGTGCGGAACTCGATGCCCTCGGTCTGGGCCAGCACCTCGTGGCTTCCCGGGCCCAGCTGTTGCGGCTGGTGCCAGGAGGGCCGTATCCACTGGTGCTCGCCGTCGAGGACCTGGCCGTGTACCGGCACGCCCGCGGCCACGCCGTGCCAGATGTAGCCACCGGACGGCAGCACGGTGAAGTTGCCGGAGTTGAGGGCTTCCCCATGGGCATGGCTGAGGATGCCGTCGAAATGCCACGTCTGCCACTCGTCCGGGAAGGCGGTGTTGAGGTTGCTCACACCATCCAAGACGGCGACGGTCGGCCCCGGAGAAGTCAGGGTGGACAGGATTTTCTGGAACGGCGCGTACTCACGGAGTTCGAGGGAGTGGGCGGCGGCGCGGCGTGTTCCGGATCGGGACTTCTCGTCGGTGAACAGGTCGTAGTGCACGGCCTTTCTGGTCGGGGGTGTGTTGTTCTGGGAGTTCTGGCCGATGTCGGCCGCGGGGCGCACGTGTCCGCCGATGCCGTGGGAACGGTTGCCGATTTCGAGGAAGTCCCAAAGCCGGTGGGTGGAGATCGGCTCGCCGCCCTCGGCGAAGGGCTTCGGTCGTGGTTCGACGGTCGGGGCGGCGAACGGGCGAGGGGCGAGGTCGCCCTGCCACTTCGACGCCTCGAAGTCGGTGATCGTGCCGTCGGGCCGGGCGTGGCCGCGGATGCGTACTCCGTGGTGGACGCCCTCGAACTCGCCGTCCGGTCCGATGTTCCCGTACCGCAACTGGTCACGGTGCACGTGAACGACTGCTTCGGTGACCTCCTCCATCGACCAGTGGTCGGGGAACATCATGATGGGCTTGTTGCCGGGTCCTCCCCCGGCCGCACGGTAGGTGCCGTTGGGGTTGATGTCGCCGATCGGCTCGGGACGTATCCGCCCGCCGGTGCCGATGGGCGCCAGGTGGCCGGCCTTACCGGTGGACGGATTGCCGCGCAGGACCCGTTCGGCGACGTGGAGCGGCAGTTCGGACCGCAGTCCGTCGTGCGGGGCGGAATCGTACCCGCTGCTCTTCCAGGTCTCCTCGATCACCGAACCGATCAGCCGCAGGTCGCGCGGCATCATCCGCTGGTTGTGGAGCCAGTCCTGCTTGCTCTGAAGTGAACCCACGGTGACGTTGCCGAAGCGGTCACCGAAGACCGGGCCGCCCATGAGGGCCTGGTCGATGTAGACGGGGCGCAGTATGTTCGCGTGTTCCCGGTAGTAGTCCCACGGGCCGAGCAGGTGGGTCAGTTCGTGGGCGAAGACGGAGAGGTTGTCGCTGGGCAGCCTCCAGTCCCGTGCCTCCATGCGGCCACCGGGCTCGTAGGAGAGTTCGACGAGATGGACACCGTCGCGGGGACTCTTCAGCACGCCGTTGTCCCATTTCTCCACGGGCACATCGGCATCGGTGAACTCCACCGAGACGTGCAGCAGATCGCCGTTGGACAGCCGGTAACGCGGAGCGTTGAGGTAGCGGTCGAGAGAGGTCTGGGCGACCTTCTTGGCAGCGTCGACCAGGTGCTCCTGCCCCTTCGCGTGAAGCAATTTGATGGGGATGATCACGTCGGAGCGGATGTCTCCGTTGGGGAGTTCCACGCGCTGCACCTTGTAGGCGCGAAGTTGGTTGGGTCCGAGGTAGCCGAGGAGCTCGGATTCCCGATCGTTCGGGGGCAGGATGTCGATGGTGCCGAGGGCCTTCCCCTGGGCGGTGTCGTTCCCGCGCCAGGTCTCGACGTAGGCGAATGCTTCGACGGTGGGCAGCTCGCGCCATGCCCGGATCGCCGCGTGCGGTGTGGTGCCGAGAATCTGCTGGTGGGCGAGGTAGCGGGCGAAGGAGTCCAGCTCCTCGGTCCCGATGGGGTCCGCCTTCGCGTGCCCGTCCCCCTCCATGATGAGTGTGGAGAGGTCGGCCGTGGTGAAGCCGTGGTGCGCGAGGTCGACGCGGAAGGAATCCACGGCCGCCTGGATCGCATCCTGGGCCGCGGCGTGCTGGGCGAGGCGGCGCCCGAGCATCTTCCCGAAGGGCCGCAGTGTGTCGACGCCGGCGCCCAACGCGCGGGTGAGCGCTTCGACTTCATGGAGGCCCGCGCCGTGGCCGAGCGCGTCGGCGAGGGCGACGGCGTCCGCGAGACTGCCCTCGGTGACATGGTGTGTGACGTCCTGGTGGAACTGCGCGGTCGTGCCTGCGGCCTCGGCGGCCTGGCCGAGCCGCAGGAGTGTCCGTGCGTCGACGTCGGCGGGGAGGTTGGCGAGTTCGTGACGGGTGTCGAGGTGCCAGCGCGCGACCGCGTCCCGCAACTGCTCGTCGGTGGCACGGGCCAGGTGTTCATGGCCGACGTTGTTGGCGTACCAGTCGCGGAATGTGGTGAGCGGTGATCCGTCGGCAGCTGTTGCGTGGGGTGCGTTGGGGTCCGGGACGGTGGGTGAGAGGTCGTTCATGGCGCCCGCGAGCCGTTGGGTGTCCTGCCAGTCCCGCAGGCGGGCGATCTCGTCGCCGTTGGCGGCGAACCATTCGACGACATGGACCGGCTGGATGACGAAACCCTGCGGTGTGGTGCCCGGAGTTCCGATTGCCTCCACGAGGCCGTGGGCATCGTGGAGGCCGTGTTCACGCAGAAGCCGTTCCAGGTGGTGCGGCGACATTCCGCCGTACATTCCCGCGGCACGCTGCATGGCGGCCGACGGCATGTGGACGGGCTCGGCGATCCAGTCCGCGACGGCGTCACGGATGTGGATGGGGTCGCCGGACTCGGCGAGTACGGAGAGCGACGAGCCGTTACGGGCCAGGTGGCCATCGAAGGCGAACCAGTCGGCGCGCCGAATGCCCAGACTCGCCAGGTTCTCTTCAAGGGCGGTGACCTTGTTCACCGGAAGGTCCAACTGGTGTGCCAGTTCCTTGAGTTCATCGTCGAGGTCCGGCTCGACGAGCTCCTCATCAACGATCGGGTCCGCGAGCTCCTCATCAGGGTCCGGCTCGACGAGTTCCTCGTCGGGGGTGACAGGCGAACTGAGCACGTCGAAAATACTCTGGGAGATGGAGCTGCCAAGCCCTTCGTCCTCCCGGCTCCGGGAGTTCAGGGAGGACGACTGCTGCTGGTACGCCTGGATATTCGGCTCCGTCACCTCAGGCACCGGCTGCTTCGTCGTCTCCTCCTCAACCGTCTCCGTCGGATTCTGCTGCTCAGCCGTGTTCGACGGTGTCGAGTTCTGGTCGACGTAGCGGTACGTCTCGTCCTTCCGGTGCAGCATGACGCCTCGCCGCATGTCCTCGGCCATTGCCTGGCTGCCGTCCGGCATGAAGGTGAGCAGCTTCTTGCCGTCCGCCACGGTCACCCGCACCTTCCACAGAGCCGCCGCCAGCGCCGGGTAGTAGTCCGCCGTACCGTGGTCGATCAGCTTTTCGCGGTCGCCTTCCCGACTGGCCGAGCGCGAGGTGAGCGTAAGGCGCTGCTGCTCCGTCAGCGCTTCCTTCCCCGGCGGAATGGCTTTGCGATCGTGGTATTCCTTTCCACCCTTGCTCGTCGGATCGTCGATCAGCTTGTCCAGCCCCGCCGCGCGAACGTCTTCTTCGCTGAACTCGTCCGTGAGGTCGGGCAGCATCTCCTTCACCAGGTTCGAGAAGTACGAATCCCCGGGCGCCCCGGCATTCTCGTTCGAACCGCCTGTCTTGGCCGCCTCGGCGCGCAATTGCTCGGCCAGTGCGAGACGGAGGTCCGGGCCGCTGCCTTGCGGCAGGTTCTCGTTCCCGTTCTGCCCGAATCCCTCCGCCAGCGCGTTGAAGAATCCGTTGCCGTCACTCTCGACATCCTTCAGCGGATAGGTCGTGCCGTCGATCGTGATGGCGGTCGGATTGCCGTCCTCGCCCGTGACCTCCTTGAATTCTTCCTCGACCTCCGGCTTGCCTTGGTCGTGGCGGACTTCATCCTTGAACGCGATGGGTTCCTGGGCCGTTGAGTTCGGGACTCTGAACATCTTGTCGGTGAGGCCGCGGAGCCGTACATACTCGTTACCGGCCTCAGCGATCTTCTTCTTCAGGTCCTCCAGCCGTCGGAGCCCCTCGACGTGCGCCTTGTCACTTTCCTTCCAGTCCTTCGTCGCCTTGTCCAGCTCTGATTCGGCGTGGTTCGCGTTCTGGGGCTCCGCGGTCGCGGCCGGTGCGTCCGATTCGGGGTTGCCGCCCAGTTGCACGTACTTGGCGAGGGCGGCTTTCGCCTCCGTCTCCAGAGCCTTCACTCTGTGACGCTGATCCCAGTACTCCTTGTAGTTGGCCTCCCATGCCTCCTCGGCCTGCTTCACCGCCTTGGCCGCGTCGATCTCGTCCTGGGTCAGCTCGTGCAGCCCCAGTTCCTCGACGCGCTCGTCGCTCAGCCAGACGAGCACGGTCGCCTCCGTCGTCCCGGACTGCAGTGCGCCCTCGGTGGACGGGCCGCCGATGGTGTCCTTGATGTGGTGCTGCGAACCTGCGGCCAGGTGGAAAGTCGCGGGGACGGCGTACAGGTGCCCGTGCCCGGCGGGGGGTTTGAGGTTGGTCCGGGACTGCTCGGCCTGGCCGAGCTTGTGCGTCACACTGCTGGAGTTGCTGACTCCGGCGACGGGGAGACTCGGTGCGGTGGTCACACCGTTCTTGGCCGCGGTTCCGGCGATGCCGGGGCCTCCCGCCGAGTTCGTGCTGGTGGTGTTGGACATCTCGGTGCCGGTTCCGGCCCCGGTCAGGTCGTCGAATTTTATCTGGCTGGTGACGGCGAGGCGGCGCGCCTTCGGCGACTTGAAGTCGAGGTGTGTGGCGACCACGAGTGTGGTGTCGACGCCGCCGACGAGGCTGTTGTTGGTGACGGTGACGGCGTGCTGACCGGCCTGGGCGTGGCCCGAGGAGAGTGCGGCGGTGAGGGAAATGTCGTTCAGAGCGGTGTCGAGCGCGTCGGCCCCGGGCTTTCCCGGCTTCACTGTGTCGCTGACGTTGACGGCTTTGTTCACCTCCTTCACGATCTCGTCTTCCTTGTACTCCTGCGGGGCCTTCAACTTCTGGTCGTTGCTGCGGGACTTGGCGACGAGCAGCTTGCCGAGCTTCTGTACCTGGTCCGCGCCGATGACCTCGTGAATGTGGAACCCTCCGTCACCCTTGCGGGCCGACGGGGCGTTCTTCTTCGCGGTCTCCTTCAGGAGCTCGGCGGGGTCGCTACCGTTCTTCGGGGCCTCGACCGTCATGGTGGCCTTCGGCCGCAAGCTCGGGGACGAGGTCTGCGACGTGTCGCCCCCGGCCTTCGGCTCCAGAAACAGATACGACTCCGACGTGGTGACTGTGGCGTTCCACTTCACCGGTTCGATGACTTTGGTGCCGTCGGAGTAGGTGACGGTGACGACCGTCTCCCACTCAGTCTCCATCACCGCCTTGGGTCCGGGAATGGTGGTGACCTGGGTGACCACGCCGGAGGTGGAGTCCGTCGCGGAGTTGGCGTCGCCGAGGCCGCCCCCGCCGGCGCCGGTGATCCCGCCGGCACCGCCCGGACCACGCACCGGCTCGCCACCGTTGAAGGAGTGCGTGTTCGAGGCCGTCGCCGAGGACGCATTCTCCTGCGAAATGTTGCGACCCGCCCCGAACTCGTGGTCGCCGAACAGGGTGTCGACGACCACGGGGGTGCCGACGCGCCGGTGCTGGACGTTGATCACCACGTCCTCGCCCAGAACGTTGAGATTCTTGACGTGAGCCAACGCGGACGTGCGGCCGCGGGAGGTCAGCGTACTGCCGCTCTGAATGGCCGACCGGCCCGAACGGGCGGACACCATGCCGTTGATGGTGTGCAGGGTCTGTTCGGTGATACCCGCCTTCCGCAGGTCCTTGTTGAGCTTCTTCAACTCGGCGGCGTCCTGAGGGGCGTTGTGCGCGAAGGCGCCTCGGCTCGCCTCGTCGAGGCCCTCACGGTCCTGCCACTCCACGTTCTCAAGAGCGCCCTTGGGCGCGTCGCCCAGACCGTCATCGATCAGCCCCGCCTTCAGCGCGTCGCTCTCCCGCATCAGCCCGACCCAGCCGCCCGGCTTGCGGATCACATACGTCTCGGCGTCGCGGGAACTCCCGAAAGGGCGGCCGAAGAGGCCCAGGGGCTTGTGATGAGCCCGGACCCGGTAGTCGGTGTCGGCGACGACCATGACCCAACGGTCGCTGCCCAACACCTGGTTGAGGTCGCGCATGGAGGTGGCGGACGAGCTGTTGTTCCGGTTCCAGAACTTCTGCAGCCAGTTGTTGACTACACCGCCCTGTCCGGTGAAGTTCACGTCTCCGGCCTCCTGCAGCCCCCCGCCCGCACCGCTGGTTCCGAAGGTGGCGCCGTGCGAATTACCCTTGCTGAAGCCGAACGCCTGCTCCAGCGCGGTGTTCGTCTCAAGCGATGGTGTGAACGGCTCGCCCACCACCTTCAGGTTGTGCCGGGTGCCGGTGATCGAGAGCGACTCCTCCCCCGCGAACAGCGTTCCCTTGTCGTGCAGGTTTCCAACGGTGTGGCCACCCGGTGAGAACACCTGGTCGGACAGGGAGGTGAAGGAGTGCTGTCCGAATATCCGGCGGACCCGTTCCGACATGAACGCGCCCGCTTCGGTCAGCCGCCAGGCATTCCCGGAGGTCTTCCCGATGAGGTCGCGCACCGAACCGAACAGCGTCTGGTCCGACCTGGCCGCGAGAGTGACGGTGGTGAATCCCTTGGAGAAGATCTCGTCCGGCTTCTGGACCTCGGTCTCCGTCTGCTCGGACTCGATCCTTCCGGCGATCAGGTCCTGGTCCTCCTGTGGCTTCTCACCGGTCTTCGACAGGCTGTCCGGCACACCGAAGGTGAACTTGATCGGATGCGGCGTGAGGAATACGGACTTGCTCCCGGTCTCCCGGGTCTCACCGATGCCGCCCAGTCCGCTCTTCTTGTAGAGCCACTTCACCGCCGGAAAATGCGACTCGCTGCCGTACCTCGCCAACGCTCGCCAGCCGCCCAGCGTGATCGCTTGGACAAGGGGCTGAGGGAACGACGAACGCTCCAGCTCAAAGGTCAGATTGCCGTTGAAGTCGTAGTAGTCGGTACCTGGCGTGGGCGCGACCAGATCCTCGCGGGTGGCAGTCCCCCCTGACTTCACCTGGCGCGTGGACCGGTACGTGTAACGAGCGTTGGCACTGCCGGAGCCGATTCCGGTGTTCGCACCGAATTCGTCCTTCTCGCTCCGGTAGGCCGAGAACATCGCCTCCGCGCCCCCACTCACGCTGTGCGTGGACTGGAACCCGGTGTCGAACCGTTCCGAGCCGCTGAACGCCTGGGTCGTCGTACGGCGCGCGCTGCCCACGTACGTGGGCTGATCGAGATCGGCCCGAATCGTCAGGGTATAGCCGCGTTCGCGGGTGAACGACGAGCCGACCAGGTGCACCCGAACGCCCTCCTCGGTGGCTGCCAGGTGCATGCGCTGGTCCATCCCCTGCTTGGCGACCGCGTTCATCAGGGAGAGGGTGTTCGCCACCGCCTTGACGGACAGTCCGTCGCGGCGGAACAGCCGCTTGAACCAACTTCGCTGCCGATCGGCCTTCTTCACCTCGTCCCGGGTGGCCAGGGGCAGGTTCGGATCCGCCTTCTTCAGGTCGTCGAGGAGGGAATCGACAAGCTCCTCCTCGGCTTTGCGAGTGTCCTTCTTCGTTTCGTTCTGGACAGTGGGGTTGTCGTTCTCGGCGTTCTCGTTCTCGGCGTTCTCGTTCTCAGCGTTCTGATTCGGGGTTTCCTGGTCCAGAGTCTCTTTGCCGAACTTGATCTCGCCGGGCCGCCCAGGGCCGAGCATGGTTACCTTGTCGCTCCCGCTGTCGCCGGTGTTCCAGTAGGCGGGTTTCTTCGGCTCGTTCTTGCCGACCCGCAACTGCTCCTGATTGTCCCAGCCGGCCAGCCGCTGGGCCTCGCCGACCGGCATGCGCACCAGGCTGCCGACGGTGAATGCCTTGCTGGATCCGTCCGGCGTCTCCACCGTGATTTCCGACTCGCGCATCACGAGCACTGTCCGGACGTCCTTCGGGGAGCGCTCGGCGTTCTTGGCTCCAGCGGTGCCGCCGAGGTTGGACGTGTTACTGGAGGAGTGGCTGTACCCCAGGGTCAGGCCCGCCTGGGCGCGTGGTGCGGCGAAGGCATCGGAGAATCCGGTGGGGTCCGTCACACCGCCCACGAACAGCGAGGCATCGAGAGTGTGGGTACGGGTGGTGCTGCTCTCGTTCTTCTCGCTGAACTGGTTCGTGTCACGCAGTTCGAAGTCGGTCGAGGAGTCGATCACCCAGTGGCGCTTGGGCACCGGTGTTCCGATGGTGACGGTGCCGTCCGTCGATCCGTCTTTCTTGTGCAGACGCAGCGGAGGGACGGGGTCCCGGCCGTCGATCTGGGTGAAGTGGTCTGCCGAGAAGTGGTTGATAACCGCCTTGTAGTTATTGCTGCCGATCGGGGAGTCGGTGTGCTGGAGCACCCAGTCGGTCATCGGGTCGATGTTGAAGTACGACTCGGTGTGCTCAATCTTCGCCCGCTCGCCGGACTCGGTGGTGAACTTCAGCGGGACCCGGTCCTTGCGTGGATCGGGCCGACTGCTGGTGGTGTGCGAGTCGGGAATCTGGACGATCAGGCCCTTCGCGACGGTGTGCTTGATGGGCTCCGAGGCCTCGGGGGTTCTCTGCGTACCCGTGGAGTCGGTGGTGGGGATGTCGTGGAGGGACAGCTCGTACGTGACGTTGGTGCTCAGTTTGACGGAGGGGCCGTGACTGCGGGTTTCACGCTGTGAGAGCTGCTGGGTGTTGAGGTTGGAGTCATGACTGGTGCCCATCGCGGGCGCCATGGTCGCCTTGACCGCGGCTGGTCCTGCCGTAACCGCGGCGGTGAACGCCATCTGGACCGTGCTGGATTCGGAGGAGGACTGGCCTTCGCTCTGCTGATTGCGCGCGATGCTGTCCTGCTTGCCGGCATCGCCGGGGGCGGCCTCCCAGCCGTTCTGGTCGGGGACCACCTTGACGCGCAGTTCCCGCGTCCGTCCCCCGTCCTTGACGACGAACCGGCGGCCGTCGCCGAGGAGGGTGCCCGCCTGATTCGCCAGGGCGAAAGAGAGATCCGACGGGGTCGTCAGGGTCACCTTGGCCTTCTTGGCCAGTTCGTCGGCGAGCTGCTCCGAGCCCTTCTCGTGGCTGAACTGGACGACGTGATGCCCGCCGACCGCGCCGTTGAACGGGGTCTCCTCGCCCTCGTCGGCGTAGACGGAGATGTCGTTGAGGAAGCCGGGAATCTTGATGGTCTTCGTGTTGCCCTTGGAGTCGGTGACCTCAAGCGGCGGGGGTGTGGTGGGTGCAGGGGTGGTGGTGTCGTCGGTTTCGTGGAACTGCGGGGTGCTGTCCTGGCTGTTGTTGTTTTCGATGTCGGTGACATCGGTGTTATCGGTGATGACACCAACGGTGTTGCCGGGATCGATGTCTGCATCATCGATGATGACGTCTTCGATGATCTCGTCAACGGTGGTGTTGGTGTTGGCGGTGCTCTGGGTGTTGTTTTCAACGGCGGCCGGGGTGATAGTCGCGCCCTGATTGCTGTCTACGTCGACCGTTGGCGTGCTCGTCGTCACCAGAGGCTGCAAGTCCCGCATCTCGAAGGTGAGCGGGTCCTGATTCGTTTCCATCCGTTGGGAGTTCAGCGGGCTCTGCTTGAGCATGTCGTTGAACTCGGAGGAGGGCGGGGACGACGCCGTGGAACGCGGGGGATATTGCTTCGTCGGGGGCGTACTCGCGTTGTTCCCGGCCGCGGAAGGCGCTGGATTCTGCGTCACCTTGGGAGGAATCTGGATCTGGGCGTTCGGCTGCGGTGTCGACTGGGTGGGAACCTGCGTCATCTTCGGGGACGTCGCCGTCGGGTTCGTCGGCATCTCCGAAGGCGCCACGGGGGGCACCGCCGATGGGATCACCGAGGAGTTCGACTCCCGGGTGTCGTTCTCGTTCGGTGTTTCCGTCACGATCGGCGTGACGGGGGCAACGGGGTTCTTCCCGGGCGGGATCAGCGGTTCCTGCTCGTTCTCTTCCTCCTTCGTTTCCACCTCCAGCTGCTCGTCGAGACCGTTACCCGAATTAACGTTCGAAAGATCCCCCGCGCCCAGTACGGGCGGCGCCGACAGGTACGGCCCGAACTCCCCGCCCGGCCTGTCCAGCGTGTCGGCCTTCGAGTGGATGCCCTTGATCAGGTTGGCGATCCCCGAGTCGGACTGGGCGATGAGCGGATGTACCACGGTGTGCCGCATCACATGACTGAACATGGTCGGCGCGACACCGGAGACGAACGTCTGCCAGCTCGTGGTGAACTCGCCCTGGGTCATCGAGTTGTACGTGCCCTCGGCCAGATTCTGCGCACCCGCGTCGATGAGTGCCGACGTCCCGTACAGGCCCGCCGCGAAGCCGAATTTCTCCATCCTGGTCAGGGTCTCGGCCATCGTCTTCGAGCTGACGGACTTCGCGACATCGTAGGTGATCTCGTTGGACAGCTTCTTGAGGGCAGCCTCGTCGACTTTGCCGCCAAAGGTCTTCGTCAGGTCGTTGAAGATCTTCTGGGACACTACATCGACAGTTTCCTTCGTCGTCCAGTGCTTGTTGAGGGAACTCGCCCAGGCCTTGCCGACGTCCCGCGACATGTCTTTGTCGAGCGTGTGGAAGCCGAACTTGGCGAACGCGTTGCCCACCTTGTCGACGAAACTGTCCGAAATCAGCTTCCCAGTGCTCTTGTCAAGGTTCTTGGCCAACTCCCCCTCGGTGCCCCCGAGGATGCTGCCGAGAGAGTTCCCCAGCCCCTTGGCCGCGCCTGCCTTCGCCCCCTCCTTGGCACCCAGTGTGTCGAGGTGCTTCCCGATCTGCGTGCTCAGCCACTTGGTCGCGTCGCTGCCGAGCACCTTGGCGACCTGCCTGCCGAGCGCACCACCGATCGGGCTGAAGACACCACCGAACACGCCCTGCAGCGCTCCGAACCCGAGCGCACTCTTCGTGGCCTCCAGGTCCCATTCGGTGCGGTTCCCCATGCCCTTCTGGATCAGCTGGATGGCGATGTCCATCGCCTCGCCGATCACCACGCTCATGGCGGTGTGGATCGCGATGCTCTTGATCAGGGCCTTGATGACCTGCTGGGCCACTATCCGGAGGGTGGTCTCCGCGGCGACCGTGTTGGCGTGGGCGACCGCGTTCAGGCCGGGGATCCAGCTCACCGCAGCCTCGAAGGCCATCTCGACCATCAGCTGGATGACCTGCCCCAGGATCATCCACTTCGAGTACTCGGCCTGATTCGCGGTGTCCCGGGCGATCTTTGCAAGGTTCTGGGCCTGCGTGGCGCAGGCGTTCAGGATCGAGGCGTCGCCGCCCCCCGACAGGTACTGGGCGTACTTCTGGAACTCCTCCGCGCTCTTCCCGGAGAAGCTCTCATCGACATAGTTCTGGACAGCGACGAGATACGTCTGCAGATCCTTGAAGTTGTCGATCAGCTTGTCGTAGTAGCCGGCGGCCTCGCGCAACAGGTCTTCGTTGATGGAGGGCCATTTTTCGCCCGAGAAGACCATGAGCAGCGTCTGCGCCTCGGGCGACGGGGTCAGCACGGGCGCCCTGCCCGACCCCGGTCCGTCAGGCACGACCTGATGGTGGTGCGCCTCACTGGTCCCCTCCAGCCGCCTTCCAGTCCTTGGCCAGCTGGGTGGCCAGGTCCTCGGCCTCCGCGAAGAGCTTCTTCACGTCCTGGCCGTTCTCACCCAGCCGGGTGATCAGGATGTCGAGCATCTTCAGGCTGTCGGTGAGCGGCGGCATGCCCACCTTGATCACTTCGTGGTACTGCTTCGAGGAATCGTCCTCACCGTCGCCACCACCGCGCGCGTTGAGGTCGTTGATGGACTCGACATGGGCGTGCGTCTCGGCCAGGGTCCGGCCGAGCTGCCCGTACTCCTCGATGCCCTTCCAGGTCGCCTCACTCGCCTTCAGCTCATTGCCGTCAGCCATCGTTTCTGCCTCCCCGGGGCTTGGACGCCTCGGCGGCGCCCTTCGCCATCTCGCGGAGGGGCGCCAGGAAATCCTCCACCGGGGTGCCGGCCAGCATCGAGCGGCGCATCTCGTCGCCCTTGCCGCGCAGAGGCTCGAAGGCCTCGCGTGCGGCCTCACCGCCTTCGTTCTGCGCCCGGCCGATCAGGTCCACCAGCGCCTTGCCGAGACGGACCGGATCCATCTGGCGGTAGTCCTCGGTGTGGAACTTGATCTCGCGGACATCGCCCTGGACACCCACGGTGACGCTGATGGCGCGGTCCTTGGAGCGCACCGTGGAGGTGCGGGCGGCCAGCTCGCGCTGGACGGAGGCAAGCTTCTCGGCATGTTCGCGGACCTGCCGCTGCATCTCGCCGAACTGCTCCTGGAGCGTCGAGCCGAGGATCGACTCGAACTGCTCGCGCGCGGACAGCGGAACCCGGGCGTCACCGCCGTCGTGCATGCCGCCGTTGTCGCGGGCCGGCCCTCCGTTCTGGTTGCCCATCAGCCGATCACTCCCGTCGTGGTGCACTCCTGCGTGCCCCACGTCTCCTCGTCCTCGTCCAGGTAGCTCTTGCGCTCCCGGTGCTGCTCCTGTCCCGCTCCCGCACCGGCCCCCGCCCCCGCGCCGGGGGGCATCATCGGTGGCTGGGAGGAGGTGCGCCGCCCGGTCGCTTCCTCGACGGCCTTGGCACTGGGATCGACGGAGCTGGTCCTGACCCGGCCGGTCGGCTCGATGCCGACGCTGTTCTTGCCGCCCTTGCCACTCGTGTACTCGGAGAACGTACCGTCGGCGTTGCGGACCTTGAACACGCCTTTGCTCTGCTGCGATCCGCCCTCGCCGCCGGTGCGCAGGCCGGAGTGGTCGCTGGAGAGCCGGGAGCTCTCGCGGAGGCGGGCCAGCGCCTTCTCGTTGTCGCGCCGCTGCTGCTCGGCACGCCGCTGCGCCTCTTCCTGCTCCTTGGCGTGCTGCTGGTACGCCTTCTGCTCGGCCTCGGCCTGGCGGCGCAGCGTCTCCTGCTGCTTCTGCTGTTGCTGGAACGCGCCGGGCGGGGCCTTGTAGAAGGAGCCGTCGGGGTTCTTGAGCGTCTTGCCGTCCGGGCCGGTCACGGTGCCGTTCTGGTTGATCCTGGAGCCGGGCGGGATGCCCGTCAGTCCGCCGGGGCCGAACGTACCCGGGCCGGTGGTGTTCTGATCGGTGTTGGTGTTCCCCAGGCCGTTGTGGTCGAGGCCCGTACTGCCGTTTCCGGTGACGTCGCTGGTGTCGAAGCTTCCCGGGCCCTGGGCGTTCAGGTTCTTGAGCTGGTCTTCCAGCGCCGAGCCGGGGCCCTTGTTCTCTCCCTCCGAGCCGTTCTGCTCGAAGGATGACCCGTCGCCGCCTCCGCTGAACGTGCCGTCACCCTCTCCGTCCTGGACTTGGGTCTCGTCGCCGGTCCCGCCGCCCGGCAGATCGTTCGCGTCGCCCTGAGGGTTCGGCAGTCCTTTGAGTAGTTGGGCGATGGCATCGGACGCCGTGTTGTCACTGTCTCCCAGATTCAGCCCGCCCTTCCCAGTGCCGGCAGGGGCGTCCCAGCTCGGCTTGTACGGTGAGCGGAGGGCATTGGTCGCATTGCTGTACGCGCTGCTGATGACCGACGCCGCGGTCGATGCAGGACCGTCGAGACTGCCCTTTACCTGGTCGAGCCAGCGGTCCTTGGCCTTCTGCTCGAAGGCGGCCCAGAATCCCGCCGCGTTCGGGTCGCCAAGTGTCTTCGTCGTCAGCCAGCCATTGTTGAACGTGTAGGAGCCCTCACCGAACTCCTCACGGAACAGATCGTGCAGGATCTGGGCGGGCCAGGCATTCCCCTCCGTGCCGTACGCGAAGATCACGTGGTACAGGTTCTGCAGCTCCGTCATGGCCGCGGTCCGAGCTTCGTCGATCTCCTTGGAGGGGTCACCCGGGTTGGTGATCTGCGTATGCAGATCACCAAACTGGTTCGCGACTCCTATGAGCATGCTGCGGAACTGTCCAGCCGCACTGCCCTGCATCTCGGAATCGGGAACGTCGATCTCGTCGGCCCAGCCCTTGACCGTCTGGAACCAGCGCAACAGGAAGCGCTGGACACCCTTGACCGTGTTACTCGCGTCATCGAAGCTGAACAGCGCGAAGACATTGCCGTGGCCGGAGAGCGCTTCCTTCAGGGTATCCCTTGCGCGGAAGTGCCACTGGTAGAGCGCTTTGTCCTGGGGCAGCGGGTCCTTGATGTCCGGGCTGAGGTTGAAACCGATCTGGTAGTTGACGGGCCAGAAGTTGTGCAGGTTCCACGGCTTGTTCCAGCCGAACTCGTAGCCCCCGGGAGGACCGACCTCGGGCCCCCACTCGAAGTGCCAGGGATCCACATGGCTGTTGGCGATCCACTGGAGCTTAGTTACGTCCTCCCGGGTGGCCGGAGGATGCGCGGAATCGGTGAAGAGGCTGAGAGCCGCCTCCCACTTCACATCACCCATCTTACCTTCGCCTCTTCTTCCGATCCCGCCCCGCTGATTCGCCCCTCGGTCAACTATCTTTGTTCTGCGTCAGGTTGTCCGACGTAGACTCTGTGGTGGTGTTACTTTTCCCACCGCTGCCGCTGAACATGGCCAGCGGTTCCTTGAGGTCGTCCATCATCGACTGAAGGGCGATGTCCTTGGCATCCTGCTCGCCCTGCTGGGTGATGTGATTGACGTTGAGCACCTTGTCGGAGAGGACCAGCATCCCCTCCTTGAGACCGTCCAGAATCCCCACCATGTCCGTCGCGAACTTCGTGAACCGGTCCTCCAGGGCCTTCGCCGCGCCGATCTCCTTCACGTCCGGGTTACCCGCACGCAAGGTGTCGTAGGTGCCGGCGCCCTTCATGCCGCCGTAGCCGTACAGCTTCAGGAGGTGCTCGTCGTTCCTGAACTCCTCGACGAACTGGCCGTTGATCCGGTCCCGCGCGAAGCTCTCCAGGAATTCCGACGAGATCTTGTAGGTACCGCCGTCCTCAGCCATGGGTCACCACCCGTCAGTTGTTCATGACGTTGGCACCGTGGACGTCATGCTCGTGGTGGGTGTCACCCATGTTGTTGAGCGTCTGGTGGCCCTGGTTGAACGCGTTGTCCATCTCGTTGATCGCGGTGTTCAGCTGCTGCTGGACCTGGCGCCAGGTGTTGGCGCTCTTGCCCTCGGCGGTGTTGGCGAGCTCCTGCACGCCCGCGATCAGCTCTTCCAGCGCGTTGCGCATGTTGGCTGTGAGCTGCTGCATGTCGTTGGTGGCGTCGCCAAGACCGTTCCAGTTGATGTGGATGTTGCCGGACACAGGGTGCCCCCTTCTTGCCGCGACGGATGAGGCCGGATCGGTGGTTTCAAATCAGTTGTTGTTGAGAACGCCCGCGATGCCGTCGGAGACGGCGGAGCTCTCGAACCCGCTCTTGGCGTGCTGGAGGGCGGCTTCCTCACCGGCGTCGAGGACGTTCTGCTGCTGGTTCAGCTTGTTCCAGACGTCGTCGACGGCAGCCATCGCCTTGGTGTAGCCCTGCTGCCATGACGCGAACTTGTCCTGGAAGGTCGCGGCCGACCCGTCCGTCGTGCTGTAGTGCGTCGCGACGTTGCTCCTGATGCCTTCGGCGACGCCGCCGGCCTGCTTCATGAACCCGAAGTGGGTGTCGAGCGCGACGACAGCCTTCCGTGCCGCCGCAGCGTCCTTGACGAGCTGGGACACCGTTGTCTCCTTCCAGTTGGAACCCGATCGGTTACGGGAAGGCACGACCCATCCGTCGCAGGGCCCTCCCCAACCTCATCTGTGTCGGGAAGATTATCCGATCATTGGGATTCATGTCAGCAGTGGGGGAGCCCAGTTCACCTCTGTCTGAGCTTTTCTTGAGCATGTCCGCTATCCCGCACCGCATTGTTCACGGAGCTGTGTTCTCTTCTGTGGAACCTTCCCCTCCTCTCGGCCGTCCGCGTCCACCACTCCGCTCTTCGAAACCCCCGACGGGTCCAGTACGGGACCCGTCGGAAGAAGACTCAACAAACGCCCCGGAACATCCACGGCTACGCCGGCCGAATACCCGAGTTGTTTCAGTCCCGCCGCCGTAACCGGATAGGAAACGCCCGAATCCGTCACCAAATACATCGAGTTGCCGGTACCGGCTGAGGACCGGGACCGCACCAGCGTTCCCGTTCCCGGGCGCACCCAGATCCGGTCCACCGCCACGCACGCCGCCGTCACCCCCGGCTGCCGGTCCGGCAGCGAGCCGGGGACACTGTCCGCCGGAACCAGGGACACCGTCGTCGTATGACCACCGGCGGACGGCTTCACCCGGACGCAGACCTGCTCCTGCGCCGGGTCCACCGTCGACACCCTCGGCGCCGAGGCGGGAAGCCCCGCCGCCAGCTGCTGCGCGGCCGACGCGGGCGCCTGATGACCCGCCAGGTCGGAGGGGCCCACCGGACGCTCGACCACGGCCTTTCCGCCGTACGCCTGGTCCTGGGTCCGCGGGTCGCCGCGCAGCAGCAGCCGGGCCAGCTCGGTCAGCGGGGCCAGCCCGTCCGTACGCAGCACATAGTGCTGTCCTCCGGCCGAGAAGAGCTGGCCGATGCGGGTGACGGAGCCCGCCAGCTCCGGCCCCGGGCCCCCCCGCCCGGTGATCTCCGGCGGGGCGAGCCTAGGCCCGGCGTCCAGCGCCGTCAGGAACGAGGCGCTGACCGGTACGGGCGTGACCCCGGCCCAGCCCAGGGCCGCCTCCGTGCCGTGCTGGGTGTCGACCGGGAACCGGCGGCCGTTCCACACCAGTTGCC
Source organism: Streptomyces sp. NPDC001832 (assembly GCF_040297265.1). Lineage (NCBI taxonomy): Bacteria > Bacillati > Actinomycetota > Actinomycetes > Kitasatosporales > Streptomycetaceae > Streptomyces > Streptomyces sp. NPDC001832. Next base: position 28,059 of record NZ_JBEOYU010000030.1, read on the forward strand.
GCCCCTCCCCCGGTGCCGTCACCAGCACACCGCGGTCGGAGCCGAGTCCGTCCTCCGAGTCCGCGGGTCCCCCCACGACCAAGCTGGTCAGCGGCTTCGACTTCGTCGGTCCGGCCGGCTGCGTACCGGCGCAGACCGCCCAGGCTTCGGAGCCGGGGGTGCCCGGCAGTCCGTCCGGGGCGCCCACGATCCCGATGGGGGTGCCGCGCGGCGCGTCCCCGATCGACTCCGACGCGACCTGCTGCACCGCCATCCGATCTCCCGCGACCAGCCGTGCGGACGCCTGGTTGAGCACCGGATGGAGCACCCCGCCGACGTTCAGGTAGCGGGCGCCGGTCTCCTTCACCACGACCAGCGTGCCCGGTGTCTGCCAGGAGGTGCCGCCCCCCGGCTTGATCAGCCCGAAGAGCGTGGTGACCACGCAGGCCAGCGCCACGATCAACGCACCCCAGCGAATGCCCCGCCAGGTCCGCGCAGTCGGGGTGTCGGGCGAGTCGGGGTCGTCCCGCAGCAGTCCGCTGGAGAGCCGCCCCATCACGTACAGATGCGCCTGCACCTGGTCCTTGCGCGACTGCACCGCCATCAGCCCCTCACCCCCTGATTCCGCGCAGCGCGCCGAACACGCCGGCGAGCAGCACCGCGAGCGGCAGCAGCGCCAGCGCGCACAGCGTGTGCAGCAGGTCGGCGATCCGTCCCCAGTAGGGGACGAGCCGTCGTCCCGGCACCGTCCAGGCGGCGATCGCGGTGATCGCGGCCAGCACGGCGAAGGCGGCGGTGATCTCCAGTCGCCCCGGAAGTCCCAGGTCGATGGCGCGGAGCACCCCGGCCAGGGCCAGTCCGTACGCCCCCGGGACCGCCATCGCGAGCCGGTGCGGCACGGCGCCGACCACGCGTACGTGCAGGAGCAGCAGCGTGCTCAGCGCCACGGCGAGCAGCTCGGCCGTCCAGCCGCTGCCGGTGGCGAGCAGCGCGGTCTCGCAGGCGGCGGCCAGCAGCCCGAGCGCCACGTACATGCCGGTCAGGTAGCGGTCGGCCAGTTCGGCGCGCTCGCGGACCTGTGCGGCGGGGAACGGTTCGATGCCCTCCTGCAGTTCGCCCGCGTTGGACGGCAGCGGCGGCATCCGCATCCCGGCGAACCGGAAGGCCAGGCTGGGTACGAACCCGCCGGCGAGCACGACCACGACCGCCAGCCACCCCGCGACCTGGTCGATCGGCATCCCGGACAGCGCGACCGCACCGGCCGCCGCGGTGAACGCGGCCACCGTGAACGCCCCGAGGAAGAGCGGTGCGAAGGCCCCGACCGCGGCCAGCGCGATGATCGCGGCGCCCGCTCCGGCCGCACCTCCGGCCAGCAGCCTCGGGCCGAGCATGCTCTCGCCGTGCCCGGCGGCCGGGACCAGCGCGCCAGCGACGGCCAGGTAGGGCACGGCCAGCAGGCCGAGCGCCGCTCCGGCGCCCGCGTCGCCGACCGCGCGGGAGGCGGCAAGACCGCCCGCCACCAGCAGCAGCGCGACGGCACCGGCCGCTCCGGCCCGCCACATCGCGGCGCCCGGCAGCAGCACGGTGATCAGTCCGGCGGCCAGAGCCGTCACGGTGAAACCGATGAGCAGCCGACGCGTCAGCTCGGGCCGCCAGGTGTCGGACCGGGCGCGCAGCGTCTCCCCGATGCCATCGACCAGATCGTCGAAGTCTGCTTCGGGCAACGTGTCATGACGGACCCTCAGATAAAGCGTCTCGCCGTCGCGCAGCTCCACCTCGGCCGGGGTGCGCTCCTCGTCGAGGGGGGCCGCACCGAGCCGTTGGAGAGTCCAGCCGCCGTGTTCCAGGCCCTGTTCGTCGAGGTCTCCACCGGCGTACTCGACCAGTACCGGCAGCAGATCAGCGAGCGGAACATCGGCGGGTATGCCTAGTTCGAAGGTTTTCTCCGGACTTCTGACGGTTATCCGGCAGAGCCCGGCGGTCTTGTCGCCCACGGTGCGCGATTCACTCCCGCCTGTATTTCGATCGGGATTCGACCCCGAGAACGAGTGCACATTATCGTGAAGTTCGTTATGACTGTACGTTCGTGCGACCAACCGTTAATCGGCGGCGTGGGCCGCCGATTTCAGGTCGTCGACACTTCGAGTCGGGAGCCGGTTTGAGCACCGTCATTTTTCGACGGCCCCCGCGCCGGGTCGGCCCGCGCATGCCCGAGGGCGAACTGACGCTTCAGGAGCCACCGTCCCTCCCGGAGCCCCAGGGCGCCATGGGCGGCATCATCACCTACCTGCCGATGGCGCTCAGTTCGCTCGGCATGGTGCTCATCTTCATCCGGCCCGGCGACGGCAACGGGGTGCTGATGTGGGTGTCGGTCGGCATGATGGCCACCTCGGCCATCGCCATGCTGGTCGCCCAGTTCCTCCGGGCCGCCGGGGACCGCAAGCGCAAGCTGCGCGCCGAACGCCGGGACTACCTGCGGTACCTGACGACGAGCCGACGCCGCATCCGCAAGGTGGTCGAGCAGCAGCGGCAGGCCCAGGAGTGGCGCCACCCGTTGCCGCAGGCGCTGTGGTCGGTCGCCCGCACCGGGCGGCTGTGGGAACGGCGCGCCACCCACGACGACTTCGGCGAGGCCCGGATCGGGACCGGTGAGCAGCAGCTCGCGCTCACCCTGGCGCCGCTGTCCACCAAGCCGGTCGAGGACCTGGAGCCGCTCTCCGCGCACGCTTTGCGCCGTTTCATCCACACGTACTCGACGGTCGAGGATCAGCCGGTGGCCGTACGTCTGCGTTCGTTCGCCCGGGTGCTGCTCACCGCCACGGACGAGCACCGCGCCGTTTCCCGGGCCGCGGCCCGCGCGCTGGTCGCCCAGCTCGCCGTGGCCCACGCCCCGGAGGATCTGACGATCGCCGTGGTGGCGGACGGCGACGCGCTGCCGTCCTGGTCCTGGGCCAAGTGGCTGCCGCACGTACAGCATCAGGCCGACGTCGACGGGGTGGGCCCGGCCCGTCTGGTGGCCGAGACGGTCTCGGAGCTGGAGCCGCTGCTCGGCGAGGAGTTCGCCGGGCGGCCGCCGTTCGAGCCCGGCGCGGAGCCCAGCCGTGACGAGCCGTTCACCGTCGTCATCCTGGACACCGCGACCGTGCCCCCCGGGGCCCGGCTCGCCGAGTCCGGCTATCGCAACACCGCCGTCGTCGACGTACGCGGCACCCTGGAGGGTGCCTGCCGGACACGCGGCACACTGCGACTGCGCGTCGCACCGGACGCGCTGACCCTGCTGTCCACCGCGCCGGACGGCAAGCCGTCCGAGACGAAGCTGGGCCGGCCGGACGCGCTCGGTCTGCACGCCTCCCGTGCCCTCGCCACCACCCTCGCACCCTTCCGACTGGGCGCCGCGGCCCGGGCCGAGCGCCCGCTGCAGGACGACATGGAGCTCACCGATCTGCTCGGCATCCGCGATCTGCACGCAGCCGAGGCGGCCGATCTGCACCGCCCCCGCACCGCCGCGGAACGGATGCGGGTGCCGATCGGCATCGGCTCGGACGGTGCGCACGTCGATCTCGACCTCAAGGAGTCCGCGCAGGGCGGCATGGGCCCGCACGGCATGCTGATCGGCGCCACCGGCTCCGGCAAGTCGGAACTGCTGCGCACCCTGGTGCTCGCCCTGGCGCTCACCCACTCCTCCGAGACGCTCAACTTCGTCCTCACCGACTTCAAGGGCGGCGCTACCTTCCTCGGCCTGGACCGGCTGCCGCATACCTCGGCCGTCATCACCAACCTGGCCGACGAGGCGGCGCTGGTCGAGCGGATGAAGGACGCCCTGCACGGCGAACTCGTCCGCCGCCAGGAGCTGCTGCGCAAGGCCGGCAACTACTCGTCCGTCCGCGAGTACGAGCAGGCGCGGGCGAGCGGCACCGACCTCGCCCCGCTGCCCACCCTGTTCGTGGTGGTCGACGAGTTCAGCGAACTGCTGGCCGCGCACCGCGACTTCCTCGACCTCTTCGTGATGATCGGGCGGCTCGGCCGCTCGCTCTCCGTCCACCTGCTGCTCGCCTCGCAGCGCCTGGACGAAGGCCGGATCAGCCAACTGGAGGGCCACCTCTCCTACCGCATCGCGCTGCGCACCTTCTCGGCGATGGACAGCCGGGGCGTGCTCGGTGTTCCGGACGCCTACGAGCTGCCGCCGCAGCCCGGCAGCGGTCTGCTCAAGAACGACGTCGGTGCGCTCACCCGCTTCAAGGCCGCCTATGTGTCGGGCCGTTACCGGGCCACCCGCCCCGCGGTCAGCGGTGCGGTGGTCGCCGGGCAGGTGGTGCCGTTCGAGGCGGGCTGGGTTCCGCCCCGGAACCTGCCCACCGCCCCGGAGACGGAGCCGGAGCCGGAGGAGAACACCTCCGGGCCCAGCCTGCTCGCCGTCGCCGTCGACAAGCTGGAGCGCTCCGGGCCGCCCGCCCACCAGGTGTGGCTGGCCCCGCTGGACGAGCCCCCGACGCTCGACCTCCTGTTGCCCCCGCCCGGTACGCCCGGCGGGAAGTTCCTCTCCGTTCCGGTCGGTGTCATCGACCGCCCCTTCGATCAGCGTCGCGACGAGCTGGTGGCCGACCTCTCGGGTGCGGGCGGCCATGTCGGCATCGCGGGCGGTCCCCAGTCCGGCAAGTCCACCCTGATCCGTACGCTGATCACGGCGCTCGCGCTCACCCACACCCCGCGCGACGTGCAGTTCTACTGCCTGGACTTCGGCGGCGGGACGCTCACCTCGCTCACCGGGCTGCCGCACGTCGGCGGCGTCACCGGGCGCCTCGACCCCGAGCGGATAGCGCGTAGCATCGCCGAGGTCAGCCAGGTCATCACCCACCGCGAACTGCTCTTCGCGGAGCGGGGCGTGGAGTCCATGGCCGACTTCCGGCGCCGCCGGGCCGCCGGTGAGTTCCCGGACGAGGCGCACGGCGATGTCTTCCTCGTCGTGGACGGCTGGAACACCATCCGCCAGGACTTCATGGATCTCGCCCCCACCTTCAACCTGATCGCCTCGCGGGGCCTCAACTTCGGGGTGCACCTGATCGTGGCCTCCGGCCGCTGGATGGAGATCTCGGCCGCCCTGCGCGACCAGCTCGGCACCCGCTTCGAGCTGCGTCTCGGCGACCCCGTGGACTCGATGGTCAACATGCGGGCGGCGGGCACCGTCCCGACGATTCCGGGCCGCGGTCTGACCACCGACCGGATGCACTACCTCACCGCTCTGCCCCGCAACGACGGCGATCCGAACGCGGAGACCGTCGCGGACGGCGTCGCCGCACTCGTACGGGAGGTCGCGGCCGGGTGGGGCGGGCCGGGTGCTCCACGGGTCCGGATGCTCCCGATGAGCCTTCCGGCGGCCGAACTCCCCGCCGCGGACGGCGATCTGCGCGTCCCGCTCGGCCTGGAAGATCAGCGGCTCGACGTGTTCCACCACGACTTCGAGGAGCACCCGCATCTGGTGGTCGTCGGTGATGTGGAGTCCGGCAAGTCGAACCTGCTCGCCCATGTGGCCGACGGGATCTGTGCCCGCTACACCCCCGACGAGGCCCGTGTCGTGCTCGTCGACTACCGGCGCGGCCTCGCCGAGGCAGTGCCCGAGTCGCACCGCCTCGGCTATGCCACCGGCGCCAATCTGCTGGCGCAGATGGTCGACGGGGTGGCGCGGGCGATGAAGGACCGGGTCCCCGGCCCCGAGATCGCCCCGGCCCGGCTCAAGCTGCGCGACTGGTGGAGCGGGCCCCGGCTGTTCCTTCTCGTCGACGACCACGAACTGGTCTCCACGAGCGGGCTGAGCGGCGGCGATCCGTTCGGCGCGCTCCACGAGTTCCTCGCCCAGGCCGACGAGATCGGCTTGCACATCGTCGTGGCCCGTAGTGCGAACGGCTCCGGCCGGGCGATGATGTCCGACCAATTGCTTCGACGCATGGTGGAGGCCAACACCCCGGTGCTGATGATGAGCTGTCCGCCGGCGGAAGGGCAGGTGGTGGCCGGAACGAAGCCACGTATCCTGCCTGCGGGACGGGGCCTGTACATCACCCGTCGCCGTACGGTGCAGATCCAGACGGCACACCGGTCCTGACGGCCCGGCGCCCTCCTGCCACCTCCTCGGCCCCCGTCCCCGAGCGCGCCTGCACCGTCGCCCTGGTGAGGGCGGCCGCCGCGGTGGGGCCGGGTGCCGAGGAACCGGCGGAGGGCTGACCACGACGACGCAGAAAGGAACACCATGGCCCGCCAGACCATCGTCGCGGACCCGTACCAGGGCATCACGTCGGCTCTCGTCGCCGCCCGCCCGGGGGGTGTGATCCGCCTCCGTCCCGGCCGCTACGACGAGTCCCTGGTCATCACCAAGATGGTCACCCTCATCGCCGACGACCCCGACGACCCGCCCGAGATATCCCCCCATTCCGGCAGCGCCGTCCAGGTCGTCGCCGAGGCCGTCAAGCTCTCCGGCCTGATCCTGCGCGGCAGCGACGAGGACGCCCCCGTCGTCGATGTGCCGCGCGGCCAGGCGGCACTGGAGAACTGCCGGGTGCACGCCCACTCCTGGACCGCGCTGCTTTCCCGCGAGCGCGGCTCCCTCGCCATGCGCAACTGCGTCATTGCCAACCCTGCGGGCGCCGGGTTCGTCGACCTCTCCCCCGAGCCCAGCGTCGTCGAGCACTGCGTCTTCGAGGACCTCGGCAGCTCCGGCCTGGTGCTCGGCGACGACTCCGCACCCGCGATCCGCGACTGCGCGGTCCGCGGCGCCCGCGGCAACGGCCTGCTGGCCAACGGGCGCGCGGGCGGCACCGTCGAGCGGCTCACGGTCGACGGCACCCCCAAGCCCGGGGTCGCCCTGGAGGAACAGGCCGCCACCCGTCTCACCGATGTCCGCACCGTGGGCTGCACCATCGGCTTCCACATCTCCTCCACCGCCCAGCCCGTCCTCACCGGCTGCTGCGCCGTCAACAGCGTCACTCACGGGGTGCTGCTCTCCGCCACCGCCGCGCCCGCCCTCAACAACGTGGAGGCCCGGGACTCGGGCGGCAGCGGCTTCGTCGCGATCGATCAGGCCCGCGGCACCCTCTCGGACTGCCTGGCCGAGAACTCCCTCGCCGCCGGCATCCTGGTCCGCGGCCGAGCCGAGCCCGCCGTCCAGCGCACCCTCGTGACCGGCGGCAAGGCCGAGGGCGTCCTCATCGACGCCGACAGCGCGCCGCGCGTCGACCGGGTGACGGTGCACCGGGCGGGAGGCCACGGCATCGTCCTCGCCGGCGGCAGCCGGGCCAGGCTCCGCGATGTCGAGATCGTCGAGGCCGGCGGCCATGGCCTGCACGCCCGTGACGAGGCGCGCGGACGTATCGAGATGACCTCGGTCGTCGATGCCGCGCAGTGCGGGGTCCGCGCCGACGGGGCGAGCCCGGCGTTCCAGGACGTCGCCGTGCGCGGAAGCGGGGCAGCCGGGTTCGCCGCTGCCGGGAAGTGCGCCCCCGAGCTCATCGACACCCTCATCGAAGATTCCGGCAGCGACGGCATCACGGTCACCGACGACGAAGCCGGGCTGACCGCCGTCCGGGCCCGCGTCCTGCGCAGCCGAGGCCACGGCGCCCTCATCGGCGCGGGCGCCGCGGCCGAGCTGACGGAGTGCGAGTTCACCGGCGGAAAGGCCGACGGCATCCGGATCGCCACCGAACGCCCTGTACGGGCGGCGGGCTGCACCGTCACCGGAAACGCCGGGGCCGGGGTCCGTCACACCGCCCCTGGCGGCAGCCTCGCCGCGGACGAGCTGACCAGCGAGGACAACGGCGAGACCGATGTCCTCGGCGGACGGGGCGACGGTGCCGCCGCCCCGGAGAGCGAGGGCGCGGACGGCGGACCGCTCGCCGGGCCGCTCGCCCAGCTCGACGAGCTGGTGGGGCTGCGTGCCGTCAAGGAGCAGGTAGCCACGCTCGTCAACCTCAACAAGCTGGCCCGGCGGCGCCGCGAGATGGGGCTGCCCGTCCCGGCCACCGCCCGCCATCTGGTCTTCGCCGGGCCGCCCGGCACCGGCAAGACCACCGTCGCCCGTCTCTACGGCTCGGTCCTCGCCTCACTCGGCGTCCTGCGCTCCGGGCACCTGGTGGAAGTGGCCCGCGCCGATCTCGTCGCGAAGATCATCGGCGGCACCGCCATCAAGACCACCGAGGTGTTCGAACAGGCCCTCGGCGGCGTGCTGTTCGTTGACGAGGCGTACACCCTCACCGCGGATGGCGGCAGCGGCCCCGACTTCGGCCGGGAGGCCGTCGACACCCTGGTCAAGCTGATGGAGGACCACCGCGAGGACATCGTCGTCATCGCCGCCGGGTACTCGCAGCAGATGCGGAGCTTCCTGGAGTCCAACCCCGGTCTGGGGTCGCGGTTCAGCCGCACCCTGGAGTTCGAGAACTACTCGGTGGACGAACTGCTCACCATCGTGAAGCGCCAGGGCGAGCAGCACCGGTTCACGATCCGCGAGGACACCGAGAGGGCCCTGACCCACCACTTCGAGCAGATGCACCGGGACGAGTCGTTCGGCAACGCCCGCGCGGCCCGCAAGGTGTTCGAGGAGATGGTGGACCGCCAGGCGTTTCGGCTCGCCGAGTCCCCGGACGTCACGGAGGAGGACCTCACCGTTCTCGTCCCGACGGATGTCGGCGAGGAGGCCGCACGTGTCGTCGCGGGGCAGAGTGCTCCGGGCCGCCAGTCCGAGCGCCTCACCGCACTGCTCGCCGAACTCGACGGCCTGATCGGCCTGGAGGGCGTCAAGGCGCAGGTCCGCGATGTCGTCAACCTGCTGTCGGCGACACGCCGCCGCAAGGCCGCCGGGCTGCCCGCCCCGGCCGTCGCCCACCATCTGGTGTTCACCGGCCCGCCCGGCACCGGCAAGACGTCGGTGGCCCGGCTCTACGGCGAACTACTGGGCGCGATGTCGGTGCTGCCGCGCGGCCAGCTGGTGGAGGTGTCCCGCGCCGATCTCGTCGGCCGGTACGTCGGTCACACCGCCCAGCTCACCAAGGAGGTGTTCGCGCGGGCCCGGGGCGGGGTGCTGTTCATCGACGAAGCGTATGCCCTCACCCCCGACGGCGGTTCGGGCTCCGACTTCGGCCGGGAGGCCGTCGACACCTTGCTCAAGCTGATGGAGGACCACCGGGACGACACGGTCGTGGTGGCGGCGGGCTACGAAGGCGAGATGGCCCGCTTCCTGGGCTCCAACCCCGGTCTGGCCTCACGCTTCGGACGCGCCGTCACCTTCGCCTCGTACAGCGCCGACGAGCTGGTCGAGATTGTGCGCCGCCAGAGCACCCGGGACGGTTACGAGTGCGCGCCCGCCACGCTGGACGCGCTGCGTCGCCACTTCGCCGGGGTCGACCGCGGCCCGAGCTTCGGCAACGGGCGCTACGCCCGCACCGTGCTCGAACAGATGATGACCCGCCAGGCCGGGCGGCTCGCGTCCGTCCCGGACGCGGACACAGACCAGCTGCGGCTGCTGCTCCCCGAGGATGTGACGGAATGACGGAGGAACACAAGGCGACCGGCAGGCACCCGAGGACCGGCCGGTGTGCCACCTGCTTCGAGTCCTTCAACCCCGCGTGCCCACGCGCGGTGCTGGACGAGAGCACGCAGGAAGTTCCGCGGCGGCCGGCGGAGCCGGTGCCGCCACTGGACCCGGTGTCCCCGCGCCGTACCACCGCCGGTCCCGCCACACCCGAGAGCCCTGCTACGTCCGAAAACCCCGGGGACACCGACCGGCCGAGGGTCACCGCGCAGCCCCCTGCCGCCTCCCGTCCCCGGGGCACCGCCGCCTCCTCGGACTCGGCCGCTCCCTCCCCGGAGCACCGCTCCTCCGCCCCGGTCCGTGACCCGCGCCGCCCGAGGACGGACGCGTCGGCCGGCCCGGCGCCGTGGCAGGAGCGCACCGCACCGCGCTCGGCCCCCGGTACAACCCCCGCACCCGGTACGGCGGACCGCACGCGCACCGCGACGCCGGGCGCCGCACCGGCCCGTGCCCCGCGCCCCGGCACCGCCGCGCCCGGCAGGGCCGAGGCCCCGGCCACGGAGGGGGGCACGTCCCGATGACCTGGCCACCCCGTAGGGCAGTCCGTACCCTGCCCGTGCTGCTGACTGCTGTCCTGACCGCGGCCGGACCGCTCATCGCGGCCTCCCCCGCCGCGGCCGACCCCGGCCTGCCCCGGATCTCCACTGCCCCGCCCCGGGACGGCGGCTGCGTCAAGCCGTCCCGGCAGCATCCCGCCGATGTCCCGTGGCCGCAGCAGTACATCGCTCCGTCCCGTGCCTGGGACACCACCCGAGGCGCGGGCGTCACCGTCGCCGTCGTCGACACCGGCGTGGACGCCGTGCGCAGCCCCGCCCTCGCGGGTCGCGTCACACCGGCCACCGCGGCCGCCGGGACCGACTGCATCGGCCACGGCACGTTCGTCGCGGGCCTGATCGCCGCCGCGCCGCGCCCCGGCACGGGGTTCGCGGGGGTCGCCCCCGAGGCCGGGATCATCGCCGTCCGCGCCACCGCGTCGGACGGCACCGCCACTGCGGACAGCGTGGCCGCCGGGATCGACGCGGCCGTCGTCCGCCGTGCGCGTGTCATCGATGTCCCGATCGCCCTGTCCCGGAGCAGTCCGGCGCTCGTCGCGGCGGTCCGTAACGCGGAACGCCACGGCGCGGTGGTGATCGCCCCGGCGTACGCGTCGGGCAGCACGGTCACGGGTTCCGGGAATGCCCCCGCCCCGGCCGCCTATCCGGCCGCGTTGCCGGGCGTCCTGGCCGTCGCCGCACTCGGACCGGGCGGTGTCCCGGATCAGAAGCTCACGCCCCGCACCGCGCCCGATCTGGCTGCGCCCGGCATTGCCGTGATGAGTGTCGGCCCCGGCGGTACGGGCAGCTTCACCGGCGACGGTGCCGATCTGGCCACCGCCTTCGTCGCGGGCGCCGCCGCACTCACCCTCGCGGCGCACCCGGATCTGACGCCCTCTCAGCTGTGTGACCGTCTCACCGCGACGGCGTATCACATCCCTGCCGACAAGGCGCTGGTCGGCGCGGGAACGGTGGACCCGGCGGCGGCCGTCACCGCTCCGGCCCCCGATCCCTCGGCCGTCCCGTCCCCCCAGACCCCGGCAGCCCTCCGCATGCCGCCCGCCGAGGCCCACTCCGGCCGCACCACGGCCATCGCCATCACCTCCGCCGCCGGGGCGGCCGTCCTGATCACGGGCTTCGCCGCGTTCACCCTTCCCCGGGCCCGCCGCCGGGGCTGGCGGCCGGGAGGATCGGCGCCGTAGGCGGACCGCGCCATCAGGCGGCTCGGTCGCCCGCATACAACCCGCACGACTCGCGCCACAAATGGACCACCGTGGCCCTGACGAACGGTGTGTCCATCCACGAGGTGTCCCGCCGGTTCGGACATCGTTCGATCAAGGTCACGGTGGACCGGTACGGCCACCTCACGCAGGACGGCCGGGAGCGCTGCCGTCAGGTGGCCGAGACGGCCGTGGGGCCGTACATGCTCACAGCAGGCCGAGCGACCGCAGTGCGCGGTGCTGGCTCGGTGCTGGCTCAGCGGGCCAGAAGATGTAGCAGACCCCGCCCGTACCGCTCCTGACCTTGCCGTTCGCGTCGTACCGCTTGGTGCGCAGCCAGATGTTCTCCCACTCCCGGCGCTTGTAGACCCGGCGCACCGCCTCGTCGCTCGGCGAGGCCGGGTCGTTCGCGACGACGTCGCCGTCCGCGGTGAACCCGATCACGGTCATGAGATGGCCGGAGGTGCCGTACCCGGCGCCGGTCAGTTCCTCCTTGAGGAAGGACTGCGACGTGATGACCGGGATGCCGGCCCGGATCAGCGTCTCCAGGTCCGTCAGCGAGCGGAGCCTGGTCACCACGGCGCTCAGGCCGTCGTACGTCGCGGCGTACGCGGCGTTGAACGGCCAGTTGCCGCAGCCCTCGTACTGGTAGTCGTACGTGAACCGGGCAGCGTGGCAGACCTGAGGGTCGGGCAGGCCCGGCTTGACCCAGGCGAGGTCCTCGGCGGTGGGCCTGCGCCCCCAGTACTCGATGATCATTTGAGAGGAGGTGGGGCTGCACCAGGCCTCGCCGCCGTTGTCGTACTCCGGGTACTGGCCCGCGTGCACATTCTGCGAGTAACGCGGCACCAGCAGCTCCCGGGCGAGACCGGGGGTGCTGGCGGGCACGGTGAAGCGGTCCGGGATGTCGGACGCCATCGCGCCGAGCCGCCAGACGGTGGGCGTGCGGCGGGTGCCCGGGAGGCGGTGGAGGGTGAGCCGCAACCGGTACGAGACCAGCCGCAGCCCGCTCGCCGCGTCGTCCACCGAGAAGGTGTCGGTCCAGATGGAGCTCTTGCCGTCGGTCTGGTCGTCGACCGACGTCCGGCGGATGTCACCGTCGCCGGCGGCCCACCGACCCATCACGTACCAGGGTGTGGAGGTGGCGTCCGAGTAGCGGCCCTGGAGCTCGATCTGGATCCAGGTGCCCGCCGGGGTGTCGGCGTTCCAGGAGGCGATCACCTCGGTCGCCGGGACGGCGGACCGGTGGACCGGCGAGGTCCAGGTCGCGTACTCCCAGGTGGTGGTCAGGCCGGTGTGCGGATCGGTGTAGTCGGTGCGCCCCTCGGCGTGGCCGATCACCAGACCGGGCCGGCGGCCCGCGACGGCCCGCGTCCCGGCGCCGAAGCCGCAGCGCCAGTCGGTGTACGTGTGCCAGGAACGGTTGTCCGCAAGAGAAGCGGCTGCCGGGGAGGTGAGGGACGGGGCGTCGGAGGGAACGGCGGCGGTTGCGGAGTCGGCGGACGACACCGTGCCGGCGGTGGCCGCTGCCGCGAGTGCGGCGGTCAGGACGGTTCTGCGCGAGGTCGGTCTGTTCATGGGCGAGACCCCCGGTCGTAAGCGAAATGACGCTGCGGGTACACGACAGTGCGCCAACTATTGCGGGTCGCGGCCCGGTTCGGCCAGCGGTTCCACTCGCACCGATGAACCAATATTGGTCCAGTCCACTGGCGCGACCTGCGATTGCTTCGGATCGGCTCGTAGGCTGGGGCGCATGAACGACCTCTCGCTCCTCGCCGCGCGGCTGCGAACCCTGGCGCCGTCCTGCGGACCGGTGCGGCTGATCGCCGTCGACGGCCACGCGGGATCGGGGAAGAGCACCTTCGCGTCCCGCCTCGCGGCCGCGCTCGACGACGCCCCCGTACTGCGTCTGGACGACCTGGCCACCCATGAGTCCTTCTTCACCTGGGTGGACCGGCTGCGGGAGCAGGTGATCGGACCCCTGTCGCGCGGTGAGTGCGCGCGCTACGCGCCGTACGACTGGACCGCGCGGACGTTCGCGGCGCCGCGCAGCCTGGAGCCCGCACCGGTGGTGCTGATCGAGGGGGTCGGGGCGGGCCGCCGTGCGCTGCGGCCGCATCTGGCACAGCTGCTGTGGATGGATCTCGCCGCCGCGGAGTCCTGGAAACGGGGCCGCCGCCGGGACGGACCGGCTCTTTCGGCCTTCTGGGACGGGTGGACGGCTGCCGAGGCGGAGCACTTCTCGGTCGATCCCTCGCGCTCCCACGCGGATGCTCTGGTACGGCAGTTGCCTGTGGGGTACGAGTGGCTGGAGAGGTCCGCCACGGCAGCAGGAGCGAACCATCCCGTCACGGAACGTGATCACATGGCGCCGCCGTGATGAGTGGTGAGAAAACGGCCCGGAAGTACCTCAACTCTGCTTGACCCGAGGGCGGTACAGGTCTTACGTTCTCAATGTGCGGCTTTTCGGAGCCCTCACAGACACGAAGCCCCCGGTTGTTCCCCCGTGATCGGGGGCTTCGTTCTGCCCTTGCACCCTCGCCCTCCTGCCTGTTCGACGGATTCCGCTCACCCTCGGTCACGGTCTCCCTTCCGCCTGCGGTGCTCTTAGTCGCACACTCCCTGCGCAGGTACGATGCCTCTCGGTGCGGTCAAATCCCGTCCGTGGCACAGTGATTCAGCGCGCCTCGGCGGGCAGGTCGTGCGGCGGGACATCCTGGGGGCACGTTTGTGGGGGACCAGATGGACATCGGCACGCAGGGCGCACAGGCCCCGGCCGACCTCGCCTGGCTGCGCGGCGTGGACGCCTACACCATGGGCGCCTACCCACAGGCCGAGGAGGAGTTCCGGGCTGCGGTACGGATCGATCCCGGCATGGCGGACGGCTGGCTCGGCCTGCACGCGCTGAGGGTCGACACCACGACGGCGCTGCTGCGCATGTACCGCCACCGCGAACGCTTCGGTGAACAGCGCACCCGCCATCGGCGCACGCTCAACTCCTGGTACTGGCTGGGCTGGTGGGTGCAGCCGGTGCTGGAAAGCCCACGCGATCTGCTCCTCGCGCACGCCTCGCACTGGCTGGACGGGCGCCATGTCCCCGAACTGGACCGTGCGCTGGCCGGCCTGCCGCCAGTGGACACGGACCCGCAGGTGCGCTTCCTGCACGCCTGCCGCTCCTACCTGGTCAAGGACTGGGAGCAACTCGTACGCAACACCGAGCAGCTGACCGACGATCCGGTGCTCGGTATCGAGGCGGGGCTGTTCGGCGGGATGGCGCGGGTGCGGCTGGAGATGTACGGGCAGGCCGAGCCGCTGCTCTCCGCCGCACTGATGCGCTGCCGCAGCGAGCAGCCGCAGCGCAAGGAGCTGCGCTACTGGCTGGCCCGCGCGCACGAGGGCACCGGCCGCAGCGCGGCCGCCCTGCCGCTCTACCGCGCGGTGCACCGGATCGATCCGGCGTTCATGGATACCTCGGCGCGACTCGCCGCGATCGCGGACTACGACGGTCTCGAAGGGACCGACGAGGCCGCCGGTCTGACCGCCGTGCCCCTGGCCGGGTTCGGCAAGGACGCCGGGGCGGAGGCACAGCCGGACGGGGATGCGCTGCTCGGCACCGATCTGGTGGACGGCCGGGAACTGCGGCCGGGCAGCGAGACACCGGGGCTCGTGGGCCTCGGAGTGCCACCGCCGTCCGGCACGGCGCGGCGGAAGACCGCGGTGCCCGGCCGGCCGGCAGCCCCCTTCCCGGCCGGGCCCAGCGATCCGGTACTGCTCGCCGAGGCGCTGGCGGAGCTGGAGCGGATGGTCGGCCTGGAACCGGTCAAACGCCAGGTCAAGGCGTTGTCCGCGCAGCTCAACATGGCACGGCTGCGGGCCGGCCAGGGGCTTCCCGTACAGCCGCCGAAACGCCATTTCGTCTTCTCGGGCCCCTCCGGCACCGGCAAGACCACGGTGGCCCGCATCCTCGGCCGAGTCTTCTACGCTCTCGGTCTGCTCGGCGGCGACCACCTCGTCGAGGCCCAACGGGCAGATCTGGTGGGCGAGTTCCTCGGCCAGACCGCCGTCAAGGCCAATGAGCTGATCGACTCGGCGCTCGGCGGGGTGCTCTTCGTCGACGAGGCGTACAGCCTCTTCAACACCGGCTACAGCAAGGGTGACGCGTACGGCGACGAGGCCCTCCAGGTCCTCCTCAAGCGCGCGGAGGACAACCGGGACCATCTCGTCGTCATCCTCGCGGGCTATCCGGAAGGCATGGACCGGCTGCTGGCCACCAATCCGGGGCTCTCCTCACGCTTCACCACCCGGGTGGACTTCCCGAGCTACCGGCCCCTGGAGCTCACCTCCATCGGTGAGGTGCTGGCCACGGAGAACGGCGATGCGTGGGACGAGGAGTCCCTGGAGGAGCTGCGCTCCATCAGCGGTCATGTCGTGGAGCAGGGCTGGATCGACGAACTGGGCAACGGACGGTTCCTGCGCACCCTGTACGAGAAGAGCTGCGCCTACCGCGATCTGCGGCTCTCCGGCTATGCGGCTGTGCCGGACCGAGATGACCTGGCCACACTGCGGCTGCCGGATCTGATGCAGGCGTACGGCGAGGTACTGTCCGGCCGGGGACCGGTGGACCGGGGGCCCCAGGAACCGCCGGTGTTGTGAGAAGCGCCCGAGGACGCCGGGGCGGCGGGACCGCGCCCTCCGGCGTCCGGGAGCCGGAGCGGCGGGCGTGCATGCCAGACGCCCCCGGCCAGACCAAGGCGGAGGGACGTCCGCATACTGGATGTATGCGGACGTTCCGACAACGCGGCGAGGTGCCGTAGCTGTCGTCGCGCGCCCGCCAGGGATTACGGGACAGCCCTTAGCGGGCCGCCGCGGTGAGTTCGCCGTAGCCGGTCGTCGTCTCCTCCGCCCGGCGCGGCACCGAGACCCGGTGGGCCGGGTCGCGCACCTCACCGACCAGCATCTCCAGGACGTCCTCCATGGCGACCAGGCCGAGGACCCGGCCGGACGCGTCGGCGACCTGTGCCAGATGCGTGGCCGCTCGGCGCATCACGGTCAGGGCGTCGTCCAGGGGCAGCTCGGCCCGTACGGTCGCCATCGGGCGCCACACCTGCTGGGGGACGGCCCGCTCGCCGTCCTCCAGGTCCAGGACGTCCTTGACGTGCAGATAGCCCATGAACGGGCCGCCGCCCTCCGCGCACACGGGAAAGCGCGAGTAGCCGGTCCGTACGGTCAGCTCCTCGATCCGGTGCGGGGTGACGGAGGGGTCGACCGTCACCAGAGAGGCCCGGCTGAGCAGCACATCGGTGACGGGCCTGCTGCCCAGTTCCAGTGCGTCCTCCAGCCGCTCCCGTGCCTCCGGCTCCAGCAGTCCGGCCTGGCCGGAGTCCTCGACGAGCCGGTTGAGCTGCTCACTGGTGAAGACGGCCTCCACCTCGTCCTTCGGTTCGACACCGAAGAGCCGGAGCACCAGCCGGGCGCAGGCACCCAGTGCGGAGGTGATTGGACGGCAGATGCGGGCGAAGCCGACGAGGCCGGGGCTGAACCACAGCGCGGTCTTCTCCGGCGCCGCCATCGCGAGGTTCTTCGGGACCATTTCGCCGATGACGAGGTGGAGGAACACCACGAAGACGAGCGCCAGTACGTAGCAGAGCGGATGGATGAGCCCCTCGGGCAGGTTGACCGCCTGGAAGACCGGCTCCAGCAGATGGGCGACGGTCGGTTCGGCGACGGCGCCGAGGGTCAGCGAGCAGATGGTGATGCCGAACTGGGCGGCGGCCATCATCTGCGGCAGGTTCTCCAGGCCGTACAGCACCTGGCGGGCCCGGCCCGACCCGGCAGCCGCCAGGGGTTCGACCTGGCTGCGCCGTACGGAGACGAGGGCGAACTCGGCACCGACGAAGAAGCCGTTCGCCAGCACGAGGAGCGCGGCGAAAAGCAGTTGGACAAGGCTCATCGCACGGCCTCCAGGACGCCGTGGGTCACCGATGCCTCGGTGACGGGGTCCATCACCTCGGCCACGCGTACGAAGCGGACCTTCTCGGCGCGGTAGTGGCCGACCTGGCGGACGGAGATCCGCCAGCCGGGCAGTTCCGCCCGGTCACCGGGGGCGGGGATGCGTCCCAGCAGATCGGCGACGAGTCCGGCCACGGTCTCGTACGGTCCGTCGGGTACGTCGAGCCCTATCCGGCGCAGGGTCAGGACCCGGCAGCTGCCTTCGGCGTCCCAGGCCGGGCGGCCGTCCTCGGGAGCTGCAGGGGCCAGTTCGGGCCGGTCGGCGCCTTCGGCATCGTGCTCGTCCCTGACCTCGCCGACGAGTTCCTCGATGATGTCCTCAAGGGTGACGACTCCGGCGGTGCCGCCGTACTCGTCGACCACCACGGCGATCGGCTGCTCGTTGCGCAGCCGCTGAAGCAGCTGTTCGACGGGCAGGGATTCCGGCACCAGCAGCGGCGGTACGGCGATCCGGCGCGCCGGTATGCGCAGCCGGTCCTGGGCGGGCACGGCGAGCGCGTCCTTGAGGTAGATCATTCCGATGACCTCGTCGATGCGCTCCCGGTAGACGGGAAAGCGGGAGAGGCCGGTGGCGCGGGTGAGGTTGAGGACGTCCTGCGCCGTCGCCGAGGACTGCAGGGCGCTGACCTTCACCCGTGGGGTCATGACGTGCTGTGCGGTGAGTCCGGCGAGCGACAGGGTCCGCACGAAGAGATCCGCGGTGTCCTGTTCGAGGGTGCCGGCCTCGGCCGAGTGCCGGGCCAGGGAGACCAGTTCTCCGGGGGTACGGGCGGAGGCCAGCTCGTCGGTGGGTTCGACACCCAGCAGGCGTACCAGCCGGTTGGCGACCGTGTTCAGCATGCTGATCACCGGTCGGAGGGCGGCGGAGAAACGGTACTGGGGGCCGGCGACGAACCGGGCGACCTGGAGCGGCCGGGAGACCGCCCAGTTCTTGGGCACGAGCTCGCCGATCACCATCTGGACGGCCGAGGCCACCATCATCCCGATCACCATGCTGATGCCGGGTACGGCGCCGTCGGGCAGACCGGTCGCGGTGAGGGGGCCGTCCAGCAGTTGGGCGAGTGCCGGTTCGGCGAGCATACCGACGACCAGTGAGGTGATGGTGATGCCGAGCTGGGTGCCGGAGAGCTGGAAGGAGAGTTCACGCAAGGCTTCGACGACGGTGCGGGCCCGTCGGTCGCCCTCGGCGGCGGCGCGCTCGGCGTCCGGCCGCTCCACCGTGACGAGCCCGAACTCGGCCGCCACGAAGAATCCGTTGGCGAGGATGAGAAGGAACGCTGCGCTCAGAAGCAGCAGGGGGATGGTCATGCCGCCGCCTCCGGGGCAGGGGCGGCGCAGGTACTACCGGACGGTCCGTCCATTGCTGGAAGGAGTCACTCCTCGGGTCGCAGGAAAGCCCCGCCGGCCTCATGGACCGCTCGTGCGGGGCGGGGCGCACAGGGCGCCGCCGTCCTCCAGAGTAATCAAGAAGTGGCCGTACGAGGCAAGGGGCTCAGCTGTGGTCCTTGCCGGTGCCGTGGTGCTCGGCGAGGGCGCGGAGCGCACCGGCGTCGCGGATGGCCTGCTGCTTGCCGATTCCCGGCTGGATACCGAGGACGGGCATGCTGGTCCCGTCGCTCAGGTCGAGAAAGACCCAGGGGTCGCCGGCGCGCAGGTTGACGCGGACAACCTCCGCCCAGGACAGCCGGCGCGTCCGGGTGAGATTGACCACCGTCACCCCTTCCTCGTTCGCGACGACCTTCGGGCGGCTGAGCAGCGCCAGCACACCGAAGAACAGCAGCGCGGTGAAGATGAAGCTGGACTGCTCCCCCGCGCTCAGCTGCTCCAGGGTCAGGGCGACCGCGGTGATGACGACGACCATCGCCGCCCCCACGGTCAGCAGGACCACCCGGGTTCGGGTCGGCCGGAACGTGACAGGCAGTGCAGGGAGTTCGGACCGGGGCGCAGGGGCGGACATGGCGTTCTTCTGTCTTCCGAGTGATCGCCCGGCCGTCAGAGGCGGCAGGCGTGGATGGCGGTGGTGAGGATGGCGCGGGCGCCGAGGTCATACAGATCGTCCATGATCCGCTGGGCCTCCCGGGCGGCGACCATGGAACGGACGGCGACCCAGCCCTCGTGGTGCAGCGGGGAGATGGTCGGCGACTCCAGGCCCGGAGTGAGGGCGACCGCGCGCTCCAGGTGCTCGACGCGGCAGTCGTAGTCCATCATCACGTAGCTGCGGGCGACCAGGACGCCCTGGAGGCGGCGGAGGAACTGCTGCACCTTGGGGTCGTCGTCCGGTGCGCCGGTGCGGCGGATGACGACCGCTTCCGACTTCATGATCGGCTCGCCGATGACTACGAGTCCGGCGTTGCGCAGGCTGGTGCCGGTCTCCACGACGTCGGCGATGACCTGGGCGACACCGAGTTCGATGGCGGTCTCGACCGCGCCGTCGAGGTGGACGACGGAGGCGTTGACGCCGGCGTCGGCGAGGTGCTTGGCAACGATGCCCTCGTAGGAGGTGGCGATCGCCTTGCCGTCGAAGTCCTGCGGGCCCTGGGCCGTGCCGGGCTTGGTGGCGTAGCGGAAGGTGGAGCGGGCGAAGCCGAGCTGGAGGATCTCCTCGGAGTCGGCGCCGGAGTCCAGCAGCAGGTCGCGGCCGGTGATGCCGATGTCGAGGCGGCCGGAGCTGACGTAGATCGCGATGTCGCGTGGCCGCAGGTAGAAGAACTCGACCTCGTTCTCGGGGTCGACGAGTACGAGCTCCTTGGACTCCGTGCGCTGCTGGTAGCCGGCCTCATGGAGCATCGCCATCGCAGGCCCGGAGAGTGAACCCTTGTTGGGTACGGCGATGCGCAGCATGAGTTCAGGTTTCCTTTGCGAGGAGAGAGTGCTGTACGGATGTGCGGATGTACGGAGTGCTACGTGGTGCTCAGGTCGTACTCAGAGGTGGGCGTAGACGTCGTCGAGGGAGATCCCGCGGGCGACCATCATCACCTGGACGTGGTACAGCAGCTGGGAGATCTCCTCGGCGGCGGCGTCCTTGCTCTCGTGCTCGGCGGCCATCCAGACTTCGGCGGCCTCCTCGACGACCTTCTTGCCGATGGCATGGACACCCTTGTCCACGAGCTCGGCGGTACGGGAGGTGGAGGGGTCGCCGTTGGCGGCCTTGAGCTGCAGCTCGGCGAAGAGCTCTTCGAAGGTTTTGTTCGCCATGATGGTCCTTAGGGTACGGGGTGCACGCCCCCCACTCAGCGCCAGGGCTCGTTGACCGTACGCAGCGTGGCGGCGGTGGCGACGGCCGCGGTGACCGCTTCGTGCCCCTTGTCCTCGTTGGAGCCTTCCAGCCCGGCCCGGTCGAGGGCCTGCTCTTCGGTGTCGCAGGTGAGTACGCCGAAGCCGACCGGGACTCCGGTGTCGACGGCCACCTGGGTCAGGCCGTTGGTGACGCCGTGGGACACATACTCGAAGTGCGGGGTGCCGCCGCGGATGATCACGCCGAGGGCGACGACCGCGTCGTAACCGCGACCGGCGAGAACCTTGGCAACCACCGGGAGCTCGAAGCTGCCGGGCACCCGGAGCAGGGTCGGCTCGTCGATGCCCAGCTCGCGCAGGGCACGCAGCGCGCCGTCGACGAGTCCGGCCATGACCTTCTCGTGCCACTGGGCGGCGACGACCGCCACACGCAGGTCGCCGCAGTTGCGTACGGACAGTTCGGGTGCACCCTTGCCGCTCATGTCTCTCCTGCTGCTCGTTTCCGTGATCGTTACTGGTTGCCGCAGGTCGACGCCGTGGCGGCGTCGAGCCAGGGCAGGTCGTGCCCCATGCGGTCGCGCTTGGTGCGCAGGTAGCGCAGATTGTGTTCGCCGGCCTGGACGGGCATCGGCTCGCGGCCGGTGACGGCCAGACCGTGCCGCAGGACCGCGGCCGTCTTGTCGGGGTTGTTGGTCATCAGCCGCAGGCTGTGGACGCCGAGGTCCTTGAGGATCTGGGCGCCCGCCGCGTAGTCCCGGGCGTCGGCGGGCAGACCGAGTTCCAGGTTGGCGTCGAGGGTGTCGATGCCGCGCTCCTGGAGTTCGTAGGCGCGCAGCTTGGACAGCAGGCCGATGCCCCGGCCCTCGTGGCCGCGCAGATAGATGACGACGCCGCGGCCCTCCTCATTGATCCGTCGCATGGAGGCGTGCAGCTGTGGCCCGCAGTCGCAGCGCTGCGACTGGAAGATGTCGCCGGTCAGACACTCGGAGTGGATCCGCACCAGGACGTCGTCGCCGTTCCCGATGTCGCCATGGACGAGCGCGACATGCTCGACGCCGTCGGTCATGGAGCGGTAGCCGTACGCGGTGAACGCGCCGAAGCTCGTCGGCAGCCGTACCTCGGCTGCGCGGCGGACGGTCGGCTCCGAGGTGCGGCGGTAGGCGATCAGGTCATCGATGGAGATGATCGTGAGGCCGTGCTTGCGGGCGAACGGGACCAACTGGGGCAGCCGCAGCATCAAGCCGTCCTCGCCGGCGATCTCGACGATCGCTCCGGCGGGCCGCAGTCCGGCGAGCCGGGCGAGGTCGACGGCGGCCTCGGTGTGGCCGTTGCGGACCAGCACACCGCCGGAGCGGGCACGGAGCGGGAAGATGTGGCCGGGCCGTACGAAGTCGCCGGGCCCGGCCTCGCCGCCCGCCAGCATCCGGAGCGTGGTGGCACGGTCGGCAGCGGAGATGCCGGTGGTCACGCCGTGCACCGCCGATGCGTCGACGGAGACGGTGAACGCCGTGCGCATCGACTCGGTGTTGTGGTCGACCATCTGCGGCAGCTCGAGCCGTTCCAGCTCGTCGTTCTCCATGGGTGCGCAGATCAGACCGCGGCACTCGCTCATCATGAACGCGACGATCTCGGGGGTGGCCTTCTCGGCCGCGATGACGAGGTCGCCCTCGTTCTCCCGGTCCTCGTCGTCGACGACCACGACGGGCCGTCCGGCGGCGATGTCGCGGATCGCCTGCTCGACGGGGTCGAGGGTGAGGTCCTCGACGACGCCTTCGTCTTCCCGGTGCAACCAGGTGGGCTGGGCAGTCATGCCGTGGCTCCTTCCAGAGCGGGTGTCCGCGAACGCAGCCACCAGTCGCGCATGCCCCACAGGACGAGGGCGCCGTACACGATGTAGATGAGACCGGAGAAGGCGAGACCACTGCGGAAGTTCAGCGGTACGCCGACCAGGTCGACGAGGAGCCAGGCGAACCAGAACTCGACCAGGCCGCGGGCCTGGGCAAGCATCGCCACGAGCGTCCCGGCGAATATGTACGCGTCCGCCCACGGGCTCCAGGAGAGCGAAGGAAACGCGGTGAACAGGCCGCCGACCGCGAGGGTGCCGAGCACGGCACCGCCCAGCAGACAGCCGCGCTCGCGCCAGGTGGCGAACCGTACGGCGATGGAACCGTCCTGCGCCTGCCGCTTGCCCCGGGTCCACTGCTGCCAGCCCCAGACGGCCACGGCGATGACCACGAGCTGCTTGCCTACGCTGCCCGCCTGGTGCACGGAGGCGTTGGCGGCGACCAGGACGACGCCGGACAGGAGCTGCGCCGGCCAGGTCCAGACCGAGCGGAGCCAGCCCAGCGTCAGCGCGATCAGACCGACCGTGTTGCCGATCATGTCGGACCAGATGATGTGCTGTCCGAAGACGGTGAACGCCTCCGCGTTCAGCCAGTTCAGCGCAGTCACCTCGCAGGCTCCTCGGATTCCTGCGCGGTGTTGCCGAGCAGCCGCTCGACGTACTTCGCGATGACGTCCACCTCGAGGTTGACCGGGTCGCCCGGCTCCTTGATGCCGAGCGTGGTCAGGGCGAGGGTGGTGGGGATGAGGCTGATGGTGAAGTAGTCGGGTCCGGCGTCCACGACGGTCAGGCTCACGCCGTCGACGGTGATCGACCCCTTCTCCACCACATAGCGGGTCAGGTCCGCGGGGAGGGAGATCTTCACGATCTCCCAGTTCTCGGAGATCTCGCGCTCGACGATGCGGCCTGTGCCGTCGACATGGCCCTGGACGATGTGTCCGCCGAGCCTGCCGCCGACCGCCATGGGGCGCTCCAGGTTGACCCGGGAGCCGACCTCCAGGGCACCGAGGCTGGACCGGTTCAGGGTCTCGGCCATCACATCGGCGGTGAACTCGTGCTCGCCGAAGTCGACGACGGTGAGGCAGACGCCGTTGACGGCGATGGAGTCGCCGTGCTTGGCGCCTTCGGTGACGACGGGACCGCGCAGACGGAAGCGGGAGGCGTCGCCGAGCTTCTCGACAGCGGTGACCTCACCCAGTTCTTCGACAATTCCGGTGAACACTCAGTTCCCCTTCCGGGCAGGGCCGATGGCGGCTGTGATGCGCAGATCGGGGCCGATACGGACGGTCTCGGTCACATCGAGGCGCAACGCATCGGCGATGGTGGAGATTCCGGCGTCGGCGAGGGCCGCGGGGCCGGCGCCGAGGAGCACGGGGGCGAGATAGCCGACGACCTTGTCGACCTTTGCCGCCGCGACGAAGGCCCCGGCCAGGGTCGGGCCGCCTTCGAGGAGTATGGAGCGGATGCCCCGCCCGTACAGGGCGGTGAGCAGGGCGAGGATGTCCAGGCCGGGGCCGGTGGCGGCGCGCGGCAGCCGCAGGACGGCCCCTTCGGGGAGATGACGGGCATCGGCATCACCGGCGACGGCGATCAGGGTGGGCGCGGCGTCGTCGAGGACGCGGGCGCCTGGGCGCACGGCGGTGGCACCGGTGTCGACGACCACCCGCAGGGGCTGTACAGCACCTTCGATACCCCGTACCGCGAGCTGTGGGTCGTCGGTACGGGCGGTGCCCGAGCCGACCACGACGGCGTCGGCCTCGGCGCGCAGCCGATGGACGTCGGCCCGGGACTCGGGAGAGGTGATCCAGCGGCTGGTGGCGTCGGCGGCCGCGATCCGGCCGTCGAGGGTCGCCGCGTACTTCCACAGGACGTACGGGCGGCCCAGGCGCGCCGAGGTCAGCCAGGCCGCGTTGCCCGCCTCGGCCTCGTCCGCGAGGAGCCCCTGTTCGGCCTTGACCCCGGCCGCGCGCAGGGTGTCCGCGCCTCCGGTGGCCTGCGGGTTCGGGTCGCCGACGGCGTAGACGACGCGGGCGACACCGGCCTCGATGAGCGCCTGGGCGCAGGGACCGGTGCGTCCGGTGTGATTACAAGGTTCGAGGGTGACGTAGGCAGTGCCGCCCCGGGCCCTGTCGCCTGCGGCGCACAGGGCGTGGATCTCTGCGTGCGGCCCGCCGGCGCGCTGGTGGAATCCTTCACCGACCTGCAGGCCTGCGGCGTCGAGAATGACGCAGCCGACGACCGGGTTGGGGCTGGTGGAGCCGAGACCGCGCGCTGCGAGCGTGATCGCTCGGCGCATGGCGGTGATGTCGGCTGCGGTGTCCACCGGGTCCTCCTGCCTCTTCGGGCACGGACTCCGGGGCCTGTCGATGACGACAGATGAAGCGGGAACGCAACAGGGGGACGCCGAATGCCGAAATCACGGATGGACGGTTGCCCGAAGACCATCCGCCGACGGCGGCGTACCCGTGAAACGGCCCGCCGCGCACTGCCTCCCATCCGGACTTTAACCGTCGGTCCAGGAATCTCACCTGGTCAACCGGCCGCTGGATGCGGACGGGTCGCGGACTATAACCGCCGGTTCGGAATTGCACCGACCCCGGAGTGCGCTGCTGCTGGTACACGGTCAGTGTGCCACGCCTGCCCATGAGCCATGCGGGCGAGCACCTGTGGAGTGGCTCACAAGCGGGCCCGGACGGAGTACTGCTCCGCCCACGACACCGAGGGCCGCGAGAAGATGGGCGCCGACCACCAGCGGAAGGATGGTTGGTGGACGCAGGGCGAGGCCGACACTGTGCAGCGGGGCGGCGCCCGCCTCGCGAGCGGTGCGTTCGCAGTGCGGCGGCCCGTTCGGCGGCGGCCTCGGTGAGAGGATTCCCAGGGGAGGGCACGACGGTGACAACGGATTCCGCACAGACGGTCTTCGGCATGGAGCAGGTGAAGCGGGCCAGGTTCGCCGTCGCCGCGGTCTTCGCCGTGCACGGCGCGGTGACCGGCAGCTTCGCCACCCGGGTGCCCTGGATCCAGGACCACGCGGGGGTCAGTGCCGGGCAACTCGGTCTCGCCCTGGCCTTCCCGGCGATCGGCGCCTCGCTCGCGATGCCGCTGGCCGGTGCGGTCAGCCATCGCTTCGGCTCCAGAACCGCGCTGCGCGGCCTGCTCGCCTTGTGGACGCTGGCGCTGATCCTGCCCGCGCTGGCACCCAACCTGCTGACGCTGTGCGCCGCGCTCTTCGTGTACGGAGCGACGGCCGGCATGTCGGACGTGGCGATGAACGCCCTCGGTGTCGAGGTGGAGAACCGCCTCAACAAATCGATCATGTCCGGGCTGCACGGGATGTGGAGCGTGGGCGCCCTGGTCGGTTCGGCGGTGGGCACGGTGGCCGCACATCTGGGCTCCGATGCACGGCTGCATCACACTCTCGCCGCTCTCGTCCTCACCGCGCTCGGTCTGATCGCCTGCCAGGGCGTACTGGATCTGCGCAGCGAGCCGGACGAGGAGCCGCCGCCGCGCTTCACGCTGCCGCCGAAGTCGGCGCTGGTCATCGGCGCGGTGGGCTTCTGCGCGGTGTTCGCGGAGGGGGCCAGCCTGGACTGGTCGGCGGTCTATCTCCGGGACGTCATGGACACCTCCGCCGGGCTCGCCGCGGCGTCCACGACGGCGTTCGCGCTCACGATGGCCGTCGCCCGGATCGTCGGCGACAAGGTCGTCGACCGCTTCGGGGCGGTCAGGACCGTGCGGGTCGGCGGCGTCCTCGCGACGGTCGGCGGACTGCTCGTGGTCGCGTCACCGAGCGCGGTACTGGTGATGTGCGGCTTCGGGCTCCTCGGCCTCGGTGTCGCCGTGGTCGTCCCCCTCGCCTTCGCCGCAGCCGGACGCAGCGGCCCGAACCCGAGTCAGGCGATTGCGGGCGTCGCCACCATCACGTACACCTCCGGGCTCATCGCCCCGTCCGCGATCGGCTCACTGGCCGAGGCGACGTCGCTGGTCGTGTCGTTCGGCCTGGTGACGGTGCTGGCGTTCGGCCTGGTGCTGGGGGCCGGCGTGCTGCGGGCGGGCGACCGCGGGGCCGTGTCGTCCCCGGGCGCCGTCGCTCCGAGCACGGCAGCGGCCGAGCCGCGCCTCTGAGTCGGCGGCTGCGCGGGGCACCGGCCGGTCGAGGAACCTCCCGGATTCTGCTCGGCTGGTACGCACGCGACCGTGGCCGGCTCTGAGTCGCCTCAGGCCGGACACGGTCGCGGTCGGTACGCAAGAGCTATTACGAGATCTGATCCGGTATGTGCAGCAGGACAGTGCTCGACGGGGATCCGGTGGGCCCGCCTTCGCCGTAGACCATCAGATCGTGGTTTTCGTTGATGCCGAAGCTGTAGGTCGGCAGGAACCAATCGTCCCCGGGGATCATTGCCGACAGATCCCAGAGCCGGCCCTGCGGATCCCACAGCGCCGAAACCTCGAAGTCGGGCTGCAGTTCCACGGTGCCGAGGATCCAGCCGTCGGTGGTGATCTTCTCCGCCTTGGCGTTGAACCCGTAGTCGGGCAAGCGTTTCATTCCGGCTGCCGGCGTCCAGACGAACGCGTCGTCTCCGCTGGCGCCGACCACCGAGCCGACCGCGTTGACGCCCAGGGCAACCGAGTTGAACTGCCCGGGAAGGGTGCCGAGATCGGTGATCTTCCCGGTTGAGGTCTGCCAGGTGACGGCTCGCGATCGAGCCTCAGCGTTGCGCGACGACCCGACCGCAGTGCCTTGGGCGTTGATCGCTCTCGGTTGGGTCTCCGTGGTGTTGTCCGACAGGTGGGCCAGCTTCGTGTATCCGCCGTTTCTGGTCCAACTGAACGGGTCCACGTAGGTGTGTCCCTGTCCGTTCTCCCGGTACTGAAGGCTCGCGAACCCGACGACGGTCCCGCTGTCGCTGATGCCGGTGGCGTACCCGCTGCCGTAGGCCCTTTCCCGCCAATCCGGCAGCCCGAGGTCCGTCACACTGCCGTCGGCCGCCCACACGGTCGGCCGGGTGACTCCTTCACCGCTGTAATAGAGCAGCCCGGCCGCTTCCTGGCGCTCATTCATGTCCAGCGCCGAGCCGTTCTTCGCCGTCCCCAGGGCCAGGTTGGTGAACCCGGACTCCTTGGTCCAGGTTGTCGGCGTCATGTTGGCGTTGAACTGTCGATCGCCTGCGACGACGCCGCTGTTGGTGAGTTTGGCACCGACGAAAGGCTTTTCCCATTTCACCGCCGCCAGCTTCGGCGCGACGACCCTGTTGATCCTGACCTTCGCTGCGCCGACGATGGTGCCGTCCGTGTTGGCCACTCGGACCCGGCCGATCACCGGCTCGCTCGTCCGGGTGACCGCGCTCAGGTCGATGTCGGCGCCCACCGGCATCGACTGTCCCGGCTCGAGCCGGAACGCCTTGTCGGACTGTGCCGTGATGGTCCCGATGCCGCGGGAGAACATCTCCTCGTGATAGTCGAAGGTAACTGGGCCGGACGGGACGTTGGCGCCGGTCACCACCACGAAGTAGGTGCCAGGTGCCGGATCGTCCAGGACGATGCGCTCCACGCCCGGGCCGATGTTCATGCTGGTGGCTGCGATGCCGCGGGCTCCGACGATGTACATGTCGAGATCGGCATCGTCGGAGCGTGGGGTCAACGTCAGGTCCAATCGCGTCGACTGCCGCGGCACGTCGACCCGATTCGCCGTGAGCTCTCCGTTCGCGACGGTGGAGAACAGGTTCCGGACGAACCCGAGCTCACCGTCGGTGGCCTTGAGCTTCGCCGTGCCCCAGGTGTTCGTCCCGGTGAACTCGACCGACGCCTTCTGGTGCACGGTGGCCGACGGCAAGGTCGTCACGTCCGGCGCAAACGACATTCCCTGCAATGAAATCGATGCGGCGAAGGGGTTCTTGGCGGTCTCGGAGGTGCGTCGGGCTTCCACGACGAACTCCCAGATGCCCGCCTTCGGCCGCAGCACGGCCCTGGATCGCGGATCACATCCGGTCGGATCGCTGTATCCGGTGTAGCAGTGATTGCTGGCGTTGGAGTCTGCCGGGATCCCGTCGGGACCGATGGGCAGGACTCGCATCTGGCTGCCCTTGGCCAGTCCGTCAAGGTTCATCTGCAGGGCTTCGACGCCCTGCGGCACCGCAACCAGGAACGACGTCGCTTGGGCGCGACCAAGGGTTCCGATCTTGCTGACCTGATATGTCGGGCCGCGCAACGGATCCGCCGCCAGCACGGTAACCGCTACGAACCGGTCGATGCCGACCGTCGTCGGATCGTCGATCGTCATGATCGCGCTGTGCACACCGGTCGTCGCCGGAGTGGCGGTCACCGTCACGGTGTTCGAGGCGTCGCGCCGCGACGAGAGGGTCTTCGGTGCCCGGAACGTGCCGTCGTTGCCGATCCAGCCGATCCGGCTACTGGTGCTTCCGGCCTTTCCGCTGGTCCTGGTCACCGTCACCCGGTAGGACTTGCCGGTCGCGACCGGCTGCCCACCCGACCCGGGCAGGCACCGGTTGTAGATTCCGGCGCCGCTGTTCGGCGTGGCCAGATTGCCCGACAGCACCGTGCACACCGGAGCGGAGACGTCATAGTTGTCGATCCGCACGCCCTTCGAGAGCTGCTTCCAGGCGGCCGGGACGTCGACCAGTCCGGCGCCCTGGGCGGTGGTCGGCACTCCGTCGATGGGTGTCGCCGTTCCTGTCAGCACGGCGCGCAGCGCCGTTGGGCCGGATTCGACGTGTCGGGACTTCGCCGCCGACAGCAACAGGGCAGCGGCTCCGGCCACCTGGGGTGCTGCCATAGAGGTTCCGTTCGCCATGCCGTAGCCGACCGGCAGTGAGTAGCCCGCTTCCGGCACGGCCTCACCTTCCAACCAGCCGGGGATCGAGGAGATCGCCGATCCCGGGGCGCTGACCGCGGGTGCGAGCGCACCGTCCTCGGACGGGCCGTGGGAGGAGAACCCGAACAGTCCCTGCGGTGCATCGACCGCGGAACCGTAGTTGGCCCACCAGGTTTCCTTGCTCACCGAGGCTGCAACGGCCAGCACCGACGAGGAGACCGCCGGGGAGCCGACGGTGTTGGTGCCCGCGCCCTCGTTACCGGCCGCCACCACGATCTGCACGCCGAAGTTGGCGGTCAGCTTGTTGTACAGCTGGGAGATCACGTCGGATCCGTCGTTGAGCGCCGGCAACCCGCCGATCGACAGGTTCACCACATCGACGCCGCGATTGACGACCAGGTCGATCATGCCTTCGGTGAGCGCCGCCTCTGTGCAACCGCCGCCCCAGGTGCAGGCCCGGGACGAGACGATCTGCGCGCCGGGAGCCACACCGTGCATCGCGCCGCCGAACAACGACGTGCCGGCGGTGATTCCCGCGACATGGGTGCCGTGCGACCCCGACGGCAACCCGATGTTCACGTAGTTCGCCACCTTGCCGACGGAACTGCCGCCCAGCGGCGACAGGTCGACGTTGTCGCGGTAGTCCACGACGAACGGAATCCGCTCGGTAACAGCGGTTCGCGGATCTTCGGTACCGAAATGGCCGATCTGCCGCTGCTGGCCGTATGGCAGCATCGCCGGCGCATCGGTGAAGTCGTGGTCGCCGTCGGCATCCACCCACACCCGGTGGGTCTGCGGGTCGTACAGCGCGCCGAACCTATCGTTGGTGGAGCCATTGTTGTTGAGATCGCCACCGAAATCGCTGTGGGTGGTGCTCATCTCGTAGAACAGGCCGAGTTGGAATGATCCCTCCGGGGCCGTCCATGTGGCCCCGGCGTAGTCGAACCGGGGACCAGTCACTGCCTTCTTCATCTGCACCCAGGTTCCATCGCCGTCCGTCACCGGATCGGTGGCCGTCACCCAGTCGACCACCTTCGGCCGCCCGTCGCTGGTTTTCTGCAGGGCCGGATGATCGAGGTCGACGCCGGTGTCGAGCACTCCGACAGTGATCCCACGCCCGTCCCACTTCTGGTGCGCCGCAACGAAATCGACGGCACCGATGTCGTTGACCGGCATATACGGATTGTCGGCCGGCGTGGTCGCGTTCGGCGCCGCCGGATGAGCAGCCCTCGCCTCGGCTCCAGCCGGGCTGACGGCGTTGCCCAGCTCCGGGCTCGGCACACGGAACGTCTTGTCCAGATCGATGGCCTTCACCACCGGGAGCGCGGCCAGGCTCTGGACCTTGCCGGTCGGAACAGTGGCCCGCACGTAGCCGATCTCGGGCTGGACCTTGCCTACGGCGCCGCCGGCCTTGGCGACGGCCGCCGTTACCTCCTTGGTGTTGCTCGACTTGGCGAGCAGCATCACCGTGACGGTCTTGGTCTTGGTGGCCTGCGCCTGCTGCAGCACCTGGGTGTCGTGGACGCCGAGCTTCTCCGAACTTCTGCCGACGGACGCCGTGGCGTCCAGCGGCTGGAATCCCTTGTCGTCCGTGGGCGGCTGATACGGATCGTCGGCCGCCGGCGACGGCTCCGCAACGGGCACCCGCGGGACGCTCGTCCCCCGTCCGTCGCTCCCCGGGCTGTCCGTCGCTGCCGCGGCGAAGGGCGGCTGGCCGATCATCAGGACCGTAGCTGCCAACACCGCTGCGCCGACCGTAGTGAGTGGTTGGGGTCGCTTGCGTCTCACGCTGCTCCTTCTGGTCACGTGTCCCGGCTCGGTCGCGAGCCCGTCCCGGAATCTCGCAGTCGGAACCAGTGCGCAGCAATGGGCCGGGCCCGGCGGATTTGTGACATGGCGGCATTCCGCCTGCATCAACCCGCCTGTTGTTGGCGCTACAGCAGCACGGCCGGTCATTGAGCACGTTTCAACTTGAAGTTGCTGGAGCCCTTAGCCGTCTCGGATGTGGGGCTGGTCCCGTACCGCACCGGGGCCACATCACCGCGGTCCGGGCGCGCTGTCACGCGCACATCCTTTTCCCGCTGGTGTACGCGGCCGGTGCTCGACACGCTGGTCCTGGCGTACGGACGTACAGACCGCCCGCGCCCGCCCTCACTTGCGGCCGACGCCCGCGTACATCGCAACGTCCGGCGTCGGTGTCTCCGGCCGCCACGCGGAGCACGACACCACCCCGGGCTCGAGTAGTTCCAGGCCGTCGAAGTAGCGCGCGACGGCAGCAGGGGTCCGCTGGGTGAGCTTCGGGGTGCCGTGCTCGTTCCAGAACGCCACTGCCGCGTCGACGTCCGGCATGTCGGGGTGAGTGACCGTGTGGGACAGGACGAGGTGGCTGCCGGGTGCGAGCGCGTCCATGAGGCGGCGGACGATCGCGTACGACGCCTCGTCGTCCTCGATGAAGATGACGACCCCGAGCAGTATCAGCGAGACCGGCTGCGAGAGGTCGAGCGTCTTCGAAGCGGCGGCCAGGATCGTGTCGACGTCCCGCAGGTCCGCATCCAGGTAGTCCGTTCGCCCCTCGGGAGTCCCGACGAGCAGCGCGCGGGCATGAGCGAGCACGAGCGGGTCGTTGTCCACGTACACGACACGCGCGTCGGGGGCTACACGCTGGGCGACCTCGTGTGTGTTGTCGGCGCTCGGCAGCCCCGTCCCGATGTCCAGGAACTGCCGGATGCCCTCTTGTTCGGCCAGATACCGTACCGCCCGCCCCAGGAACAGCCGGTCCGCTTTCGCGTACTCCCCGATCCCGGGATGCAGCTCCGCTATCCGGTCGCCGGCTTCTCGATCGACCGGGTAATTGTCCTTGCCGCCGGTCCAGTAGTTCCATATCCGGGCGGTATGCGGCCGGGACGTGTCGATGCGCGATTCGATGTCAGTCACGCCTTCAACGTAGCGCAGCGCCCCAGCAACTCCCTTATGCCGATGACACATTGCTCCCGTCCAGTGCGTCCAGGACGAGCCGGGCCTCTTTTCGTCGTGGCGGCAGCCCATCCGACGATCCGGCGGGAGAAGGTGTCCACGACGAACGCGACGTAGATGATGCCCGACCAGGTCTTCACGTGCGTGAAGTCGGCCACCCAGCTGCGGTTAGGCGCCGATGCGACGAAGTCGCAGTCCAGCAAGTCCGGTGCCCGCTCGGCAGAGTGGTCCGGATTCGTGGTGATCACCTTCTTGCCGCGGACGGCGCCGGCGATACCGAGCTCGCGCATCAGGCGCTCGACGGTGCACCGGGCCACGGTGTGGCCCTGCCAGCTCGCGCCAGACTTTGCGGGCCCCATAGACACGGAAGTTGGCGTGGTAGACCTCTCGGATCAGCCCCTTGAGTCCGGCATCCCGGACCAGCCGGGCCGAGGGGCCGGCCTGCGCGCTTCTTCGCCGCGTAGTAGGCGGAAGGGGCGATGCTGCAGTCGTGCTCGGTGAGCGTCCTGCAGATCGGCTCGACGCCGCCGAAGCGGTCCTGGTGCTCGTCGATGAACGCTACGAGCTCGTGTGTGGCCGGTCGGTGAAAGTCGGTCCGGGGCGCGGTTCCGGCCTTTCGGCCGGTCCGTTTCCCCGGACGGCTTCCCGAACCCGGCGGGCAGTCCCTTTCAATGCACCGGGCTCTCCGCAAGTCCCGTAGTGAGCCGCGTGTTGGATTTTCTCATCCCGTGACAGGCCAGGGAGTCGGGATAACGGAGCCCCGATACCGGTAGCGGGTCGTTCCTGCCTTCTCGGGGTCGTACAGCTCTCTGTTCTCACTGGCGGGTTACCATCCGCCGCCGCAATAGCGGTTGCGGAGTTCCTTCCAGGTTGACCGGCGGTGTTTGCGTCGAATCCGCCCGCACCTCGCCCAGCAGGGGGGCGGGCGCGAACGGCGGCTGAAGCAGCGCCGCCCGCGCCCGGCCGGTGAATTCCTGCCGTATCCGGCGAGCGGAGACGCCCTTGAGGCTGTTGACCAGCTTCGAGACGGCGACCTTGGGCGGGTAGTGCACCAACAGGTGGACGTGATCACGTTCGCCGTTGAACTCCTTCAGCTCCGCTTCGAAGTCCTCGCAGACCTTGCGCATGATCTCTTCGCAGCGCGTCAGCATCTCGTCGTTGAACACCCCGCTCCGGTACTTCGTTACGAAGACCAAGTGCACATGCATCGCCGAAACCACATGCCTGCCAAGCCTATAATCGTTCTGGATATCCATGAGACCAATCGTAGTAGGGTCTTGGATATGCAGCTCCGCTACAACTACCGGGCCTACCCGGACGCCTCCCAGCGCCGTGCGCTGGCGAATGCGTTCGGGTGCGCCCGCGTGGTGTGGAACGACTGCCTGCGCGACCGGAAGGAAGCGCACGCGGCCGGGCTGCCGTATGTGAAGTCGGCCGAGCTGTCCCGGCTTCGTATCACCCAGGCCAAGCGCACCGAGGAACGCGC
Source organism: Streptomyces sp. NPDC001832 (assembly GCF_040297265.1). Classification (NCBI taxonomy): domain Bacteria; kingdom Bacillati; phylum Actinomycetota; class Actinomycetes; order Kitasatosporales; family Streptomycetaceae; genus Streptomyces; species Streptomyces sp. NPDC001832. The sequence continues at coordinate 61,739 of NZ_JBEOYU010000030.1, forward strand.
CTGGCTCGCCGACGTGTCGGCGGTCGTCCTGCAACAGTCCCTGCGGGACCTGGACACCGCCTACAAGAACTTCTTCGACAGCCTCGAGGGCAAGCGGCAGGGCCGCAAGGCCGGCCCTCCCCGCTACAAATCGAAGAAGGACACCCGGCAGTCGATCCGCCTCAACACCAACGCCTTCTCCCTGACGGAGAACGGCATGGTGTATGTGGCCAAGGTCGGCAACCTCAAGGTCAAGTGGTCCCGCCGGCTTCCGGCCGCGCCCACGTCCCTGACCGTCACCAAGGACAGCTGTGGCCGGTACTTCCTCAGCTTCGTCGTGGACACCGAGCCGGACATCCTGCCCGGCCTGGAGACCGACGCCGGTCTCGACCTCGGCTTGTCCGTCTTCGCGGTCCTGTCCGACGGGACGAAGATCGACAGCCCGCGCTTTCTGCGCCGGGCGGAGAAGAAGCTCAAGCGCCTTCAGCGGGAGCTGTCCCGTAAGGCCAAGGGGTCGAAGAACCGGGCCAAGGCCCGTATCAGGGTTGCACGCCAGCACGCCAAGGTGGCCGACCGGCGCCGGGACTGGCACCACAAGGTATCCACGCAGATCATTCGCGACAACCAAGCGGTGTACGTGGAAGACCTCGCGGTGTCCGGTCTCGGGCGCACCCGGCTTGCCAAGTCCGTGTACGACGCGGGATGGTCCGTGTTCGTCGGCATGCTGGAGTACAAGGCGGCTCTGCACGGCCGTACCTTCGCCAGGGTGGACCGGGCCTTCCCGTCCTCTCAGGTCTGCTCGGCCTGCGGATTCCGGGACGGACCCAAGCCCCTGCACGTCCGCGAGTGGACGTGCAAGGAGTGTGGGACCGTGCACGACCGCGACCACAACGCGGCACGTAACGTCCTGTTCGAAGGACGCCGAATCGTCGCCACTGGACGGGTGGAGACGCTAAACGCCTGTGGAGTGCCGGTAAGACGGGCACACGTGCCCGCACAGCGCGTTGAAGCAGGAAGCCCTCGGAAGGGTCAGACGACCCAGGCCGGAATCCCTGGACTTCAGACCAGGGAGCACGTCAAATCGCCGAGTCGTCGTACCTCGTCGTGCCCTCGTCCAGCAGCGCTCCATGCGGCGTGGCCGCTGTTTTGGAGAGCCAACGGAGGGAGTGGTAGCCGGTGAGCACCACAAGGGTGCCGAGGGCGATGCCGCTGAGCTCGAAGTTGTCAGTGATCTTCAGCGACACGTCGCCGATGCCGACGATGACGCCGGCTGCAGCCGGAATCAGGTTGAGCGGCTGACTGAAGTCAACCTTGTTGCGGACCCAGATCTGAGCGCCGAGCAGACCGATCATGCCGTAGAGGATGACGGTGATGCCGCCCAGCACGCCGCCCGGGATGGCAGCCACAAACGCCCCGAACTTCGGGCACAGACCGAAGAAGAGCGCGAAGAACGCGGCGCACATGTAGGCGGCGGTCGAGTAGACGCGGGTGGCGGCCATGACGCCGATGTTCTCGGCGTAAGTGGTCGTGGCGGGGCCACCGGCAACCGTGGAGAGCATGGTGGCCGCGCCGTCCGCGGCGATGGCAGTGCCGAGCTTGTCGTCGAGGGGGTCGCCGGTCATCTCGCCGACCGCCTTGATGTGGCCGGTGTTCTCGGCCACCAGAGCGATCAGGACAGGGAGGGCGACGACGATCGCCGACGCACTGAACGAGGGCGCGTGCATGTCAGGGAAGCCGATCCAGGCGGCGTCCTTGACCGAGCTCAGGTCGAGACGCCAGTGGTCCACGACCTTGCCGCCGGCATCGGCGGAGTGGATCTTGCCCAGGGTGAGGTCAAGGATCCAGGAGAGCGCGTAACCGAAGACCAGCCCCAGGAAAATGGCGATACGTGACCAGAATCCGCGCAGGACGACGAGCGCGAGGCCGGTGAACAGCATCGTGGCGAGCGCCGTCCACTGGTCTTGCGGCCAGTAGGTCCCCGCAGCCACCGGAGCGAGGTTGAAGCCGATCAGCATGACCACGGCACCAGTGACCACCGGCGGCAACACCGCATGGACGACCCGCGCGCCCAGGAACTGGACCACGACACCGACCACGGCCAGGGCGAGGCCCACCACGAACAGGGCGCCGGTGAGTTCCGCCGGCCCACCGCCCTGGCTTCCGATGACAGCGGCGACACCGACGAAGGAGAGCGACGATCCCAGGTAGCTCGGGACTCGTCCGCGCGTGATGACCAGGAACAGCAAGGTCGCGACACCCGAGGCCATGAGGCCAAGGCTCGGATTGAGCCCCATGAGCACCGGGGCGACGAAACAGGCACCGATCATCGAGACGACGTGCTGCGCACCCAACCCGACCGTGCGGGTCCAGGTGAGCCGCTCGTCGGGCTTGACGACCTCGCCTGGTTTCAGATGCCGGCCATCCCCGTGCAGCTTCCACCCGAAACCTGACATTAAGCACTCTCCATTCGTGTACTTGCCGAACGGAAAGTACAAGATCAGCGGTCACCATTCGCACCACCCCGTGCCGAACCCACCCGGACTGCCATCCGCGTGACCTGTCCCGCTCGTGGAGGACCTACGAGGCGTTGCACGTCGATAATGGTACGAGGGCCCGGCACAGGGTGAGCCTCGACCGGGAGGCCGCCTCCCGGTCGGGCGTCAGCCGGTACTTCCGTCCGCCGCGGGCAGTTCGCTGGTGCAGGTGGCACGGCCGTATTCGCCCATGACGGTGGCGCGTTGGACGTGCTTGCCACGGATGGCCAGGGTGCAGCTGGCCTGGCCGCCCTGTTCGTTCAGGGTGATGTTGACCACGGGGGCCTTGCCGAGCGGGACTTGGACCGATTTCTTCCAGGGCAGTGCTACGTCGGAGACGACCGTGGCGTTGCCGACCTCGCTGCGGGCCAGGTAGGAGATCTCGGCGGTGCCCTTACCGGTGACCTCGTAGGTCACCTCGGCGGTGGGGACCGCGCGGGGCTTCGGCTTGTCGGGGGTGTCGAGGATGCCGTAGCCGATGAGACCGCCGCAGGCGAGGAGGAGGGCCGCGGCTATGGCGATTGCGCGCCGGTCGGTTCCCCTTGGGGTGTCCGTCGAAACCTCGGGGCTTTCGACAATTTCGGTCGTTTCCGCGGGCTTGGCTGATTCCGTGGATTCCGTCGGTTGTGGCATGGGGGTCCGGCTTTCGATCGGCGCGTATTTCAGAACCGGGCGGTTATACACCAGGAGATCCGGTGTGCGCGAGCACGCGGAAGAAGCGGACGTATCCGAATTGTCCTGAGGGTTGACGTGGCGCCTTTGGGTTGACTAGACATCGCCATGCCCCTGGCCAGGGGTGACGCAAGTTCACCCCATAGCCGGCCCGAAAACTCGGGTCGGCGTAATTGGCGTGCCTTCATTTTGTGCTCTCGCGCGCGAGAAGAGGTCCGCCCCAGGAAGGGCATCGTGAAAGTAAGGTTAGCCTCGATCTTTCGTGATTGGTCGTCAGCTTCGGCTGGCGGCCAATTCCTCGTTGTGGAGCGTGTGCGGGCGTGCAGGTGGCCCGATCGCCGCATCGGGTGTGCGCCGGATTCCACGGTTCCGGTCGGTGGTTTTTCTGCTCGTCGGGACGGGTTGTTGCTGGTCAGCCTGGGTTCGGGAGGGTTTCGAGCCGTCTGATCGCGTCTGTGATCACGTCGGTCCATGGCCAGTGGTGGGCGAATCGTAGGTGCCGTTGGCGGGCGGTGGTGATGAGTTGGGCAGCAGCGGAGAACAGTCGCAACCGCAGGCGACGGGGCTCCCAGAGGCGCGGTTTGCCACGGGTGACGTCACCGGCCAGCACGGCTACGACCACCGCACCCACGCCGCCGGCACCGGCACCGACGCCTTCGCGTGGAAGCTCAACATTCCCAAGGACGGCACGTACACCGCGTACGTGAAGTACCCGAAGGTCACGGGCGCCACGACGTCGGCGAAGTACACGGTCAAGCACGCCACCGGCACGGTGGACGTGACCAGGGACCAGACCGCCGCCGCCGAGACCTGGGTCAGCCTGGGCTCGTACACCTTCACCCAGGGCAACGCGGCCGAACTGAAGCTGTCGCAGAACAGCGGCGGCACGGTGGTGGCCGACGCGGTCAAGCTGGTCCGGGACACCGCCGGCGAGACCGACACGGAGAAGCACAGCTTCTCCTACGCGTACGACGTCAACGGCAACATGACGTCGATCGACGACACCTCCTCCGGTGCGAAGGTCGACGCCTACACGATCGCCTACACGGGCCTCAACCAGGTCCAGAAGGTGACCGAGGCCCTGACCGGCCAGGAGAAGAAGGCGACGTCCTACACGTACGACGCCAACGGTCTGACGGAGACGATCACTCATCCCGACCAGCACTCCGCGTACGCCTACGACCTGCGTGACCTGGTCAAGACCGTCACGGTCGGGAAGACGGCCACGGACTCCTCGCCGAAGGTGACGTCCTACACGTACACCGCCCGCGGCCAGAAGCTGAAGGAGACCAAGGCCAACGACAACACCGTCGACTACGGCTACTTCCTCGACGGTGCGCTGAAGTCCACGTCGGAGAAGAAGCCGAACGGCACGCTCGTCACCTCGCACACCTACGCCTACGACGCCAATGGCAACAAGGCGCAGGACGTGGCGAAGAAGATGAACGCCGACAACCACGCGGCGTACCTCGACTCAACCACCGACTACACCTACGACCCGGGCGACAGGCTGGCCAAGACGGTCAAGACGGGCAACGGCGCGGGCACGGAGACGTATGTCCACGACGACAACGCCAACGTCATCAGCCAGACGGTCAAGGGCACGTCGACGACCTTCCACTACGACCGCAACCGGCTGCAGTCCGCGTCGACCTCGGGGCTGACCGCCGACTACACCTACGACCCGTTCGGCCGCCAGGAGTCGGTCACCAGCGGCGGGCAGGTCGTCTCCCGCACCGTCTACGACGGATTCGACCACGTCGTCGAGTCCCAGAAGATGGACGACACGGGTGCCCTGAAGTCGACCACGTACGCCTTCGACCCGCTGGACCGGACCACCTCGAAGACGGCGGGCGGCAAGACGACCGAGTTCGCCTACCTCGGCGTGTCGAGCGAGGTGCTGAACGAAGAGGTCGCCGGCGAGCTGACCAAGTCCTACCAGTACAGCCCGTGGGGCGAGCGGCTCTCGCAGATCAAGCACAACGCGGACGGCACGACCGAGGACTCGTTCTACGGTTACAACAGCCACACCGACGTGGAGACGCTGACCGACGGCGCCGGCGACACCAAGGCCACGTACGGCTACAGCGCCTACGGTTCCGACGACGCGTCGGAGTTCACCGGTGCGGACAAGCCCGACCCGGCCGCTCCGGGCAAGGAGGAGTACAACCCCTACCGCTACAACGCGAAGCGCTGGGACGCCCAGTCCGGCACCTACGACATGGGCTTCCGCAACTACGACCCGGGCCTGAACCGCTTCACCACCCGTGACATGTACAACGGCGCTCTGGCCGACATGGGCCTCGGCAGCGACCCGTACACGGGCAACCGCTACGCCTTCACCGGCGGCAACCCCGTCAGCCGTGTCGAGCTGGACGGGCACTGCTTCGGCTGGGGCTGGTGCGAGGACGCGGTCGACGCCGGCGGGGAGGCCCTGGACTCGACACTGGACTGGGCAGACCACAACTCCGACGCGTTGCTCGACGCGGGTGGCAGCCTGCTCGAAATGGCCGGCGGAGTCGGCAGCATGTTCGGCGGAGCCGCCCTGGTGGCCGGCTCCGTGGGCGGGTGCGTGGCAGGAGCCATTCCCACCCTCGGCACGGTCTGCATCGCCAGCGCGGCCGGCGTGGTCGGCGGCGCCGGGCTCATCACGGCGGGCGCGTTTGTCTCCGTCCACGGTGCGATGGGCCTCGGCGACAGCATCGCCCGCATGGAGAGCACCGGCGGCGGTGGCGGTGGCGGTGGCGGTAGCGGTGGCTCTTCCTCGAGCGGCGGCGTCACCATCACCGATGAGGTCAAGAGTTACATCGACAGCAAGCACACCGTCGGCGGCCCGGACAGGGGTCCGGACGGCACGGCTTGGACCATGGACTGGGACGCTCGCACCCGTGTGATCGATGATGTCCTCCAGCAGGACCCGACCGGGGTGCCCAACACCCAGAACAGGACGGGCACAATCCACCGTGCGGAAATCGGTGATGAGCTGCTCGACGAGCTGGGTATCGACCGCGTCGGTGTCGCAGGTCAGCGGCAGGGCGAGTACGACATCTACGATGTCGAGGTCGTCCTCAATCCGGACGGCTCGCTGCGTGACGCCTACCCCTACAATCCCATCGATTTCGGGAACTAGCATGGATGTAAACGACAACAGCGGCGAAGGCCGCAGAGACGTCGCCTTCACCTGGGTACCGGTGGGCGACGGCGGGGAAGCAGCCAAGATCCTCGCCCGTGGAGTGCTCAGCGATCTCGTGAACCTGCCGGAATGGCAGATCCGCGAGCGAAGCTTCTTCGGGGACATCTCGCTCGAGATTGATGGAGTCGAGTTCCACTACCGGCACGTTCCGGTCTTCGACTTCCTTTTCTCCTGGAGGTATTCGCTGGACGCCCTGGCGCTGGACGGCACGACCGAGATGGAACTGGCCGAGCGGGCCGGTCCGACCCGGCTCGCACTGTCCGGTCCGGACGTGTCGCTGCGACACCTCTCCACCGGGGCATCCGCCTCGTGCACCTACTTGGAACTGCTCAGGGCGGTCCTCCGTTTCGGAAGAGACGTGCTGGAGGAACTGACCCGCGCGCATCCGGACCTGCTGGTCAACGACACTGTGGAACAGCTTTACCGCGACCTCGGAATGCGGGGCCTCGGCGAGGAGCAGTTCGCGCGTCACAGCGCAGCGATGGCTAAGCGCCATCAACGCACCGGCTGACAGTAGGTGAATGAAGGGGGCCCTGTTTCCGCCGATTCCGGCGAGAGCAGGGCCCCACCCAGGGCGATTGCAAAGTCACGGTGATGTCGTGAGCGTGCAGGTTACGGCGGTGTGACGATGCCGGGAGGGTCCGCGACCGGACGAAACGAGGCTCCGTTGTGGAGGTGACCTTGCCAAGTCCCCTTCGCGCAACGGAGCTTTGATGTGCCCTCAGTCTCGCACCGTCTGCCTGGTCAAGTCGCCCACCCGTCAGCACCGCGCGATGGGTCCGCTGGCCGATCGGCTGGCCACGCCGGCCGATCCACGGTGCCGGCGCGGGAAGCGTCACCCCTTCGTGGCAGTGTTGCTGAGCGCCTGCTCCGCCGTGGTGACCGGGGCGAGGAGCTTCACGGCGATCAACGAGTGGGCGGGCCGACGCCCCGCAGGACGTCCTGGCCCGGCTCGGTGCCCGGCCGCGATGACCGGCACCGGGAAAGGGATCCCCATTCGGCTGTTCCCGCGACCATGAATTCCTGCCGAGTCCCGTGGGGCCGAAGCCCGGCGAATTGATGCCGGTGGCGACGGTACGACGAGTGAGCCTGAATCCACCGACGCCATTCCGGTAGGCGGTTTCGGGTGATTTCAGCACGAGGTTCCAGGCGGGTTTCCGCTGGTAGGCAGGGGTGAGTGCCAGGTGGCCGTCCCGGTGGCGGGGTCTCCGAGGTCCTTGGTCGTGGGTGGGCGGGTCTGCTGAGCGGATCAGGTCCGTAGCTTGCAGCCGACTGCCATCCGCAGGCTGGTGAAGGCGTCCTGCCACGGCCAGCGTTCGGGCAGGTGGAAGGTCAGGGTGCGGGCTCGGGCAGCCAACCGTGCTGGGACGGCCAGGAGTTGGCGGCGGATGGTGTCCGTGCGGGCCTTGGCATGGAACGCCGAGGCGAGCGTGCCCAGGGCGCGGGTGAGATTGTGGGCGAGCACGGCCAGGGTGAGCCAGGCGGCGTTCGCGGTGAACTTCCCCGACGGCAGATGGCCCAGTGCGGAGTCCTCCAGATCGGCGAAGACCTGCTCCACTATGGCGTGCGCGCGGTGGCACCGCTCCGCTTCGACCAGCGTGTAGGAGCTGTCGGTGAACACCGCGTGGAAGCGCCAGACCTTGAACAACTCGCCCTGCCCGTCCGGGATATGGGTGTCGTTCAGCCGCCGCACCCGGCGGACCAGGAGCCGGGCGGTGGCGCGGTACTTCTTTGCCTTGCCGGTGAACGCGGTGTACTCGACCTCGGCGACTTCCGCGTCCGAGATCCAGCGCTCCTCGTCCTTGTCCCAGATCGCCTTGGGGTACTTGATCGGCGTCCAGGCGGTCTCGGGGATGGTGGTGATGAGTTCGCGGACCTTCTTGCGCTGGGCGACGGCCAGGGAGAAACGGGCCTTGTGGCGGCGGCAGACGGCGACGACCTTGTGGGAGAAGAACGCCGAGTCGGCGCGGACAACGACCATGGCGGTGGCGCCCATGGCCCGCACGGCCTTGATGGCCTCGGCGATCAGCGTGGCGGCGCCCTTGGCGGAGCCGGCCGAGCCCTTGCGCAGCCGTTCGGCGACGATGACCGGGGCGGCGAGCGGGGTGGAGGCGACGACGATCTGGAAGTGCAGGCCGCGGACCTTGGTATAGCCGTGTTCGGCACCCTGCTTGGCGGCGCCGTAGACCTGCTTCACCTTGGAGTCGATGTCCAGGTAGACCACCTGGTCCGCGCCGGGCAGCAACTGGCAGTGCCCGGCCAGTCGGCAAGTGAAAGCGCTGACGGCGGACTGCAGTTGGCGCACATGGCCCCAGGTGAACGCGCGCAGGAAACTGCCGAGGGTGGAGGGGGCACGCATCCCGGCGAACGCCTTGGCCATCGCGCCGTGCCGCAGTACGTCGGTGTCGTCGATGCTGTCCGCGCCCGCGAGCATCGCGGTGACCAGCGACATCACCTTCGCGTCCGGTGCGGCCCCGGCCCCGTTGCCCGCTTGGTCCAGGCGGACCCTGGTGCGGACCAGCTCGGGCAAGCCACACCGCTCGGCCAGTCGGACCGCAGGCGCCAGCCCGCCGTGCGCGAGCAGGTTCGGATCGTCAAAGGCGGCGAACGTCGCCGCTGAGCTGTGGGAGGATTTCACTTACGAGGTGCCTTGCTGGTCGGGCCTGATGGAAGCGTGAGAACTCCCATCATCCCAGCTCAGCGGGCACCTCTCTGCGTCAGCCCTTCCCACGGCCCATCACCGATCGGTGGATCCAGGAGGAGTACTCGCAGTACACCTACCACCCCAAGGGTGACGTCGAGGCGATCACGAAGGACGATGGCACGACCCGGGCGACGTACGGATACACCGCGTACGGCTCGGACGAGTCGAAGCTCTTCACCGGCGCGGACAAGCCGGACGCCCAGAACCCGGCGGCGGAGCCGTACAACGAGTACCGGTACAACGGCAAGCGCTACGACGCCGCGTCGGGCACGTACGACATGGGGTTCCGCAACTACGACCCGGGACTGAACCGGTTCCTGACGCGGGACATGTACAACGGCGCACTGGCGGACATGACGCTGGGCAGCGACCCGTACACGGGCAACCGGTACGCGTTCGCGGGCGGCAACCCGATCGCCTTCGTGGAGCTGGACGGTCACCTCTTCGGCGTCGACATCTCGATCTCGGACATCGGGCACGCGGTGCTGGACGTCGCGGGTCAGGTCCCGGTGATCGGCGAGATCGCCGACGGTGCGAACGCGATCTGGTACGCGGCCGAGGGCAACTGGGTCGACGCGGGTCTCTCCGCGGCGGGGATGATCCCGTTCGCGGGCAGCGCGGTTACCGGGGCACGGCTGGCGTCCAAGACGGTCAAGGCCGTCGACGCCATCTCCGACGGCGCGAAAACCGCGGACAACGTGGCCGACACGGTGAAGGCCGCAGACAACGTGGCCGACACCGCGAAGGCGGCACCCGCGGCACCGGCCGCACCGAAGGACGCACCAGCGGCTACGCCGCAGGCGGCACCGAGCTGCAAGAACAGCTTCGTGCCGGGCACGCGCGTGGTGATGGCGGACGGGTCCAGCAAGAACATCGAGGACCTGAACGTCGGCGAGCAGGTCCTGGCCACCGACCCGGAGACGGGCGACACCAGGGCACGCGAAGTCACCGACACCCGTAACCACAAGAGCGACAAGCACCTGGTCACCCTCACCGTCGACCCCGACGGCAAGGACGGCCAGGCCAAGCCGGGCAAGATCACCTCAACCTCGGCACACCTCTTCTGGCTCCCGGACGCGGGCAAGTGGGTCAAGGCCCAACAGCTCAAGCCGGGCATGTGGCTCCAGACCTCATCGGGCACCTGGACCCAGATCACCGCGATCGACGACAGCCACCGCAACGAACGAGTCCACAACCTCACCGTCACCGGCGTCCACACGTACTATGTGCTGGCGGGGGCTACTCCGGTCCTGGTGCATAACTGCACTGTCGCGCCGAACCTGCATCATTTGCCCACCTCGCAGGAGGCGCAGGACGTAATTCAGAACGCGCCTCGCGGCAGTTCAGCTGCGAAGAAGTCAGACCCCTACCATCGGGCTCCCATATACATGCAAGACCAGATCGCCGAGCATGGAACAGTCTGGCGCCAGGCACAGAGAGATCCAATGAACCCAGACACAATGCTCCACGCGTCGGTGCCTGGTGAGGTAAACGGGAAGTCTGGCATATTTCACTGGATCGTCGATCCGCGAGGCGTTCTTGTACATGAGGCATTCGAGCCTCGTCGGTGACTGGAGGTGGCGTTGCATGCGTGAGGTATGGCCCAGGTTCAAGGCGGACATCTTCCTGGATCCTGGATTCCCATATCCGGGAGAGCTTGCATACGGGTATCGCAATGGGCTCATTGACGTGCAACTCCTGGCCAAGGTGATCGATGGGTTGGCCCGAAATAGGGTTCCCCTGGTTCCGGAGGAGCTGGAGATGACTTCGCTTCTTTCGGATGAGGTGGACCAAATCCGGGATCTGGCGTTTCGACTGTCCAGGTACGAGCGCGACGACTCAGGTGAAGTCTGGCAGTACTACTTCACGGTTGTCGCGGCGAACGAAATTCGCGACCCGGTAGAGAAATTCGAGACCCTCGACTCGGTTTGGTCGGACCTGGGATGTCCCGACGGGATGACTCAGATCATCTATCCGCAAGAGGGGCTGCCGGCGCATTTGTATCCGCTGCTAGGCGAAAGGGCTCTCTCGGATTTCCTTGCGGGATGGAGCAACGCCCTTACGCAAAGGGATCCTAGAGGTCGATTGCTCGCCGGGGCGTGATTCCCGGGCCTGGGGGTCGCCGCTGTCCAGCGGCCAGGGCTGTTGCAAGGTCGTTTGGCCTCGTGAACGTGCTGGTCAGCGAGGGTGTGACTGATACAGGCGAAGCTCCGTTGTGATCGATGACCTCCA
>NZ_JBEOYU010000031.1:0-72891 GCF_040297265.1 Streptomyces sp. NPDC001832
CACCGTCAGGTCATCAGCGAAGTGCCGGTCGCCGGTGGCGTCGGGCACGTACTTCACACAGACAACGATCCTCAAGCTCACGCCGGCTCTCCTACTGCATCGTCATTTCTGGGCTGCCTTGATGCACGCAGCATAGGCGCCTGATGGGGCGGTTTCCGGTCGGGGCGACCGACGCTCCGAAGGAAATATTACTAGCCAGTACACCCAGTGTTTTACCCATGAGCAAGCGCTTGGAACTGTGATCTGGCCAACGTGCGGCGCCCATGTGCCGCTTGGGAGTTCTCAGTCCCGCAGAGCGGTGAAACGGCCCTGGTGATACAGCAGCGGGCGGCCGCCTCCGGCGGGGTCGCCGACCACGGCCTCCGCGATCACGATCCGGTGGTCCCCCGCCGGGATCCGGGCCACCACGCGGCAGACCAGCCACGCCAGCACACCGTCGAGCACCGGCACACCCTCGGGTCCACTGCGCCAACAGGTGGACGGGCCGAACCGGTCGGCGCCGCTGCGGGCAAAAGTGGCGGCCAGCTCCTGCTGGTGTTCACCGAGTATGTGGATGCCGACGTGCTCGGCCTCGGCCACGACCGGCCAGCTGGAGGACGAGGTCCCCACACCGAAGGAGATCAGCGGCGGCTCGGCGGCGACGGAGTTGAGAGAGGTTGCGGTGAAGCCGACCGGCCTGTCACCTGCGGCGGTGATCACTGCCACACCGGCGGCGTGCTGACGGAAGACCGAGCGGAGGAGTTCAGGGGATGCCGTGCGGGAGGTACCGAGCCCGGGCGAAGCCGTCATGGAGATGTCCTTCTGCGGAGGAGGCGTACGGGGCCGTGCTTGCTCAGGCACCCGGACAGCGCGCACTCGCGTTGCGGACGAGATCCACATGGACCCGGCCATGGAGGAGGAGCTCTGGGGGCATAGCGTCAGACTGACGATGTGGGGTGGGTGCAGTCAAGAGCGTTCCGTAATGTGGGAGATGCGTCACGGTCCGTCACATCGCCTGTCCCAGTGCGGCGACGACATCGGCGGTGCGCGGCTGCCCGACGGCCCGGCGGACGATCCGGCCGGTGGCGTCGAGGACCAGCACGGTCGGCGTCCGGCTGATCTCCAGTTCGCGCACGAGAGTGAGATGCGCCTCGGCGTCGATTTCGACATGGGCGACGCCGTCCACCATGCGCGCCACCTCGTCGAGAGTGCGGCGGGTGGCCCGGCAGGGCTGGCAGAACGCGCTGGAGAACTGTACAAGAGTTGCCCGATCCCCCAATTCCGCGCCGAGTTGGGCCACGTCCAGCGTTCCCTCGTGTGTCCGCCCGTCCACCTTTGGCCTCCTGTCAGAACTCTTCGCAAGAGGTCAGCACCACCGGGCACCGAGACATTCCCAGTGGTCCGACGTGACGAGAATCTCGCGGCCCGCGCCCTCGGAGACTGGCCACCGCGTCGCGCATGGGGCACGATCGGCGCAACGCCGCAAACCTACGGCTGCGTAACTTCCGCCGGGAGAACCCTCCTCAGGCGCTGAAGAAGGGTCTTCCCCAGATGGCAGAACTCGTCTATCGGCCGGTCATCGGCGCCGCTCGTACGTTTTTCAAGGCGCTCGACCTGAAGATCGACACTCAGGGTTCCGAGCACATCCCGAAGACTGGTGGCGCGGTACTGGTCAGCAACCACATCAGCTATCTGGACTTCATCTTCACCGGGCTCGCGGCGCTGCCGCAGAAGCGTCTCGTCCGCTTCATGGCGAAGGAATCGGTCTTCCGGCACAAGGTCTCGGGCCCGCTGATGCGCGGCATGAAGCACATCCCCGTCGACCGCAAGCAGGGCGAGGCCGCATATGCGCACGCTCTGGCCTCGCTGCGTTCCGGCGAGATCGTCGGCGTGTTCCCCGAGGCCACGATCTCGGAGTCGTTCACGCTGAAGAGCTTCAAGTCGGGCGCTGCCCGGCTGGCCCAGGAGGCCGGCGTACCGCTGATCCCCATGGCACTGTGGGGGACGCAGCGGCTGTGGACCAAGGGCCGGCCGCGCAGTTTCAAGCGCAACCACATTCCGGTGACGATCCGGGTCGGCGAGCCGGTGGAGGCACCCACTGACCAGTACGCGGGCGCGATCACCCGGCGGCTGCGGGAGCGGGTCCAGGAACTCCTCGAAGCAGCTCAGCGCGCCTATCCTGTGCGCCCGAAGGACGCGACCGACACCTGGTGGGTGCCCTCGCACCTCGGCGGTACGGCGCCGACGCCCGCCGAGGTGCGCGAGAAGAGCTGACGCGGCCGACTCACGGCCACGACCGAAATATCACTCCGGGGTGCGGACGGTGATCCGCGCCCCGGGGCTCAGCTTCTCCAGCCACTCGGCGAGTTGGCGCCTGCGGCTTCGCGTTCACCGATCGTCATGGGCTCGCGGCGTTCCAGCAAGAATGCGAACGTCAGCGTCATCGGCCGCCTTGCCTCGAAGCGGGATCTCAGAGTGCTGTAGGAAGAGTGCCCCACAGTTGCGTGCGGTCCTCTGCGGACCGGAGGCCGCACAGTACCGCCGGATGTGGTGCTACATAGAGCACTGGATAATCCACTTCATTGAACTCCGGCCGGACAGGCCACGCCAGTCGCTCCTCGCCGAGTGAGAAGTGGGCCTCAACGCCCGGCTTGTTGCCCCGGGGGTCCTGACGGTCCCAGCGGTCGCGACCGGGCAGGCGGACCGCGATCAGCCCGTGCACGGGGCCAGGATCCCCGTTCTCCTCACCGAGCCTCTGGTAACAGAGGGCAGTCGGGATGCCCGCCGCACGAAGGAGGGCGGCCAGGGCGTGGCATTTCGAGTGGCAGACACCGTTGCGCGTCGCGAGGACGTCGGAGGCGCGCCAGGTGACCCGCATGTCGCCCGAATCAGCGGAGTGCGGAATGGTGTCACGCACGAAAGCGTAGGCGGCGGCCGCGTATGTGTATGCGTCCGTAGTGCTACTACGGAGATCGGCGACCGTATCCCGTACCAGCGGATGCTTGTGATCGATGGCCGCATCGGCGGCGAGATAGGCGGAAAGTTCCGGGACTTGCTGGATCAGCTCCATGGCCGCCGAGCGTAAGTAAGCGGCCGACCAGATGTCAATGACTTTCCGGTCAGCCGCATACTTATTCAGTTACGGGCTACTTTGCCATCTCTTCCTTCAGTCCAAGGACGAATGCGTCGACATCATCCTGCGTGGTGTCGAAGGAGCACATCCATCGCACATCACCGGCGGCCTCGTCCCAGAAGTAGAAGCGGAAGCGCTTCTGCAGCCGCTCGCTCACCTCATGCGGCAGCCGGGCGAAAACGGCGTTGGCCTGGACAGGGTGGAGGATCTCCACGCCGTCCACCGCACGCACGCCCTCCGCGAGGCGCTGGGCCATGGCGTTGGCGTGCCGGGCGTTGCGCAGCCAGAGGTCTCCGGCAAGCAGCGCCTCCAGCTGTACGGAGACGAAACGCATCTTCGAGGCGAGCTGCATGGACAGCTTGCGCAGGTGCTTCATGGCGCGGACGGCGTCCGGGTTCAGGACGACCACGGCCTCGCCGAAGATCGCCCCGTTCTTCGTGCCGCCGAAGGAGAGAACGTCGACACCGACGGTGTTGGTGAACGTACGCATCGGTACGTCCAGCGACGCCGCGGCGTTGGCTATCCGGGCCCCGTCCAGGTGGACCTTCATCCCGTGGCCGTGGGCGTGGTCGCAGATGGCGCGGATCTCGTCGGGTGTGTAGACGGTGCCCAGCTCGGTGTTCTGGGTGATCGAGACGACTTGCGGCATGGCACGGTGCTCGTCGTCCCAGCCGTACGCCTGGCGGTCGATCAGCTCGGGCGTGAGCTTGCCGTCCGGGGTGGGCACGGTGAGCAGCTTGAGGCCGCCCACCCGTTCCGGGGCGCCGCCCTCGTCGACGTTGATGTGGGCGGACTCGGCGCAGATCACCGCGCCCCAACGGTCGGTCATCGCCTGGAGGGAGACGACGTTGGCGCCGGTTCCGTTGAAGACCGGAAAGGCTTCTGCGGTCGGCCCGAAGTGACTGTGCATGACGCGCTGGAGGTGCTCGGTGTAGTCGTCCTCGCCGTAGGCGATCTGGTGACCACCGTTGGCGAGGGCGATGGCCGCGAGGATCTCCGGGTGCGTGCCCGCGTAGTTGTCACTGGCGAATCCGCGTACCTGCGGGTCGTGGTGGCGTCGCGCGTCGGTCCTTACGGTTGTGGGGTCAGCCACAGGCGCTTTCCGTTCACTTCCGGGGCGGGCCGGTCCCAGACGCCGGCGATGGCATCGGCCAGCTCCTTGACGTCGGTGAAGCCCGCGAATTTCGCATTGGGGCGCTCGGCGCGCATGGCGTCGTGCACCAGTGCCTTGACGATCAGGATCGCAGCCGCGGTCCTGGGACCTTCGTCGCCCCCCGCTTTACGGAAGGAGTCCGCGAGCGCGAGCGTCCAGGCCTCGGCCGCCGCCTTGGACGCGGCATAGGCTGCGTTTCCCGCGGTGGGCTTGCTCGCCCCGGCCGCGCTGATCAGCACATAGCGACCCCGGTCGCTGCGCTGCAGACCCTCCTGGAAGGCCAGCGAGGTGTGCTGGACCGTGCGGATCAGCAGCTTCTCCAGCAAGTTCCAGTCGGCGAGGTCGGTCTCGGCGAAGGTGGCGCTCCCGCGCCAGCCGCCGACGAGGTGGACCAGGCCGTCGATCCGGCCGAATTCCTTCTCCGTCTTGTCCGCCCATTCACGGGCGGCAGCGAGGTCCAGCAGGTCGACGGTGTCACCGGTGACCGTGGCGCCGCCGTGGGCGTAGCGCGCGGCGTCGACCGCCTCGGCCAGGCGGGTGGCATCGGCGTCGGAGGCGACGACGGTCGCACCGGCCTCGGCGAGCCTCAGCAAAGTGGCCCGGCCGGCCGGGCCCGCGGCCCCGGCGACCGCGACCACGGCACCTTCGAGAGCACCGCTCCCGTTGCCCTTGCCGTTTCCGTTCATGGCCACCGCCTCCTCAAGCCCGGCGCTCACGCGGCTGCCCGCTCGGCATCCGCAGCGGTGATCCCCTTGGTGGAGGCGATCACGTTCTTAAGCTTCTTGGAGAGCGCCTCATAGAACATGCTCAGGGGAAACTCGTCCGGAAGCACGTCGTCGACGAGCTTCCGCGGCGGCTGGGAGAGATCCAGCGCGTCCGGGCCCTTGGCCCAGCGGGAGCCCGGGTGCGGGGCGAGATAGGTCGAGACCAGGTCGTACGCGGCGAACCAGTGGACGAGCTTGGGGCGGTCGATGCCGTCGCGGTACAGCTTCTCGATCTCGGTGCAGAGCTGGTTGGTGATCTGCGGGGCTCGGTCCCAGTCGATCCTCAGCGTGTTGTCGGTCCAGCGGATCACGTCGTGCTTGTGGAGGTACGCGAAGAGCAGCTGGCCGCCGAGGCCGTCGTAGTTGCGGACGCGCTCGCCGGTGACGGGGAAGCGGAACATCCGGTCGAACAGCACGGCGTACTGCACATCGCGGCCCTGGGGGAAGCCGTCGGCCTCCAGCTTCACGGCCTCCTTGAAGGCGGTGAGGTCGCAGCGCAGCTCTTCGAGCCCGTACATCCAGAACGGCTGGCGCTGCTTGATCATGAAGGGGTCGAACGGCAGGTCGCCGTGGCTGTGGGTACGGTCGTGCACCATGTCCCAGAGCACGAAGGCCTGTTCACAGCGCTGCTGGTCGCCGACCATCTCGTGAATGTCGTCGGGCAGCTCGACGCCGAGCAGATCGACCGACGCCTCGGTGACCCGGCGGAAGCGGGCGGCCTCGCGGTCGCAGAAGATCCCGCCCCAGCTGAAGCGCTCGGGGGCCTCGCGCACGGCGACGGTCTCCGGGAAGAGCACCGCGGAGTTGGTGTCGTAACCCGAGGTGAAACCCTCGAAGGTGATGCCGCAGAACAGCGGGTTGTCGTAGCGGGTGGCTTCGAGCTCGGCCAGCCACTCGGGCCAGACCATCCGCAGCACGACCGCTTCGAGGTTGCGGTCCGGGTTGCCGTTCTGTGTGTACATCGCGAAGACGGCCAGGTGCTGGAGCCCGTCGGTGCGGTCCTTGGCCGGCTGGAAGGCGAGCAGCGAGTCGAGGAAGTCCGGCACGCCGAAGCCGTCCGTGGCCCAGCGACGCAGGTCCATGACGAGGGCGCGGTGGTACGCGGCGTCGTGCGGAAGCAGCGGGGAGATCTCCTCGACCGCGGCGATCACGCGGTCCAGCGTCGCCCGGGCGTCCGCCCGGGACGGCGCGCCCTCGGCGCCGAAGTCGATGGAACCGTCCTTCGACTGCCAGGGGCGGATCTCCTCCACGGCATTCTTGAGCGCGGGCCAGGCAGGGTGGTCGACCACCCGCTGGTCCGTAGCTATGCCACCTGCGGCAACGTCGTGCACAAGAATTTCCGCCATAACACTTCCTCCACAGGAGAACCTCGCGTCAAGCAACCGTATCCATTTACGGTTCCTTCGGACAAGTGGGCCTCAGGAAATTATCCTGCCACGCCTCCTTGTCGCCGCGATTTTTCCTGCGCAGACCCTTACCTGCAAATGCTTCCGTCGGTCGGACACGCTGTGGGGGCTGCCAGTCCGTCCGGCCTCATACACATGAGCGGTCAGGCCATGCAGGGCACGCCCACGCATGAGTGACACATCTCACCCGGTGCCGCCGGCATCCGCGAAACACGGCGCCACTCCCCCTCGTCCGAGCGGTTCCCTTCCTGGGGTCGGCCATTAGGCTGCCGAATTGCCGCAGTGCCCCGTGGGTGGGAGCCGCGCACGGGAAGAAGCCGTCGACGGAAGCGGGTTGCCTTGTCTTTTTCCACCATCGGTCATCGCGGAGTGATGGGTGTCGAGCCGGAGAACACCCTGCGGTCGTTCGTCCATGCGGAACGGGCCGGGATGGACGCCATCGAGTTGGACCTTCATCTGAGCAAGGACGGCGCGCTGGCCGTCATGCACGACGCCGATGTGGACCGTACGACGGACGGCAGCGGTCCGATCGCCGAGAAGACCCTGTCCGAGCTGCGCGAACTCGATGCCGGGCAGGGTGAGCGCGTGCCGGTCTTCGAAGAGGTTCTCGACGCCGTACGGTCCCCCGTGCAGGCGGAGATCAAGGATGTGGCTGCGGCCCGCGCCCTGGCCGAAGTGATGCTGCGACGCGGTCTCGTCGACCGGGTCGAGGTGTCGTCGTTCCACGACGAGGCGGTCGCCGAGATCGCCCGACTGGTGCCGGGGGTGCGGACTGTACTCATCGCGAGCCGCTGGCGGAGTGATGTGGTGGACCGGGCGAAGGCGGTGGGGGCGGCGACGCTGGCCCTGAATATCCGCCGCCTCACCCTGGAGGTTGTCGAGCAGGCGCACGCCGAAGGACTGAAGGTGATCGGCTGGGTGGTGAACACCCAGGACCATCTGCGGCTGGTACGCGCCTTGCGGTTGGACGGGGCGACCACCGACTACCCGGAGATCCGCCGCGCCGGCCGCTTCACCGCTTGATCGCCCACCCGGTCAGTCCAGGTCCTTGATCAGCAGCTCGAACGCCAGATCGTCGCGCTGCGGGATACCGAAGCGATCGTCGCCGTACGGGAATGGGCTGAGCTTTCCCGTACGGCGGTAGCCGCGGCGCTCGTACCAGGCGATCAGCTCCTCGCGCACCGAGATCACGGTCATGTGCATCTCGGTCACCCCCCAGCTCTCCCGGACGGTGCGCTCGGCCTCGGCGATGATCACCTTGCCGAGACCGGCTCCCTGCAACTCGGGGCGGACCGCGAACATCCCGAAGTAGGCGGTGTCACCGCGATGTTCGAGCTGGCAGCAGGCAATGAGCGCACCGTCGCGCTCCACCACGAGCAGTCGGCTGCCGGGCGCCTCGACGACCTCGCGGACACCGTCCGGGTCGGTCCGCTGCCCCTGCAGGATGTCCGCCTCGGTGGTCCACCCGGCCCGGCTGGAGTCCCCGCGGTACGCCGACTCGATCAGCGTCACGAGCGCCGGCACATCGGCGCCGGCCGCGTCGCGGAAGGTGAGTTGCCCCAAGTCCCGGGCAGAGGCTGTCTCCATGGCGGTGGCTCTCCGTTTCTCTGCTGTGACCGTGCCGAAGCAGGGTACCCGCGTGTTCTAGAGTCTGGCGCATGGTTCATGTGCTGAGCAGCCGGATCCTGTTGCGTCCTGCCGACCCCGAGCGGTCACGGATCTTCTACGGCCAGTCTCTTGGGCTGCCCGTCTACCGGGAGTTCGGCACCGGCCCCGAGCGGGGCACGGTTTACTTCCTCGGCGGCGGGTTCCTGGAGGTCTCCGGGCGTGCCACCGCACCGCCGGTGCCCAGCCTCGAACTGTGGCTGCAGGTCGCGGACGTCCGGGCGGCGCACGAGGAGTTGTCGGCCGGCGGCGTCGAGGTGCTGCGGCCGCCGGTGCGCGAGCCGTGGGGGCTCGTCGAGATGTGGATCCGCGATCCGGACGGGCACAGGATCGTCGTGGTGGAAGTACCGGAGGACCATCCGCTGCGCTACCGCCCGTAGAAGTTCCGGTGCGCCGTCGCTGCGGGGCACGGCTTCTCTCCGCGTAGTCGACGAGCAGGGGCAGAGCCTTCGAGCACACGGCGCGACAGGGAACACCCCTTCCGCGCGCTCCCCGTGTACCTCAGTGCGCCGCGTAAGACGGTCCGGCCCCGGGCATCGACTCAGGGGACCGACGCCGTACGTCCAGGGGGAGGTGCGCTGTGCACGGACCGGCGATGTCCGGCTGGCTGCTCATGGCGTTGTGTGGAATGACAGGCGCGTACTGCCTGTTGCGCACGCGCAGCGAGACCGGGGAGGGGCGCAGGACGGCGCGTGCGGAGGCGTTGATGGGCTTCGGCATGGCCGCCATGGCGGTGCCCGCTGCCGTCGTGACACCACCTGTGTGGGGGTGGGCGGTGTACGCGGTGCTGTTCGGTGCGGCCTCGTTGCGCGCGCTGTGGTTCTCTTGGCACAGCGGGCATCATCTGCACCATCTGGTCGGATCGTCGGCGATGGTCTACATGGCGCTGGCGATGTCACCGGGCGGTGGAGGGGCGCACGGCGGACACGCGGGCCACAGTGTCGCGGCGACGGCCGGGGGCATCCCACTGCTGACCGGACTGCTGCTGGCCTACTACGCGGCGTATGTGCTGCGTTCAGGGGCCCGGTTGATACCGGTGGCCGCCACGGCGGGCCGCGGCGGTGGGCCGGTCGGGGGCGGCTGGGGCACACGGCCCGAACTGGCTCTCGCTTGTCGGCTGACGATGGGGATCGCCATGTTCGCGATGCTGCTGACTCTGTGAGTCAGGGGGCGGCCAAACCGTGGCGTGCGTCACTTGCTGTGCCCAGCCGTACCCGTGACTGCCGTGCCCTCATAGGCTGACGCCATGTTGGTCTCCCTCGCGCTGCTGCTGCTCGGTGTACTGACCGCCGTTGTGACTCCGCGTCTGATGGCACGGGCTCAGTGGCCGGAGCGCGAGCCCGTCGTTGCACTGTGGGTCTGGCAGTGCGTGGTGGCCGGGGTGCTGCTCTCCTTCGCGCTCTCCATGACATTCAGTGCGGCCGCTGCCTGGCAGGCGGTGCGCGGGCATGTGTTCGCGCCGGCGCCGCGCGCCGTGGTGGAGGCGTATGCACTGAGCGGGCACGGGCAGTGGTCCGCGGCCCTGGCCGTGCTGCTGGCGCTCGGCGGGGTATGGACGGCGGCGATGCTGATTCGGGAGATCCACCGTGCCCAGGTGCGTCGCAGGCGACGCCGCGCCGAATTGCTGGTGCGTTCGCCGCTGATGCCCGGGGAGGAACCCGGCAGCAGCCCGCTGGTCGTGCTGGAGGGAGAGCGCCCGGATGCCTGGTGGCTGCCTGGAGCCGCGCCCCAACTGGTCATCACTACCGCTGCACTTGGCCGACTGAACGGCCGTCAGCTGGATGCGGTGCTGGCTCATGAGCAGGGACATGCGAAGGCCCGGCACGACTGGCTGCTGCACTGTTCCGGCGCACTCGCGATCGGGTTTCCGCAGGTGCCGGTGTTCGCTGCCTTCCGCGACGAGATGCACCGGCTGGTCGAACTGGCCGCGGACGATGTGGCGTCGAGACGCTTCGGACGGCTGACGACCGCTCTGGCCCTGGTGGAACTCAACGAGGACCGGGGCGTGTTCGGCCCGTGCCCGACGCCGGACGCGCAGCTGCCGCTGCGGGTGAACCGGCTGCTGACCCCGGTGGAACGGCTCACCGCGGGCCGTCGGCTCCGGCTGACCGCGGCGGCCGCCCTGGTACCGGTGGTTCCGCTTCTGGTGGCATTCATTCCGGGACTCAGCGCACTGGGGTAGCCGGATGCGCGAATCGTCCGCGAAGATCGCCCCATGCCATCCCCGCCCCCCACCCCACCGGCCCGCACCCGTTCCGGCGTCACACCTTTCGGCACGGCCGTGGTCTGTGCATCTGCCGCCCTGGTCCTGCTGATCCTGGTCGCAGTGCGCTGGTCGCCGCTCATGAGACTGGACTGTACGGTCGCGACGGCCCTGCATCGAAGGGCGGTCACCGAACCCGGTCTCGTCCATGTGAACCGGATCCTGACCGACTGGGTGTGGGATCCGTGGACCATGCGCGCCCTGATCGCAGTGGCCGTGGTGGCGCTCTGGTGGCGCGGAGCGCGGGCACTCGCGGTGTGGGTGGCGGGGACGAGCGTGCTGTCGACTGTCCTGCAGCAGGGGCTGAAGTCCGCGGTCGGCCGGGAGCGGCCGCAGTGGCCGGACCCGGTGGATTCCGCCCATTACGCGGCGTTCCCTTCTGGTCATGCGATGACGGCGATGGTGAGCTGCGCTCTGCTGCTCTGGCTGCTGCGACGGCACGAGCCCGGGCCCCTGGTGTGGCGGACGGCTCTGGTGGTGGCCTGGGTGTCGGTGATCGGGGTTGGTGTCACCCGGCTCTACCTCGGAGTGCACTGGTTGAGCGACGTCCTGGGCGGCTGGCTGCTGGGGGCGGCCCTGGCCGGGTTCTCCATCGCCGGGTTCGCCCGGTACGAGAGGCGCGACAGACCGGCCATGGCGCGGCGCCCCTGAACTGGGAAGGATCGCGTCCATGCAGATCAGAAGGATCGCGTCCATGCAGATCAAAGGTGTGCTCTTCGACTTCTCCGGGACTCTCTTCCGTATCGAATCAGTCCGGTCCTGGTTGCGCACGGTCCTCGCCGAACGAAAGGTGACGGTGAGCACGGCCGACTTCGAGCGGTACGCGCGGGAGCTCGAGGCCGCCGGGGCGTTGCCGGGCGGCCCTCCGCCCCAGCACATTCCTGCCCGGCTCGCCTCCGCGTGGGCCACCCGCGACGAGAGCGCGGGACTCCACCGGAAGGCGTTCACGGAACTGGCCCGGCAGGTGGCTCTGCCGGATACGGGGCTGTACGACGCGCTGCACGAGCGGCACAGATCACCTGCCGCTTGGCGGCCCTACCCGGACGCGGCGGAGGTGCTCGGTGCGCTGCGCGACAGCGGCATCCGTATCGGTGTGGTCAGCAACATCGGCTGGGACCTGCGGCCGGTCTTCCGGGTGCACGGCCTGGACGCCCTGATCGACGCCTACGTCCTGTCGTACGAGCACGGCATCCAGAAACCGGACACACGACTCTTCCACATGGCCTGCACATTTATAGGACGGGATCCGAAGAATGTGGTGATGGTCGGCGACGACCGGCACGCGGACGGCGGTGCGGCGTCGCTGGGCTGTGACGTGCGCTTTGTGCAGCATCTGCCGGTGGAGGAGCGGCCCGATGGGCTGCGGATGCTGGGACTGCTGCCGGGTGTTGCCTGTGACAAATGTGAGAGATGTCCCTGACACCCAATGGGTCGGATTGTCACATCGGGGCCTTAGCCTGTATGCATGTCCCGTTCTCCGTGCTCCTCCGATTCCGTGCGTAGCGCCGCTGTGGTGAACAAAGAGATTCGTGACCTGTGGCAGCGCTCCGGCGGCTGCCTGTCCCCGGAGGACGAGGAGCAGTATCAGAAGCTGCTCGTGGAATGGGCCGCAGCGACCGGCGGGAGCGCCAGGACGGCCGCCTGACGCAGGCGTCGACAGCGGCGTGCCGCCGGGCGGGGGATCCGCCCGGCGGCACGCGCTCGGTGCGCTGTGGAACAGGATGGTGCCGACTGATCGGATGAACCAGTCGGATCAGTGGTCGAAGTAGTCCGGCTGCGTCTGAACATTGAGCTCGTCCAGCCGCACCCGCTTCGCCGGGTCGGTCCGCCGGTCGTCGAGCTTCAGGACGTCGAAGCCCTTGGCGATGTCGTTGGAGTAGATGTAGCCGTTGTAGTAGTACGCCGACCAAGGGCCGGCCGTGGTGACCGCGTCCGTGCTGACGGGGCCGCGCTCGAAGAAGCCGATCTCCTTCGGCTTCGAAGAGTTGGTGAAGTCCCACACCGAGACTCCGCCCTGGTACCAGGCCTGAACCATCAGGTCGCGGCCCTTGATCGGGATGATCGAACCATTGTGGGCGACACAGACCTCCGTGTCGGCCTGCGGACGGTCGATCTTGAAGTAGCTGCGGAAGACCAGCTTGCGGTGGTCTCCCTTGCCGACGATGTCGTAGATACCGTCGGCGCCGCGCTTCGGGCCGATCTCCTCGTTGCAGGTGGCTGCGCCACCGCCGCCGAGTTCATCGGTGAAGACGACTTTGTCGGCCTTCTGGTTGAACGTCGCGGAGTGCCAGAACGCGAAGTTCACGTTGTGCTGAAGCTGATGATCACCCACCATCAGGGAGCGATCACGATGGCAGCCCAGGTGCTCTCGCAGGGGAACAATGTGCAGGTCGAGGAGATCGCCGGGGACTTCGTCGCCCAGCAGACGGTGGAGATCGACAGAATGCGCGCAATGTCGTCCTGACCGCACCCCGGGCGCGCCTCTCCCCCTCCCCTGCCTCCGGTGCCATGCTGGAGGCATCCTGCGGGAAGAGGTGCTCCGTGCTCCGTGTCGCTGTCGTCGGCTCCGGTCCCAGCGGGGTCTACACCGCCCAGGCCCTGGTCGAGCAGGACCGGGTGCCCGATGTCCAGGTCCATGTGCTGGACCGGCTCCCCTGCCCGTACGGCCTGGTGCGCTACGGTGTCGCCCCCGACCACGAGAAGATCAAATCGCTGCAGGGCAGTCTGCGGACTGTCCTGGAGCACGAGCGGATCACCTTCCTCGGCAATGTCGAGGTGGGCGGTGACGGGATCCCACCTGAACGGATCGGCGAGCTTTACCAGGCGGTCGTGTACTGCGTCGGGGCGGCGACCGACCGCGGCCTGGCCGTCCCCGGCGAGGATCTGCCCGGCAGCTGCTCCGCGACCGAGTTCGTCTCCTGGTACAGCGCACACCCCGACGCCGCCGCCAACAGCTTTGCGCTGCAGGCCCGTTCGGTCGTGGTGATCGGGGTCGGCAATGTGGCGGTGGACGTGGCGCGGATTCTCGCCCGGAGCGCGGAGGAGCTGCGCCCCACCGACGTACCGCACGGGGCGCTCGGCGCGCTGGCCGGAAGCCGGGTGCGCGAGGTCCACATGGCGGGCAGGCGCGGGCCGTCCCAGGCCCGGTTCACTACCAAGGAACTGCGGGAGCTGGGGGCGCTGCCCCGGGCACGGGTGGTGGTGGACGAGGCGGAGCTGGCCCTCGACCCGGCATACGTCGATCCGTCCCCCCGCTCGGCGCCGGCCCTGTCCTCACCTCCGAACGTGCCGCCCCTGACGGCGGCGGCGCGGCGCAATGTCGAGGTCCTGCGCGGATGGGCCGCGGCCGGCGCCACAGGTGCGGGCGCGGCGGGAGACCCGGTGCGCACGATTCACCTGCGGTTCTTTCTGCGTCCCGTCGAGCTGCTGGAGCGGGATGGCCGGGTGGCCGGGGTGCGGTTCGCCCGTACCGTGCCGGACGGCAGCGGGGGCGTGCGCGACGCCGGTACGTACGAGGACATCGAGGCCCAGCTCGTGCTGCGGGCCGTCGGCTACCGCGGGCTGCCGCTGTCCGGCCTGCCTTTCGACCCGGCTCGCGGGACGGTGCCGCATCTGGCGGGGCGCGTGCTGCGGGACGGGGTGCCGTCGCCCGGGGAGTACGTCGCCGGGTGGATCAAGCGGGGGCCGACCGGAGTGATCGGTTCGAACCGGTCGTGCGCGAAGGAAACGGTGGCGTCGCTGCTCGATGACGCCACGCTGCTCGCCGGGCGCCCGTGGGCACCCGATCCGGTGGCCGCGCTGCGGGCGTGGGGGCTGCGCCCGGTGGAGTGGGACGGCTGGCTTTCCATCCAGCGGGCGGAAGCGGCGCTGGGCCGGTCGCTGGGCCGGGGGCAGGTGAAGATCCCGGACTGGGCGGGGCTGCTGAGCGCCGCGAATGGCGGCGGCCGGGTCGGATCGTGAGGCCGAGGGCTGTCCCCTTCGAAACAGGAGCAGGTGAGCTCGGCATCGGCGGCGGCCAGCTCGCGGACTACGCGCAGCCTCATAGGGTCGGAGAGTGCGTGGAGCGCTGCCTCGATGCGGATCGCTTCCGGCCGGGAATGGGCCTCACGCGCCGCTGTGCGGCGTGTGCGGGCTATCCGCGACGCCTCAGCGTGATGTCGGCGTCCGCGTCGTAAACCTGGGTCCAGCTGCGTCCGGCACCCGACTTCCAGGTGACATGGGCGGTGGTGCCGTCGATCCTGACGTACTCCACCGTCATGGCCCGGTCGCCGCGCCGTGCATCCCCTCGACGCAATTCGCACGCCTTGACGGTGACGGGCTCCGCCGACTGCGCACTCTCGGCCTCGTCCGCCGCGAGGGCGAGCGCCGCGGCCAGCTCCCGGGCACGGGCGGGGGTGCAGATCACAGCGAGCTCTCCCGACGGTGCCACGCCCCGGACCTGGACCCCCGCCCCAACGGGGGTCACCTCCAGGGTCGCAGCGTGTCCGTCGCGGTCCTCGATCCCACTCGTCATCGCTCTGCTCTCCTCATTGCCCAGTGCACCCTTCGGCCCAGCGCAGCCGGAGGCTCCCCGGCGGGCCCAGGCATCTGGGCTCGAGACCGCCGGTATCGACCACCAGGTTCTGCGGCACCACCGTCGGGTCGACCATCCAGAATTTCAGCACATGGACTCCGGACCGGCCGATCCGGTGCACCGTACTGGTGAGACGGCGTACGTGAGCCCGTCGGAGGCCAGGGCGTTGCCCGCGCAGGGTGCCCCGCACCCCGCTCACCCGGTCCGACCTGCACTTCTATTTCGTTGCGGGCCGGACCAGAGCCGCGTACCGTCCCCCGTCATGATGACCCCCACCCTGCACACCGGGCGACTGCTCCTGGAGCCGTACACACCCGCGGACGAGAACGGCTTCGTGGCGCTCTTCCAGGACGCGCGGGTGTCCCAGTGGATGGGTGACGGACCCTGCACCGAGGCCGAGGACCGCGCCCTGTTCGGGCGGGTCTTCAGCAAGGTGTACGCACAGGAGCTCTTCGACGTATGGGCCGTGCGACACGGCGGCCGCCTGGTCGGCCATGCGGAGATCAAGCCCTCCCCGTCCCCGGATGTGGACGGCCACGAGATCGTCTACGCCCTGGCTCCGGACGCATGGGGGCAGGGATTCGGCACCGAGATCGCGCAGACACTGACCTCGTACGGGTTCGACGCCCTCGGGCTCACCGAGGTGCATGCGACGGTGGCCGCCGAAAACGCGGCGTCGCTGGCGCTGCTGCGCCGGATCGGCTTCCGGCACGTCCGGGACACGGTGGAGGACGACGGCAGCACGACCCAAGTCCTGATGAGCTCCGCCGGCGCCGGCGCCGTCGGCATCGCCGGGGCCGGTCAGCCGCGGTAGACGCCCAGACGGCCGCACATGCCGAACTTATCGTACGCGGAGGGCTGTTCGGCATGCACGCAGGCGTCGGCGAGGTAGCCGCTGTCGCCGCGCGCCAGAGCGTCGAGCTGCCCGCCGGTCACCTCGGACGCGGCAGCAGCCCCCCGCGCTCGGCAAGCGCTTTCCACGTCTGCTGCACCGCACTTTCGCCGATCGTGGCAGCAACAGGGTCCGGTGGTTCGGAGCCGCGCTGCGGGTCACTGTCAGTGGAGGGGTGCAGACTGGCCCGTATCCGACACAACGGCGTTTCGGGAGGATCGGCCATGACCGACGTACTGCTCACCGTAGGCACCCGCAAGGGCCTCTTCATCGGCCGCAGGCGCGGCGGCGCGTGGGAGTTCGACGGCCCGCATTTCAATGCCCAGGCGATCTATTCGATCGCCATCGACACCCGTAGGAAGGTCCCCCGACTGTTGGTCGGCGCAGACAGCGCGCACTGGGGCCCGTCGGTCCTCCGCTCCGACGACCTGGGCAGCACCTGGGTCGAACCAGAGCAACCGGCCGTAAAGTTCCCGCAGTTCACCGAGGCATCGCTGGAGCGGGTCTGGCAGCTGCACCCGGCAGGACCCGAAGCACCCGATGTCGTGTACGCGGGGACCGAGCCGGCAGCGCTGTTCCGTTCTCAGGACGGCGGGCTGTCCTTCGAACTGGTCCGCCCGCTGTGGGAGCATCCGACGCGTTCGAAGTGGGTGCCGGGCGGGGGCGGTGAGGGTCTGCACACCGTCCTCACGGACCCCAGGGATGCCCGGTCCGTGACGGTCGCGGTCTCCGCGGCCGGGGTGTTCCGTACCAAGGACGGCGGCGCGAGCTGGTCTCCGTCGAACAGGGGAGTGTCGGCGGTCTACCTCCCCGACCCGAATCCGGAGTTCGGTCAGTGCGTCCACAAGGTGGCCCGGGACGCGGTCGATCCCGACCGGCTCTACCTCCAGAACCACTGGGGAGTGTTCCGGAGCGACGACTCCGGGGACAACTGGACGGACATCGGCCAGGGCCTGCCCTCCGATTTCGGTTTCGCCGCAGCCGCACACCCGCACCGCGCGGACACGGCGTACATCTTCCCGATCAACGCCGATGCCGACCGCGTGCCGGCCGAGCACCGCTGCCGGGTCTTCCGCACCGGCGACGCGGGCAGCACCTGGGAGCCGCTGTCTGCGGGCCTGCCCCAGGCGACGCATTACGGCACGGTGCTGCGCGATGCGCTCTGTACGGACGACGCCGACCCGGCGGGCGTCTACTTCGGCAATCGCAATGGCGAGGTGTACGCGAGCGCGGACGAGGGGGACAGCTGGCAGCAGCTCGCCTCGCACCTGCCGGATGTCCTCTGCGTCCGGGCGGCGGCCATCGGTCCGTGACCGCTGCGGACAAGTGATGTGCCACGCAGGTGATCCGAGGATCTGACACCGGCCCCGAAAGGGGGCCGGTGTCACCTCCGGGACCGGCGCAATGCCGGGGCAATTGTCCTGCTCTACGGCAGCTGCCAGTCCACCGGCTGGGCCCCCTGGCGCAGGAGGAGTTCATTGGTACGGCTGAACGGGCGCGAGCCGAAGAAGCCGCGGTCCGCCGACATGGGCGAGGGATGCGCGGACTCGATCGCCGGGAAGCCGTCGAGGAACGGCCGCAGATTACGGGCGTCGCGCCCCCACAGCACGGACACCAGGGGCTTGCCACGCGCGGCCAGGGCCCGGATGGCCTGCTCGGTCACTTCCTCCCACCCCTTACCACGGTGCGCACCGGGTTTACGGGGCGCCGTGGTGAGAGCCCTGTTCAGTAGTAGCACGCCCTGGCGCGTCCAGGGCGTCAGATCGCCGTTGGACGGTCGCGGGAGCCCCAGGTCCGTGTGCAGCTCCCGGAAGATGTTCTCCAGACTGCCGGGCAGCTGACGCACCTCGGGGGCCACGGAGAAGCTCAGCCCCATAGCCATCCCTGGTGTCGGGTAGGGGTCCTGACCGACGATCAGTACGCGCACCTCGTCAAAGGGTTGTTGGAATGCGCGCAGAACGTTCGCGCCTGCCGGCAGATAGGTGCGGCCGGCTGCGACCTCCGCACGCAGGAAATCGCCCATCGCGGCGATGCGTCCGGCCACGGGAGCCAGCGCCTCGGCCCAGCCGAGCTCGACTACTTCATTCAACGGTCGTGGTGCCACGGAGCATCACTCTACCGGCGTACTCGGCCCGCTCCCCACCCCCGTGCCGGCGCCCGCAGCCGATCGTCTGCACCCCGGAGTCCCGCATCCGGGACTCGGGATAGGCTGCCGCCGTCATTCCTCTCCTTACCACTTCCTACTGGAGCCGGTCCATGAGGTCACGCAGGCGTTCGCCGGAAAGCAGCGGAGCTCGTTGCCTCCCGTGGAGGCTGTCATGACGGCGGAGACGGAGGCGGGCACATCGACCGGTGCGACGGGTACGTCTGGGCCGTTCGTGTTCGGCGTGGACTCGGGCGGTTCCGGGTTGCGGGTGGCGCTGGGCACCATCGGCACGTCCGCGCCGGTGGGCACGACGGTCTGCGCCGAGCCGGTACGCACCGGACCTGCGGGCATCGATGCGGGCCATCTGCTGGAGCAACTGCTCCCCGCCGCCCGCCGACTGCTGGAGCGGCACGGCGGCGGTGACGGCTCCGAAATCGCCGCCGTGGCGATCGGCGCCGCCGGTATGGCGACGCTCGGAGGACAACTGCGCGCCGAGCTGCCTTCGGCCCTGGAGAGTGTGCTCGGGGTGTGCCAGCTTGCTCTCGCTGCCGACGCGGTGACCGCTTACGCGGGTGCGGTCGGTCAGCGCCCTGGAGCGGTCGTCGCGGGTGGCACGGGCATGATCGCGCTGGGTACGGATCTGACGAGTTGGCGACGCGCCGACGGCTGGGGGCATCTGCTGGGTGACAGCGGCGGCGGCGCCTGGATCGGGCGGGCCGGGCTCGATGCGGGCATGCGCGCCCATGATGGACGGCGTGGTGGGTCCGCCGCGCTGCTGGCCCGGCTGGAGGCGATGTTCGGGCCGGCGCCGGAGCTGCCGGGACTGCTGTATCCGCGCACCGACCGGCCTGCCGTGCTGGCCTCGTTCGCGCCCGAGGTCGCCGCGTGCGCCGGGCATGATCCGGTCGCCGCGGGCATTCTGCGCGAGGCCGCCGGACATATCGCGGAGGTGGCCGCAGCGGTGTGCCCGAAGGCCGTGGCCGACGACGAACCATGCGAAGTGGCCCTGACGGGCGGCTTGTTCCGCATGGGTGATCCGCTGCTCGTACCGCTGCGAGAGGAACTGTCCCGGCAGCTCCCGCAGGCACGGACAGTCCCCGGTTCGGGTGATCCGCTGACCGGTGCGCTGGCCATCGCTCAGGCGTTGGCCGCCGGAGATCTGCGGCTGCCCCGCGATCCGGCCCTGCTCTGCGTCCCCGGTTACGGGCCTGGGCAGGAGCGCGAATAGGTGCCGACAGAACGGGGCAGTCAGCCAGCATGCCCCCATCGGACATAAGAGGACAGATAACACCTGTCTGGGCCCTCCCCGAACAGAGGGAAACCCAAAACCAGTAGCATGCGGCGCCATGAGCACCCCCACTGGGCCCGCTTCCGGCCTGCCTGTACGAATGCCGCGACCTCGCCAGTCCGGACGGCACCGCCGCCCGGAGCCCGTGGTCGCACCTGAGGGCGCCGCCGCGCTCGTTCTCGCCGTTCCCGGTGCCCCCTCTTCGGCCACGCGCAGCCTGGCCGAAGAGGTGATCAGCATCGCCCGTTCCGAGCTGCCCGGCCTCAATGCCCGAATCGGCTACCTCGACGGCGACGATGCCGAGTACCCGAAGCTCTCGTCCGTACTCACCCACAGCGCCGCGGAGCGCATCGCGCGCTTCGAGCAGGCGCAGGCCGCGGGCCGCGAGGTCGCCGAGCCCGAGGGTCCGTCCGCCGTCGTGGTGCCGCTGCTCGCGGGGCCGGACAGTGCCCTGATCCGGCGGATACGGCAGGCCGTGATGGACAGCGGCACGCAGGTCGAGCTGACCGATGCGCTCGGCCCGCACCCGCTGCTCGCCGAGGCGCTGCACGTACGCCTCTCCGAGGCCGGTCTGGCCCGTGCCGACCGTGCCAGGCTCTTCACGGTAGCCACGGCCGCCGACGGCATCGTGCTGGCCACGGTGGGTGGCGAGGAGGCCGTGCAGGCCGCCGGGATCACCGGCATGCTGCTTGCCGCCCGGCTCGCGGTACCGGTGATGGCCGCCGCACTCGATGTGGAGGGTTCCGTCGCGTCGATCGCCGAGCAGCTCACCGGCTCCGGCTCGGCGCAGCTCGCGCTGGCTCCGTACCTCGTCGGCCCCGAGGTGGCCGAGGGGTTGCTGGATGCCGCCGCGAAGGAGGCGGGCTGCGCGACGGCCGAGCCTCTCGGCGCGTATCCGGCGATCGGCAAGCTCGTGCTCTCGATGTACATGACGGCTCTCGGCATCGCACCCACGACGCCGCAGGGCTCTCAGGCGCACTGACTTGGGGCCGGGTGCGCCCGGCAGACGTCTGTCGTCATCGCCGGGCGGGCTCGATCCTTCCGGCCCGCCCGGCGATTCGGCTGTATGTGTCGTGATGTCAGGCGAAGATCACGCAGGACGCGGCGGGGACCTCCAGCGAGCCCGTGCAGTGCGGGATACCGGTCGTCGAGTCCACGACGAACCAACTGACGTTCCCGGACCGCTCATTGGCCGCGTACAGCCATCGGCCGGTGGGGTCGAGCGCGAGATCGCGCGGCCAGTGCCCGCCGCAGCCCACGGTCGTGACCAGGGTCGCCTTCTCGCCCGTTCCGTCGAGCGCGAGAACGGAGATGCTGTCGTGCCCCCGGCAGGCCGTCCAGAGGAACCGTCCGTCGTGCGAGACGACCACCTCGGACGGATAGGTCGCCGTGTCCCCGCCACACTCCGATTCCTCGGGCAGCACGGACATCTCACCGACCGGTTCCAGTGCCCCCGTGGCGGCGTCCCACCTGCATGCGGTGACGGTCGGTGCGAGTTCGTGCAGGATGTAGGCGTGGCTGCCCGCAGGGTGGAAGGCCAGGTGGCGCGGGCCCGTTCCCGGCCGCAGGGCCGTCTCGCCGTGCAGCCGCAGCGCTCCGGTGGTCGTGTCGAGCGCGCAGATTCGTACGGAGTCGGTCCCGAGGTCCACGCTGAGCACCCAGTTCCCCGACGGGTCCGGCAGCACCTGGTGAGCGTGCGGGCCCCGCTGACGGTCGGCGTCCGGACCGCTGCCCTCGTGCCGGAGCACGGCGGTGACTGCACCGAGGGAGCCGTCTTTCCGCACGGACAGAGCGGTGACGCTGCCGGAGCCGTAATTGGCGGTGAGCAGATGACCGCCCGCGAGCGCGAGATGGGTCGGACCATTGCCTTCCACCGGTCGGATCTCACCGATCGGCTGCGGCACATCGCCGGTGATGTCGAGTGCGGCGGCCGCACCGTGCTCGGTCTCGCTGACCGAGTAGAGCACCCTGCCGCCCGGACCCGGCCCAGGCCCCAGGACGAGATACGAGGGATCGGGGACGGTGTCCGTCGAGCCGAGGACGGTCAGGGCTCCGGTCTCCTGATCCACGGCGGCGGCGGTGATTCCCCACCCGCCTGCCGAGGTGAACGACCCGATGAATGCCCGTCCTGCGCAGTTGTCGCTGCCCACCGCACTGCTCGTCACCGCACTGCCCTCTCCGCCGACTGACCACGACCGTTCGTACCTCGTGATTTTCCCGGGCGACGGTAGCAGTCACCCCACCGAGGTCTGGACCAAGACCTCGGATGCCGCCCTGACAGGGGGCTGGGAGTCATCGGTGATGGGCAGGGGGCTGTGCGGGCAGCACCGCAGTCACTTCGTAGCCGCCGTCAGGGGTGGCTCCGGTAGCGAGTTCGCCTCCCAGCATTGCGGTGCGCTCGCGCATGCCGAGCAGTCCGTGGCCCGGGCCCACCGAGGGCGGGGCGGCCCGGTCCGGCGGGGCGTTGGTGACCCGGACCGTGACGCCCGATGGGCGGCGACCGACCTCCACCCGCACCTTCGCACCCGGTGCGTGACGCATCGCGTTGCTGAGAGCCTCCTGCACTATGCGGAACGCCGACAGTTCGACGCCCGGCGACAGCGGATGCGGCTCCCCGCTGGTCTCGGCGCTGACCGCGAGCCCGGCGCCGCGCGCGTTGTCGATCAGTTCGTCCAGCCGGTCGAGGGTGGGCTGCGGGGCGTGCCTCGCCGCCTGCGGCAGGGGGTCCTCGGAGCGCAGTACACCGAGCACCCTTCGCAGTTCGGTGAGCGCGTCGACCGCGTTCTCGCGGATGCCCGCGAGGTTCTCCTTCAGCTCGTCGGACGGGTTGTCGACCAGGTGCGGGGCGACCTGCGCCTGGATGGAGATGACCGACATGTGGTGGGCGACCACGTCGTGCAGCTCACGGGCGATCCGGTTGCGCTCCTCCAGGAGGGTGCGCCTGGACCGCTCTTCGACGGTGAGTTCCTCCTGTACGACCAGCTGTGTACGCGCCACCCCGATACCACGCAGCGCGGCGCCGACCACCACGGCGATGACGAGAACCGCGACGGCGAGGCCGACGTCGTTGGTCGGGCGCCAGGGGCCGGCCGCGCCGCAGACAAGTCCGGCCACGACACTGATCGTCAGCGTCTCGGCGGCGATCCGGGGCCGGACCCGCAGTGCGAGCAGGAACAACACCCCGGCTTGCAGCGCGATCCCGGCTCCGTTCCAAGGGAACGTCACGCCACCGGGACCGGAGCTTCCGGCGAACGGGGTGATCACGACCATGACGAGCATCGACGCCCACCAGGCCGGGATGGGGCGGAACAGTGCGACAACGACCGGGGCCGACTGGATACCGGCGAACAGAAGGCCGAGCTGTATGCCCATCCCGTAGCCGAAGGTGTACACGTTCGTGTTGATGATGAGCATGACCACCGCGAACAGCACCAACGGCACCATGAGAGCCGGCCGCCAGTCCAGCCAGCGAGGCCGCTCCGCGTACGGGGTGGCCGCCGACGTCACCAGGTCCTCGCGCAGGGTGCGGGGCAACGCCCGCAGGACCTCCGCCGACCGCCTCGCCATGTCTCCCCACTTCACAGAACGCACCCTAGACCGACCGGCACATGGGGGCAGCGTCTCCGCCGACCAGGCGGGACGCCCCTTGCGGACGACCATGCCCTTCCTTCGCGGCCGCCCCTGCTCGTAATCACGGAACGCCGCCCAGCACACCAGCAGCGCCACCGCGAACACGGGCAGCCAGGCCAGCCGGGCGAGTACCCAGTCGGGGGTATCGGGGACGGTGTGCAGGCCGGTCAGGGGCCCGCCCGCCAACAGGCCGGTAGCGGTGACCGCGATCATCGCAGTCTGGTGCCACAGGAAAATCGTCATCGCGGAGAGGTTCACCGTCGCCACCGCTGCCCAGACCGCCGGGCGTCGCAGCGCCCGGCGCAGTGGGCCGAGCAGCAACAGCGCCGCTCCGCACTGCGCGAGGCCGAAGGCGGCCACCGCGAGGGTGGGCGGGTCGAGGTTGGAGATCTCCAGGCCGGGCACCCCGACCATGGCTGCGGGGTAGCCGGCCCACAGGACGAGTCCGGCGGTGGCGGCGGCTCCACCGAGGAGCAGCGTCCAGCCGGTCCTGCGGCTGTCCAGGTCGCCCCGGGCCCAGGCCGCGCCCAGGCAGTATGGAACCAGCCAGCCGGCCCCCACATTGACCCAGGCGAACTCGCCGGGCGCGTCCAGGCCGAACCGGCAGAGGTCGGTGGTCAGCAAAACGGCGAAAGGCCACAGCGGATGCAGCTTCGTCACCAGCGGGGTCGCCGCCGTCAGCGCCGCGAAGACCACCAGGAACCAGAGCGGGGACCACACGAGCTTGCACAGTGCGCGCACCGTGTCCTGGTCCGCCCCGGACGCGAGCATCGTGCACGCCGCCACGGTCCATACGACCAGCACGAGGACCACCGGCCGCAGCAGCCGGGTCATCCGCATACGGAGCCACCGGCCGTAGTTCTCGCCGCGGGCGCGGGCCGAGGTGTAACTCTTCACGCCGACCTGTCCGCCGACCAGGAAGAAGACGGCAAGGGTCTGGAACACCCAGGAGGCCGGGGTGAACCGGGGCATGTACTGGAGCGGGCTGGAGCCGTGCATGGTGCCGCTGTCGACGACGAGGGCGGTCACCAGCCAGTGGCCGAGAACCACGCCGAGAATGGCGATGGCGCGCAGGGCGTCGGTGGCGCGGTCGCGGTCGGCTGGCGTGGCGGATTCGATCCGCCGGACGAAGTCATGCATGGCGCTCTCCCGAGGGCTCTGCGGACGTGGCCGTTCCGGCCACAGTCCGGGCGATGTCTTCAGCGGCAGCGGTAAGGAACCGGGCTTCAGGTAGTCGCTGTGGCCGTCGTCGCCCGCCGCGAAGATCTCGGCGCCGAACTCGGACGGCATCGGGTCCGCGCCGAACCCGATGTCCCCAAAGGGAAGTCGGAGCTTCATGCGCGGCACGTCGGCGACCCAGTCGTCGCTGTACCGGATGACTGCAGTGCTTCGGGTACAGAAGCTATGGGCGGGGCCTTGTACCCCGCGTCCCACCGGGGTGTGAACCTTTTATGTAGCTCTGCAGGACTACGGGTATGAGACGGGAGCCGAGGCGGCACCGGAACGGTCCGACGGGGCCGCCGCCGTCGATCGGTGGACCGCACGGCCGCCGGCAGCCCGAGGTGATCACTGTCTTGGCAGGCTGGATGCCATGAATTCCCGGAAGGCGCCGTCTATTCGTCGACACCTGGTGAGGAGTTCGCGGCGCTGCCGCCCGGCGCAGCCCCTGCGGAAAGCGGATCGCCTACTCGGCGTGCCGTCGAGGTCCGGCGGCCCGATATCCTGATCATGCCGCGCGCCCCCCACACCGCCCCGATCCCGGTCGGGTCGCCGCCGTGGCAGTCGAAGCGGCCCACAATTCGAGATTGGTGCACAGGTGCTGGTAGCTGGTCGGTACCGCTTGTTGTCTCCCATAGGCCGCGGCGGCATGGGTGAGGTGTGGCGCGCCGCCGACGAAGTGCTCGGCAGGGCGGTGGCCGTGAAGCTGCTGCTGGGCGACCACGCGGACGAGTCGGCCACCGCTCGGTTCCGTCTGGAGGCGCAGACCGCGGCCCGCCTGAGCCACCCTCATCTGGTGGCCGTGTTCGACTTCGGTGCCTGGGAGGACCGCTTCTACCTCGTGATGGAGCTCGTCGAGGGCAGAAGCCTGGGCGATCTGCTCGCGGCCGAGGAGCGGCTCGGAGCCGAGCAGGTCGCCCGGATCGCCGGCCAGGCGGCTGCGGGGCTCGCCGCCGCCCATCGACAGGGCATCGTGCACCGTGACATCAAGCCCGGAAACCTGATGCTGGACGCCGAAGGGTCCGTCAAGATCGGCGACTTCGGCATCGCCCAGTTCGTCGACGACCCTTCGGCCGCACTGACCACCACGGGGCAGATCGTCGGCACCAGTCTCTATCTCGCCCCGGAGCGCGCCCTGGGCCGTACCGCCGGTGCGGCGTCCGACATGTACTCCCTCGGCTGTGTGATCTACCAACTCCTGCTGGGCGAGCCACCGTTCCGCTCCGACACCGCGACCGCGACGCTCTATCAGCATGTCGACACGCCCCCCGTGCCGCTCAGACAGCGGGGCGTCGACCTGTCCTCCGCCTTCGACTCCTATCTGCTGGGGCTGCTCGCGAAGCAGCCCGAGGACCGTCCCAGCGCCCAGCAGGTAGCCGACTGGTTCCAGAGCGATGCGTGGCGTGGACAGCCGGAGCCCATGCCCATGTACGCCCCCACGGCCCCTCCGGCAGCGCCGAGTGTTCCTTATGCCTCGGTGCCTGCCCCCACCTTCAGCCCCTCCCCGACGTCGGCCTCCGCTCAGGAGGCCGAGGGCGTGACGACGTATCGCCTGCCGCAGGCCGGGGGCCGCAGACGGCGTCCGGCGGACCGGTCCGCGCCAGTCCGGCGGCGCACCGGCACCCGCGAGGCGATCAGGCGTCGGCCCAGGGTGGCCAGCGCCATCGCCGGTACGGTCGCCTTCCTCGCGGCCGTGTACCTGGGGATGAGCCTGTTCTCCCCGGATCCCGGCTCGGCCGACACCCCGGGCACCGGGCCCGCC
This sequence comes from Streptomyces sp. NPDC001832, assembly GCF_040297265.1. Lineage (NCBI taxonomy): Bacteria > Bacillati > Actinomycetota > Actinomycetes > Kitasatosporales > Streptomycetaceae > Streptomyces > Streptomyces sp. NPDC001832. Next base: position 25,873 of record NZ_JBEOYU010000031.1, read on the forward strand.
GCATCCACCGGACCCGAATCACCGGCCCCCGAACAGCCGGCACAGTACAGCGAGGACGACGGGGACGACGAGCAGGACTGAGTCTCAAACGACGGCGGCCAGCGGGCGGGGGAAGTCGTCGATCTCCGGCCAATTGTCGTGCCGGGCCGGAGGCGGGCTGTGCAGGCCGCGCCGCGTGTGCGCGGTGTCCCCGGTGCGGCGTGAAGATGACGCCCTCCCACGCCTTCCTCTCACCACCCTGGCCGATTGGACAACGCTCTTGCACAGTCGGCCAGTTGAGCGAGAAGGAAGCCGCATGAATGGGCAACCCTCCGGGCATATGACGGTGACCGACAGGAGGTGTTGGCAATGGGCCGCATCAAGATCGTCCGACGTCCGCAGCTGCCGTCGCGGCCGCCGCCACTCGACCTGCGGACCCCGTCCGGGCGCCCGCTTCCGTACTGAGCACACCCCCGCCAGCACCGACATGCCGCCCGCCCTTCCCGTGGAAACCCCTGGGGCGACCATCTGTAGCAAGCAGATGATGTGCGCGCCGGGCCAGGTCCGGATCGTCTTCGCGCCGAAGTGACACGAGAGGCTGCGGTATGACCGTCATCGGTTGACGCCGCATCAGGCGGGTGGACATCCGGTCCGGGTTCCGCACCGGCCCTCCTTGATCGATGATGATGCAGAGGGCTGCCGTCCTCGGTACGGCGCCGGCTGTCCCAGGAACAGGAAGGGGTTCCCCATGCGGGAAACGACGCCAGACCAGTCCCCGCCGGACGACCGGTCCGTCCAGGGCTCGGACGAGGAAGCCCGGGTGATCGTGGTGGGGGCGGGGCCGGCGGGCTCGGCCGCGGCCTTCCACCTCGCCAGGGCGGGCGTCGATGTCCTGCTCCTGGAGAAGGCTCACTTCCCCCGGGAGAAGGTGTGCGGGGACGGCTTGACGCCACGAGCGGTGCACCAGCTCATCAGAATGGGCGTCGACATCAAGGCTCCGGGGTGGACGCGTTCACGCGGGATGCGATGGGTGGCCGGGGACCACCAGGTGCACATCGACTGGCCCGCGCTCGGGCGCTACCCGGATTTCGGGCTCTCGCGCAGCCGACACGACTTCGACGACATCCTGGCCCGGCACGCCGTCGCTGCCGGAGCCCGGCTGCGCAGCGGCGTGAAGGTGACCGGGCCCCTGACCGACCGCGCCGGACGGATCACCGGTGTCGCCGCCACGACCTCGGCGAAGGAGCCATTGGTCTTCCACGCGCCGATCGTCATCGCCGCCGACGGCGCCTCCGCCCGCCTCGCTCTCGCCATGGGCCTGCAGCGGGACAGGAGCAGGCAGATCGCCACGGCCGCCCGCCGCTACTACCGAAGTCCGGAGCGTTCCCAGGAGGAGTACCTGGAGCTGTGGGCCGACCTTCGCTTCCGGGGGAGCGATCACTACCTGCCCGGATACGGATGGATCTTCCCCATGGGCGACGGCCGCGTCAATGTCGGTCTCGGTGCGCTGCCCCACCGACGGTACGGAAAGGCGGACCTGCGAGCCACGTTGGACGAGTGGCTGGCGCGTACCCCGCACGCTTGGGGACTGTGCGAGGAGAACGCGGAGGGCCCTGTCAGGAGCGCGGCCCTTCCGCTGGGCTTCAACCGTCACCCCCTCTACACCCGCGGGCTCCTCCTCGTCGGCGACTCCGGAGGCATGATCAGCCCCTGGAACGGCGAGGGCATCGGCCAGGCCATGGAAGCCGGCGAAGTCGCAGCCGAGACTGCCGCGCTCGCCCTGGCTCTCCCCCGGGGGCCCAGGAGGGAGCAGGTGCTGCGCGGCTACCCCGTCGAGATGAACCGCCGCTGGGGACGCTACTACCGTCTCGGGAACACGGCCGCGGACCTCGTCTTCAGCCGTTCAGGTTTCCAGCCGGTCCTCAACCGTTACGTCATGGGTTCGCCGTTTCTGCTCAACACCCTGGCCCGGCTGCTGACCAACCTCACGGACAAGCCCTCGCACGACCTGATCGACCATCTGCTCAACGGCGTCGTGCGTCTCGTGCCGGAACCGAAGGTGCGCATACGCTGACCCGTTGGAGGCTCTCGGGTGCCTTCAGCGGGGGGACGAACAGCGCACCGGGAGAAGCCTGTTGGCAAGCCCTGGTGTGCCGTGTCCCGTACTACTCGTCGATCGTGGCCCCGTACGCCACATCCAGTGCCGGAGCCCTGAGCGAGCCACCGTAACCGGCCTCGGAAGCGTTGGCGACAACCGAGCCGACCCGAACAGCAGGTCATCCGCGCACGACTGCGCCCGCAGGGACCACCGGGGCTGCGGCCGGAGACACCGTGCCACCGCCCGGCACGCACGACCCGCCGGCCCTCCGGTCGACACCCGGCGGAGGACAGGGCAACATGGACAGGAAGGGCACCTTTCGGACTCCGGGTTGCCGCCGGTACAGCGCGGCAGCCGGCGTTCAGGACAGCGCACAAGCCGTCCTTCCGCCCCGCAGGCCGCCGCGTCGTGTTCAGCGATGAGCACCCACGCCTCTGCGGCCGCCTCCCCACCCCCACCGATGGGAGCACCGTCATGCATTCTCACGCTCGACGCGCCGTGGTTTCCGTGCTCGCGTCCTCGCTCGCCCTGTCCGGCGCCATCATCCTCGCGCCGACCGCGGGTGCTGTGCCCGCTGCAAGCTGCACGGTCACGCCCGCGGCGAACGGGACGTACGTCACGATCGCCGGCGAGGGCTTCACGGCACCGCGGAACCTCAACGACGGCGAATCCACCGAACCCTTGAACGTGGACGCGAACGGCAACTTCTTGCTGAAGCGCTTCCAGAAGAACGTCGACTACACCGTGCTCGCCGTCAACGAGGACCAGAGCAACATCTTCGTGAACTGCCGAGTCGTCAAGCCGACAGGAGTGCCCCAGAGCCAAGTCCCGGGCAATGTCACCCCGGAGGTTCCGGGAGGCATCCAGCCCGAGGTGCCGGGCAACCTCACACCTGAGGTCCCCGGGGGCATCACACCTGAGGTGCCCGGCACCATCCGGGGCAGCGTACCGAGCGAAATCCCGGGCAGCACGCAGGGCACCGCGGGATGAGACACCTGAACGGGGAATGAAGGCCCGCGCCGACCGGACAAGTTCCAGGAGGCGCGGGCCGGTTCACGATCGCTGCACTACCCCACAACCCGTGGCTCCGGCCTGGCGTCTGCTGCGGTCGGACCGCTTGACGACACCTGTCGGTCAGGACCGGCGCCGAGGCTTTCCGCGCCTGCCTCCGGAACCACCCCGCGCGCTCTTCCCAGCCGCCTTGCCGGCTGCGGGCTTCCGTCGTGCACCGCCCGTGTCCGGGCGCTTGCCCTTCGGTTGCGCCGGGACCTTGGGGCGGCCCCGAGAGCTGTTTACGGTCCGCCCGCGGACGATCCCGATGAAGTCCTCCACCAGGTCCGTCGTCTCGTCCTCCAGCCACGACAGTGCGACGCGCGACTCGGGGGCGTCCGACACCGGCCGGTAGGTGAGGTCCTTGCGGTGGTGCAGGCGTGCGAGCGACTGCGGGACGACTAGCAGGCCCACCCCTGCCGCCACGAGCTCGATCGCGTCCGCCGTCGTGGCGGGGCGCTCGATCGCGGGCCGTCCCGGCCGGTGCTCCCATTCGAGGGTGTCGTCGAGCGGATGCAGCACGATGTCGTCCGCGAGATCCTCGGCGCAGACCTCTTCGACCGCCGCCACGACGTGGTCCTTCGGGATCACGACCACCGTCGTCTCGGTGTAGAGGGGGATCGCGCTGAGGCCCGTCCGGTCGATGGGCAACCGCACGAGACCCGCGTCGGCGCCGCCGCCCCGCAACACGTCGGACGCCTCGGCGGCTGACACCCCGATGAGGGTCAGCGGGACGTCGGGCAGCCGCTCGTTCCAGGTCCGCACCCACTTGGTGGGCGTCACCCCCGGGACATACGCGAGCCGGAACGAAGGGGTTTCTTCCGAGCTTGTCACTCCGCCAGGTTACCGGCCGTGGTCAGAGGTAGCGCACATGCTCGATACCCTTGGCACCATGACGTCGCACAAGACCACCCAGACAATGAAGCCCGCAACCGCGGCAAAGAAGCTGGGTGTGTACCTCGAGGCCACCCCCGCCGAGTTCCAGGAGGGTGTCGTCTCGCGCACCGAGCTGAACGCACTGCAGTCAGATCCGCCCGAGTGGCTGCAGGAGCTGCGACGAAACGGCCCGCACCCCCGGCCGGTGGTCGCGGCAAAGCTGGGCATCTCCATCTCGGGTCTGGCCCGTGGCGGAATCACGGACGCCCTCACTACGGAGCAGATCGAGGCGCTGAAGAAGGACAGCCCCGACTGGCTCCAGCGAGAACGCGCCACCCAGGCCGAGGTCCGGAAGGAAGCGGTGCGCATCAAGGAGAAGAACGCCGGTCAATCCCGCGGTCCGCGTTCCTGACCTTTGTCCCTCGACTGTCCCTCGGCAGCAGCCGGCGTCGGCTCGCGCTTCGTTCGGCGTTCGGGAAGGTGAGCTTCAGGTCTGGACCCGGCCGGCGAGCGCGGCACAGCCGCGGCGGACACGCCGTGAGACCTGAGACGAAGATCTCAGGGTTGGATGGGGCCTCAGTACCCGCTCGGGCGAACCAGTCCCGTCTCGTACGCGTGGATCGCGGCCTGGGTCCGGTCGCGCAGGCTGAGCTTGACCAGGATCCGGCTCACATGCGTCTTGACGGTCTGTTCCGCCACCACAAGACACTCGGCGATCTCCGCGTTCGACAGGCCCTGCGCGATCAGGGACAGGACCTCCGTTTCGCGCTCCGTGAGATTGCCGCTGCGGCCCTTGACCGGGTCGCGTGAAACGTCGGACATCCGGGAGAACTCGGCGATGAGACGCTTGGTGATGTTCGGCGCGAGCAGGGCCTCGCCGGCCGCCACCACCCTTACCGCATGGGCGAGTTCCGTGGCCGATGCGTCCTTCAGCAGAAACCCTGACGCGCCGGCGCGGAGCGCCTCGTACACGTACTCGTCGAGGTCGAAAGTGGTCAGGACGAGAACCCTGGTGGCGACGGCGGGCGATGCCGTGATGCGGCGCGTCGCCTCGATGCCGCCGACGCCGGGCATCCTTATGTCCATCAGTACGACGTCGGGGGTCAGTTCGGCAACCTTGGCGACGGCGTCGACGCCGTCCACGGCCTGGCCGACGACTTCGATGCCGGGTTCGGCATTGAGCAGGACCGTAAACCCCTGCCGGACCATCACTTGATCGTCGGCGATCAGCACGCGGGTGGTCGTCACGGGTTTTCCTCCACAAGTTCGGCGGGTTCGCGGGTTCGACGGGGAAGCTGCGTGAGCAGCATCGCGATCACTTCGTTTCCTCCGTCGGGGGTGGCGCCGAAGGCCGGCGTGCCACGTAGCATCGCAGCCGCTCCTGCCTCCCGAGCAGACCGTGCCCGGCGCCCGACGACGGCCGGGGGGCGGGGTCGGCGCGGGGTTGGCGAGGCGCAGGGTGACCGCGGACGGGCGGTGGTCGCGCTCCACCCGTACCTCCGCTCCGGGCGCGTGCCGCATCGCGTTGCTGAGCGCCTCCTGGAGGATACGGAACGCCGACGGCTCGACGCCCCGGCGGCAGATGGGCCGACTCGCCGGTGGTGTGGACCGGAACCAGACGATCCGCACGAACAGGCCAGTCAGCGCACCGGATCACGCATGAGGGGCATCCGGGGTCCGTCCGTCCACGATCCGTGCGATGTTCTTCAGGGGTACGGAATCGGGCTCCAGGTAGTCGCTGTGGCCGCCGGAGCCCGCGTCGAAGGTGTGGGCACCGAAGCCCTCGGACACCGGGTCCGCACCGAACCCGACCTCCACGGTGGGGAGTTCCAGCCGCACGTGCGGCACGTCGGCAATCCAGTCGTTTCCGCCCCGGCCCGCCCAGACGGCTGCCCAGGTGTGCATTTCGGCCACATTGTCGACTCCCACGCCGGGGCTGCCGTACAGAACGATGTCCGCGACCTCCAGCCCGGCCGCGGCCCGTGAACAGACGACGGAACCGTAGGAGTGACACAGCAGCGAGGTCCGGGCTGCCGGCTTGACGCTTTTCAACTGCCCAAGGAACGCGCGCAGTTCGGGAGCTGCGGCATCGGCTCGCTCAGAGCTCACCGCCGCCAGGCTCACGGTGGCCGGTGTCTCGTACCCGAGCCAGACGACGGCGGCTGACCGGTCGCCCAGCTCCCTGTTCAGCGCCTGAGCGCCGTCCCTCAGGCGCCAGTAGTTGTCGACGTTCATGCCCGCGCCCGGGACCAGTACGGCTATCCGGTCGGCTCGGGACAGGTCGCCGAACACCTCGACGGCGCGGCCGCCGCCTCGGCCGTCGAAGGAGACGAAGTGTCGTGCAGGGTCTGCCATGACGCGCAGCGCGTCGGCCCGCTTCCCGTCGCCGTGGCCGTCGGCCACCCCCGCGGCCGCCGCGATGTCCGCGCGAGTTGCGGCGTACCGTTCGGTGAGAGCGGTCGGGGTGGCGGCGGGCAGCAGGCCCGGGACGGTCGGAGCGGGCGCCGGTACGCCGGCGGGCCTGACCGCACCCGACACGGGCACGGCCACCGAGGCGACGACGAGCGCGGCAAGCAGGGCGCGGCACAGGCGGCTTCTGCGCGGGCGGGACGCCATGGCGGATGGTTCCTTCCATGCCGGAGGTCTTTCGTGCTTCCAGTACAGAAGCTATGAATCACGCCTCGTAGTCGGCGTCCCGCCAGGGAGTGAACCTTCCGCGTAGTTCTGAAGTACGGGGGTATGGGGCGGACGTACAGGCGGAGGGCCTGGCACGGCACTACACGGATGTGGCGAGCGGGTCACAGACCACGTCAGAGGCGGAATCCGCAGTGGAAGGAGACAAGTGATGGCCAAGCCACTGAGCGCGTCCAAGCTGGTGGAGATCCTGCGCGCGGAGGGTCTGACCGTCCATGAGGTACGCAACTGGCGTACACACAACCGCAATTCAAAAGGCCCATGGGGTCCGGTGAACGGAGTGATGATCCATCACACCGTCACCTCCGGCACCGACACGTCCGTGGACATCTGCTACGACGGCTACTCGGGCCTCCCCGGCCCCCTGTGCCACGGCGTGATCGACAAGAAGGGCCACGTCCACATGGTGGGCAACGGCCGCGCCAACCATGCCGGCCTCGGCGACGGCGACGTCCTGCGCGCCGTCGTCAGCGAGGCGGAACTGCCGCCGGACAACGAGGCCGACACCGATGGCAACCGCCACTTCTACGGCTTCGAGTGCATCAATCTCGGCAACGGCAAGGACCCCTGGCCCGAGGTCCAGAAAGAGGCCATCGAGAAGGTCTCGGCCGCGATCTGCCGGGCCCATGGCTGGAGCGAGCGTTCCGTCATCGGCCACAAGGAGTGGCAGCCGGGCAAGCAGGACCCGCGCGGCTTCACGATGGACGGCATGCGTTCCCGGATCGCCGAACGTCTGCGCAGCCACAAGCCGCCGACCAAACCCCGGCCCGAGTACGAGCCGTTCCCCGGCTCGGCCTTCTTCCGGGCCGGCCGCCACGACAAGCGCATAACCGCCATGGGCAAGCGCCTGATCGCGGAGGGCTGCGGCCGTTATGAGGTGGGCCCGGGCCCCGAGTGGACCGAAGCGGACCGCAAGTCCTACGCGGCGTGGCAGCACAAGTTGGGATTCAGAGGCAAGGACGCGGACGGGGTTCCGGGCAAGGCCAGTTGGGACAGGTTGAAGGTGCCGGCGTCGCAGCGGTAGAGGGCGTGGGGTCTGCCCGCCGGAGGGCGGGCAGACCGGCTGTGCGGGAACAGGACGACATCGTCATCGCTCCACTGACGCAGGAGCAGGGCCTGGTGCACCGCCCCAGCCTCTCAGCGGGCGGCGAGGTCGCGGGCCGTGCGAATGATGTGGGTACGTGAGATGCCTGCGGTGTCGAGCAGTTCGGAGGGGGTTCCGGAAACCGGCAGATTGCGCACGGCGAGGTGGACGACTGCGGGGGTCAGTCGCTGTGCGGCGAGTGCGGACAGCACGGCCTCGCCGATGCCGCCTTCTGGGTGGTGGTCCTCGACGACGACCAGTGCGCCGGTTTCCTGTGCGGCGCGGGCGAGCGTGTCGAGGTCCAGGGGCTTGACGGAGTACAGGTCGACGACCCGGACCGGGATGTTCTCGGCAGCGAGCTGGTCGGCGGCGGCAAGGCATTCGTGGACGGTGACGCCGGCGCCGATGAGCGTGACCTCGTCGCTGTCGCTCGCGCGCAGCGTCTTGGACCCGCCGACGGGGAAGGTTTCGTCGGAGGTGTAGAGGACGGGGTAGGCGCCCCGGGTTGTGCGCAGGTAGGAGATGCCGTCCAGGTAGGCCATTGCGACGGTAAGAGCGGCAGCGGATGTGGCGTCGCTGGGGTAGAGCACGGTGGAGCCGTGGACGGCGCGCATCATGGCCAGGTCTTCCAGGCCCATCTGGGAGGGGCCGTCCGCACCGATCTCGACACCGCAGTGGGTTCCGCACAGGCTCATGGAGATCTGGGAGACGGCCGCCATACGGATGAAGTCATGGGCCCGGGTGAGAAAGGCGGCGAAGGTGGTGGCGTAGGGACGGTAGCCGCGTACGGCCATACCGACCGCCGCGGCGATCATCTGCTGTTCAGCGATGTACATCTGGAAGTACCGCTCGGGGTGTGCCTTGCCGAAGTCCTCCGCGTGGGTGGAGTTGCCCACCTCGGCGTCCAGAGCCACGATGTCGGGCCGGGCGCCGATCGCAGCCAGCGCCTTGCCGAACGCCACTCGGGTGGCGACGGTTTCGCCGACCCCGAAGCGCGGCAGCGTCACCTCCACGGGAGCGGCCGGGGTTCTGGGGGCGGCGGCGGGCGGCTGGGGCCCGCGGACGGTGAGGTGGCGTACGCCGCCCAGTTCGGTGATGGCGCGTGCGGCAAGATCGTCGGGCAGTGGCTTGCCGTGCCAGCCCTCGGCGTCTGCGACCTCGAAGACGCCCTGGCCCTTGACGGTCTTGGCGACGACGACGGTGGGGGCCTGCCCGTCGTCCGCGGCGGCCAGGGCTTGTTCGACGGCCACCAGGTCATGGCCGTCGACGACGAGGGCGCGGCAACCGAAGGCTTCGGCACGGCGGGCGTAGGCGCCGGTGTCCCAGCCCAGCTCCGTGGGGCCGCTCTGGCCGAGGCGGTTGACGTCGATGATCGCGACGAAGTTGGCCAACCGGTGGCGGCCTGCCTTGTCCAGGGCTTCCCACACCGACCCTTCGGTCATTTCGCTGTCTCCGCACAGCACCCACACCCGGTACGGCTGGTGTTCCAGGTCCCGTCCGGCAAGGGCGATGCCGACGCCGTAGGCGATGCCCTGGCCCAAAGAGCCGGTGGCAGCGTCCACCCAGGGCAGGACCGGAGTGGGGTGACCCTGCAGTCGAGCGCCGTTGCGGCGGTAGGTGGTCATCAGTTCCTCTTCATCGATCGCACCGGCGGCGAGGAACATCGCGTACAGCAGGGGGGAAGCATGCCCCTTGGAGAAGATCAGGTGGTCGTTGGCCGGGTTCTTCGGGTTGCGCCAGTCGTAGCGCAGTTGGCGTGTCATGAGGACAGCCATCAGATCCGCGGCGGACAGGCTGGAGGTGGGGTGGCCGGAGCCGGCGGCGGTGCTGGCGCGAACGGAGTCCACACGCAGCTGCTGAGCCAGCTGGAAGACCTGGTCCAGGCCGCTGTCGGGCCCGAGGGAGACAGTGGGGGTGTTCTCGATCGACATCGCGGCTTCCTCTCCGTGTTCTGCGGTTCCTATCCGGTCGTCGTCGGCTGCCGACTCGCGGCCGCGTGCAGAGGCTGCATGGGGCTCCTGCGCCCTTGCCGACCGTATGTCCGTGGTGCCGTGGCCGCGATCCGAACGCGTACCGGTCAGAGAGTGCGTTCCAGGAGCGCCATCAGTGCCTTCCAGTGGCGTTCGTCCGCCGTGCTGTCGTATGCGGCGGTGTCGGCCTGGGTGAAGCCGTGGTGCGCCCCTGTGTAGACCTCGCTGCGGTGGCGCACGCCGGCTGCGGTGAGGGCCTCGTCGAGACGGGTGATCTGCTCGGGGGGCAGCGATGGGTCCTGGTCGGCGTGGCCGAAGTACAGCTCCGCAGTGATCCGGTCGGCGAGCAGGTGCGGGCTGTCGGCGGCGTCGGTGGCCAGGTGCCCGCCGTGGAAGCCCGCCATGGCCGCGACCCGCTCCGGGTAGGTGCCGGCGGTCCGCAGGGCAAGTCCGGCGCCCATGCAGTAGCCCGTGATACCGACCGGCCGGTCAGTGGTCAGGGGGCAGTCTGTAAGCCAGGTCAGGTAGGCACCGGCGTCGCGCATTGCCGGATCGGGTGCGAGTGACTGCAAGATCGGGCCGAGACGCTCGAAGATCTCCGGGCGTCGGGCCGGGTCGATGAAGTCGGGCAGCTCGACCACCGGCGCTCGCCCATGGCGGTAGAACACATTGGGGGCCAGGACGGTGTACCCGGCTTCGGCGAGACGATCGACCATCTTCTTCAGGTGAGGACGGATTCCGAAGGCGTCCGTGTAGAGCAGGACCCCGGGGTGGGGACTTCCGTCGTCGGGATGGGCCAGGTAGGCGTCGGCAGTGCCGTCCGGTGTGGGGATGTCCACGGATGTTCCGCGCACGGTGGTCATGGGCAGTTCTCTTCTCTCGTCCGGTGCCCCTCCGTGCTCGGAACAGGAGGGGGCGTGTGTGGTCTGTGGTCTCAGACCGATGGGACGGTGTCAGGGCAATGGGTTGTGGTTGCAGTCAGTAATCGTATGCGGTCAGCGATCGCTTGACCGATTGCCCGGACCTGTCGTTGAGCCGGATCGCTGCAGTGGGCGCCCGGATCCAGGACAGCGATCGCATGAGGGCCGATCGGCGCGCATCGCCTGGCTGATCGTCAGAAGAGGCTGGGGCGTGGGCGTCGTGGGGCTTCTGACTCCGTTCCGGATCATCTCGGCACCCGGAGATCCCCACGACAGGTGGGATCCCCGGGGTGCCGGACTTCAACTCGGTATCGTCGTCCGACATCCTCGGTGAACGAACAGAAACTGGCACGGACAGTGGTTGCGGTTTCCGGCAGGGAGCCATGACGGTTAAGGATTCGAAGGCCCGATGACAGACAACTCCGACATGATCGACTTCGTTCGGGCGCGTCTTGCCGAGGAGGAACAGATTGCGCAGGCGGCGGGCGGGGACAGTTGGCGGTGCCTGACCGGTGTGCCCGGCGAGATCCACGACCGGACCGGCGCTATCGCGTTCAGCCTGCGGAATCTCGGCTTCGATCAGCACATCGCCCTTCAGGACCCCGCGCGCACACGTCGTCGCATCGAGACGAGCAGAGTGCTCCTCAATGAGTACGCGGAGGTCGCCGACAAGGACGCCGACCGCCCCGAACACGACTTCTCGTCCGGCCGTGCGGTCGGGCTCGGTTTCGCCGTCCGCCAGATGGCCGCAGAGCATGCCGGCCACCCCGACTACCGGGCGAAGTGGCTGCCGCGATTCATCCATTAGCGCCCGGCGGCGGCCACCTGCGGGCCGACCTGCAAACGGGCTGACAGCCAGGTCCGCATCGACGGAATCCCACTGACCGGCGCCACAGCTTTGTCAGGCGCGCAATCATTCGACCGGGCACGCAAACATCGACATGAGGGTATATATCCCCATATCACCGACCCGGGGATTTCACCGAAGGGAGCGGTTGCCATGGAGCGGACCACGTGCTGTGTGGTGGGAGGGGGCCCCGCCGGAATGGTTCTCGGGCTGTTGCTGGCCCGGGCGGGGGTGGAGGTCACGGTCCTGGAGAAGCACGGCGACTTCCTGCGCGACTTCCGCGGTGACACCGTGCATCCGTCCACCTTGGCGCTGCTGGAGGACCTGGGACTGGCCGAGCGGTTCGGCCGACTGCCGCAGCGGCGTGTGCAGACGGTCCAGCTGCCGCTCGGCCCGGACCGCTCGCTGGTCACCGTCGGAAACATCGGCGCGCTGCGGGGCACGTACAACTACATTGCGATGGTGCCCCAGTGGGATCTGCTCAATCTCCTCGTGGACGAGGCCGGGCGGGAGCCGTCCTTCTCCATGCGGATGAACACCGAGGCGACCGCCTTCCTGGTGGAGCGCACTGGGGTCCGCCCTGGTCGAATGAAGCCGAGAGCTCGGGGGAGGATCACGGGGGTCCGGTACCGCACGTCCGACGGCCGCACCGGTGAGCTGCATGCCACCCTCACCGTGGCCTGCGACGGCCGGGGCTCGCTGGCGAGGTCATTGCCCGAACTGGGACTGCGGAAGTTCGCCTGCCCGATGGACGCCTGGTGGTTCCGGCTGCCGCGGCGGGAGAACGACCCGCACGGCCTCGTGGGAGGTGTGGGCGACCGGTTCGTCAGCGCCATGATCGACCGTGGGGACTACTGGCAGTGCGCCGCGCTGATCCCCAAGGGAACCAACACCCGGCGCCGCGCCGCCGGCCTCGAACGGTTCATGGACGAATTCACAGCCGCCGCCCCCTGGCTCGCGGACCGAGTGCACGCGCTCGAGTCGTGGGACGACGTGAGGCTGCTCGATGTACGGCTCGACCGCCTGCGGCGCTGGCACCGCCCGGGACTGCTGTGCATCGGCGACGCGGCACACGCGATGTCACCGGTCTTCGGCATCGGCATCAACCTCGCGGTCGAGGACGCGGTGGCCGCCGCCCGCTATCTCGTCGAACCGCTGCGTGAGGGCGCGGTCGGCCTGCGGACCGTACGCCACGTCCAGCGCCGCCGCTGGCCGACCACCGCCGCGACGCAGGCCCTTCAGCGTTTCGCCCACACGAATGTCATCGAACCGGTTCTTTCGGGCCGCCCGGCGTTCGGCGACCCGAAGCGGGCCCAGCGGCTGAGCGAGCTCATCACGACCTCACGGTGGCTGAACCGCCTGCCGGCGTACTTCTTCGCCTACGGCGCCCTGCGAGAGCGCCCGCCTGCCGCGTCGGTGCGCTGAGCCGGACACCTCGCGTCGACGGCGGCCGGCACCACGCGTCCGCAGCTGGCCGGCCGCTCCCCCGCCGAGACCTCAGGCGCGCGCCTTGCGGGCCGACATCCATGCGTAGACCAGGACTCCCGCGAAGAGGAACAGCACGCCCTGGTAGACGGCGGCGTAGCCGGAACCCGCCAGGAGCCACATGGAGAAGCCGAAGGCGGCCAGCGCGAGCGCGGCGTCTCGGGCGAGGCGGGCGGGGCGGACCTGGTCGCGCCGCCCCGAGAGGAGGAAGTACAGCTGAGCCGCCGTCGCCAGGAGGTACGGAACGGTCGCGGTGAACGTCGTGACCAGCACCAGGATCTCGAACACCCGGGCCGTCCCGGCCATGTAGTTGTAGACAGTCAGCAGCGAGGCAAGAACGACTGTGACAGTCACGCCGAAGGTCGACACGCCTCGTCGCTTCACCGCGAAGCGTGCCGGGAAGAGACCGTCGCGAGCAGCGGCGTACGCGGTCTGGGCGCTGAGCAGCGTCCAGCCGTTGAGCGCACCCACGATCGAGACCAGTGCAGCGCAGGCGACCACCGTGCCGCCCCACGTGCCGCCGAACATGGCGTTGACGGCATCGGTGAAGGGGGCGTGGGAGGTGAGCAGCTTGTCGTGCGCGACGGTACCGAAGACGGCGAGGGTGCCCAGCAGGTACACCAGCGCCGCACCAAGCGTGCCGAGGACGGTCGCCCGCCCGACGTTGCGCCGCGGGTTGCGCACCTCGCCGGCACTGACTGCCGCCGACTCGACTCCGAGGTAGCTGAAAAGCAGAATCGCGGCGGACGCGGAGACCGCGCCGAGGGCGCTGCCTTCGGTGGCCTGGAAGGGACCGAGGTTGTCCGGGTCGAAGAAGAACAGCCCGCCGATCGCGACCAGCAGCAGGGGCACGAACTTCAGCACGGTGGAGACGAGCTGCACCGTGCCGACGTAACGGGTCCCGGCGAGGTTGGCGAGAGCCGGCAGCCACTGCACGACGAGCGCAGCGGTCATCATCAGCCAGGGCGAGTCGTGCAGGGGCAGCAGCACGTCCAGGTAGCCCACGGCGGTGACGGCGAGCGCCGCGTTGCTCACCCAGGAGGTGATCCAGTACGACCAGGCGGCCAGGAAGCCCGCGAAGTCGCCGAAGGCCTCGCGCACGTAGACGTACGGCCCGCCGGTGCGCGGGTCGCGCTGCGCGAGCCGCCCGAAGACGAGCGCGAGCGCGATGGCTCCAACGGTGAGCACTCCGAAGGCGACGAGGCTGATGGTGCCGTACGGGGCGACGGCCGCCGGAAGCAGGAAGATGCCGCCGCCGATGATGTTGCCCATGACCAGCGCGGTGGCGACCGGAAGCCCGAAGCGCCGGGCGTGCCGGCTGCCCCCTTCCCGATCCGAGGACGGAAGGTGCCCTGCCCGGGCGGGGTCGGGGCCGTGGGCCGGGGCCGGAGCGGGGCTGCCCGGGGCCGGAGCGGGGCTGCCCGGGGCCGGAGCCGATGGCGAGACGGTTCCGGTGTCGTGCATGGGGATGGTGCGCCTTTCATCGTGCAGGGTGCCGTCGCCAGCCCCGGGGGGCGGCGTCACGGCCCGCGGCCGGTGCAGCGGCGGGCCGAATGCGGGCACACGCCTGCTGCGGGAAACGCCGGGGGATCCACCCCATGGTGGAATATCGGACACCGCATAACAAATCGCCGGTAAATGTTCACCGAGATGCCGACAGCGACCGAAAATCGGACGGGACTGGGCCCGTGTGACCGCGCATCCTTCTCTGCGGGTTCGAAGGCTCCGGCAGTCGCCGCGGCCGCCGTCCGCCGACTCGGCTCAGGGCCGACCGTGGTCGCCTGCTCCTGGAACGATTTCACGGCGACTTTGACAGTCCCCGCTCCGCGACAGCACGCTTGACCAGGTCCGGCGTGCCGCTGCTCCCGTGTCGACGTGCCTGACTAGCGTACAAAAAATCATCATCTGCCCGGGAGGTCTCGTGCCCCGCACTCGTCGGAAAGAATCCAGCCTCTCCATCAAGCCGCTGAGCGTCGCCGAGTTGGTGATCGGCGTGGTCTCGGTGACGGTCTTGGTGGCGGGTCTCGGCGTTCTGTCCGGTTCTGGGGTGTGGCTCCTCGGACTGCTGGTGTTCCTGCCGTCGACCGCCGCGGTGCTGGGCACGGTACGCCAGACCGCGCTCGTGTCCGCGTGGGCCACCCTCGTGGCGACCGTCTCCCTGCTGGCCCGGGGCACTGACGAAAGGGATTGGCTCGACGCCGTCCTGATGGCGCTGCTCATCCTCGCCCTGGGCGGGGTCTCCGTCTACACCTGCCACCGGCGCATCTCCCGCGAGGAGGAGATGCTACGGCTGCGCTCCACCGCCGTGGCCATGCAGCGGCACATCCTCCACCCGCTGCCGCTGCTCACCGACGACGTCCTGGTCGACGGAGTCTACGAGCCCGTGCAGGAGGAGCGACTGGTCGGCGGAGACGTCTACGACGTCATCGACTCGCCCTGGGGTACCCGGGTGCTGATCGGCGACGTCCAGGGCAAGGGCCTCGCCGCCGTCGGCGCCGCGTTCGCCGTCATCGGGGCCTTTCGCGAGGCCGCCCACCGGGAGCCCACCCTGACGGCGGTCGTCGATGCCCTGGACGCCTCGGTCGTCAGGCACAACTCCTACGCCGAACAGGCCGGTGAAGACGAACGATTCGTCACGGCCCTGATCATCGGAGTCGACACGAGTGCCGAGGCACAGGCGATCAACTGCGGGCACGTCCCCCCGCAGTTGCTGCATGCCGGCACCCTCACCACGCTCCCGCTGGTCACCGGTGTACCGCTCGGGCTGGCCGAACTCTCGAGCGAGCCCGCGACAGTCGACTGGTTCGCGTTCCCGCCCGGCTCGACACTGCTGCTGAGCACCGACGGCCTCACCGAGACGCGCGCCGCCGACGGCACGTTCTACCCGGTCGACGAGCGGTTGGCGAGCCGGCTCGGCCTCCCTCCGACCGACCTGCCACGGGCCCTTTACGACGATGCCCGAGCATTCGCCGAGGGCAGCCAGCACGACGACATCGCCATCCTGTCCGTGCGCCGCTCACCGCATCACTGAGGCCGGCACCACACACGGCGGGTCGCGCTGCGCGAGCCGCCCGAAGTTTTCACGGCGCCGCACCCCCGCTCCCGGCTGCCACACCCCACGGGCGCGTCCGCATTACCCATCGGACCGGCGGAACGCCGATCCAGCCTCCTTCACCAAGGAGACCGGGCGGGGCATCGGACCGCCCAGGCCAGGCCAGGCGACCGGGGGCGTGAGGGAACCCGCCCACCCGCAACGGATCACGCCCCTGGAGGCGTGCCGCCGAACGGGACCCCGGCCGGCGCCGCCTGCTTCCACGCCTGTGGTCCGACCGTCCTGCCCGGAGGACGGCCGAGCGCTCCGTCGAGGACAGCCTCCGCAGGCTGCAGAGCGGGCCAGTACGCACCTCCCACCAAGACGTACATCTGGGCACGCGGCACGGCGGCCTGATCCTCAGACGCTGTGGTCGGCGAGGGCGTGGTGGACGGCGGAGACGACGACGGAGCCCTCGCCGACGGCGGAGGCGACGCGTTTGACCGACCCCGCGCGGACGTCGCCGACTGCGAAGACGCCGGGCAGACTGGTCTCCAGTCCGGCCGGCTGAGCATCGTCGGCATACATCCGGCGGTCGGTGACGTCGGTGCCGACGCGCACGAAACCCCTGTGGTCGGTCTCCAAGCACCCGCGCAGCCAGTCGGTGTTGGGGGTGGCGCCGAGCATCAGGAAGACGTTGGCGATCGTGCGGGTCTCCATGGCACCGGTTTGGTTGTCGGCCCATCGCACCCGGCTGAGATGCTCGTCGCCGTCGAGGCCGGTGAGCTCGGTGTGCGGGTGCACAAGGATCCGGTCGGAGGCTGCGATGCGGTCCTCCAGGTAGCGGGACATGCCCTCGGACAGGCCCGGGCCGCGGATGAGCATGTGCACCTGCCGAGCGTGCCGGGAGAGGAAGACGGCAGCCTGACCGGCGGAGTTGGCTCCGCCGACGACCACGACGTCCTCGCCTTCGCACAGGCCGGCCTCCATGAGGGTGGCTGCGTAGTGGATGCCGTTGCCCTCGAACCCTGCCCGGCCGGGCAGGTCCAGTCGGCGGTAGCGCGCGCCGGTGGCCACGACGACCGTCCGGGCCCGCAAGCGGTCGCCGTCCTCCAGCGTGATCGTGTAGGGCCGCTGACTGCAGTCCAAACCCGCCACGAGGCGTGGCAGAACGATGCGGGCGCCGAACTTCTGAGCCTGGACCTGGGCGCGCCCGGCCAGCGCCTGGCCGGTCACCCCGATGGGAAACCCCAGATAGTTTTCGATCATGGACGAGGTGCCGGCCTGGCCACCCGGCGCCTCAGCCTCCAGTACCACGGTGCGCAGCCCTTCGGAGGCTGCGTAGACGGCGGCGGCCAGTCCAGCCGGACCGGCGCCCACCACGGCCAGGTCGAACACCAAGGCCGGGTCCAGTTCCTCGGCGAGGCCCAGGTGGTGTGCCAGTTCCCGGTTGGTGGGGTTCTCCAGGAATCGGTCGGGCCGGTAGACCACCACCGGCCAGGTCCGGCGGCCGCCCAGGCCGTAGCGGCTGAGCAGCTCGCTGGCGCTTGGGCCTGCGGCAGGGTCGATGGCGGTGACGGGGTAGCCGTTGCGTTCGAGGAACCGAAGCACCCGCAGGGTGTCTGCGGTGGTGGGCGGGCCGGCGACCAGCACGGTGGCCTGACCGTGTTGGATCAGGCCCAGGCGGCGCAGGATGAGGGCGCGCATCACGGCCTCGGAGATGTCTGGTGCCGCCACCAGAAGCCGGCGGAACTCCGGCCGGTGCAGGCGTGCCACTTGTCCGTCCTCTCCCATCCGGCCGTTGACCAGGGTCTTCCGGTCGTTGAACAGGTCCAGCTCGCCGGTGAACTGCTGGGGGCCGTGCACCGTGATGACCTGGAGTGTGCCGTCCGGGGCTTCGTGGTAGACCTCGATGCTGCCCTCCAGAACGACGAAGAAGTCCGCGCTCCGGTCTCCGCGCCGGAACAGTACGGTTCCGGCGCGGAGCTCCTCGACCTGTCCGAAGCAGCGAGCGCGGGCCACCTGCTCGTCGGTGAGCCGGGGGAAGGTCTGAGTCATCCGCCGATAGGGATCGGTCGTGTCCGTGTCCGCGCCGGACTCGCTCGGAATCCGCATGCCGCTGCTCGTACTCATCAGCCCCACCACTGCTCCCGTGGAACCGGCCGGTGTCTCCTCTGGCCGGCGCCCGGCCGACTGCGTTGCCGGGACCTCTCCAGTGTCCCCCGGCGCCCCGCGAAGCGCTCGGACAGCCGCTGCCCGCTCGGCCTGCGGCGGCCACCGGTCGCGCGGAAGGGGGGCATGTGCGGTGCGGGTTGAAAGGAGCGACGATGGATGTGTCCCCGACGGAGGAGACGCGTCATGTCCGAGGACCGCGACATACCCGGCATCGACCCCTCAGTGCCCCCGAGTGGAGATGGCTGTGTCGAGTGCCTGGCCGGTGACGGCCCCGGCTGGTGGTTCCACCTGCGCCGCTGCGCCGCCTGCGGCCACGTCGGCTGCTGCGACTCATCCCCCGCCCAGCACGCCACCCGTCATGCGCACCAGGCTGGCCACCCGTTCCTCGCCAGCTTCGAACCCGGGGAGGACTGGTTCTGGAACATCGAAACCGAGCAGTTCTACACCGGTCCCCGCCTGGCCCCGCCCGCCAACCACCCCACCGCCCAGCCCGTCCCAGGACCGCAAGAGCGCGTACCGGGTGACTGGGAACGGCACCTCCACTGAGCCATAGCCTCGCCGCTGACTTCCTCTCCCAGCGATCGCCCGCCGCGGCGCCCCGCACGGCTCCGGCCCGGGCAAGACCCGCTGGGTCGTCGAGCACACCTTGACCCGGCCTCACCGGTTCAAGCGTCTGCGCATCGCTACGAGATACGCACCGATCTCCACCAGGAACTCCTCGAACTCGCCTGCACCATTATCTGCTTGAGGCAGATACGCACCGCCTCCTGAAACCATCAGTGGCCCGCCCCTCACCGCGCACAGTCGCCAACATTTGGCAAGCCCTCCGGCGACTATGGCTCAATACATCGCTCGGACTTCGCCTCTACAGTCCCAACAGACCCGGCGCCCTCTCCCAGGAAGCTCAGCCGCACCTGACGGCGCGGGTTGTCGACGTTCGTGTCGACCAGACACACCGACTGCCACGTCCCCAGTTCCAGCCGCCCCCCGATCACCGGCAGTGTTGCGTGCGGCGGGACGAGGGCGGGAAGTACGTGGTCGCGGCCGTGGCCGGGGCTGCCGTGGCGGTGCTGCCAGCGGTCGTCGGAGGGAAGCAGCGTGTGGAGGGCGGCCAGGAGGTCGTCGTCGCTGCCCGATCCGGTTTCGAGGATGGCGATGCCGGCAGTCGCGTGCGGTACGAAGATGTTGAGCAGGCCGTCCCCGGTGGCTGCGGTCCGAACAAGGAACTGCTGGCAGTCGTGCGTGAGATCGGTGACGGTCTCCGTCGATCCGGTGGTGATGTGCAGGACGCTGGTGGTGAAGGCATGGGGCATGCCTGCATCCTCTCGCTCATCCGGCAAGATCGCGCATCCACATGCTGAGTCGCCATTGACCGTTTCAGTCTTGGATCGCTGCACTCGGCGCCAAGCTCCGTTCAGCTCGGCGAGCATCCCGCACCGGCCGTGATGTGACGGCACAACTGCTCAGCCGTCGGACGCGCTGCTGCGGTTGCGGTTGAACTCCTCCACGTTTCTCTGGTGTTCCGCATAACTGCTGGTGAATCGGGTGTCTCCCGGCGCGACCGTGACGAAGTACAGCCACGACCCGGGTGTGGGAGTGATCGCCGCCGTCATTGCCTGCTCCCCCGGGTTGCCGATGGGTGTGGGCGGGAGCCCCTTGCGCTCGTAGCTGTTGTACGGGCTGTCGATCTTCGTGTCGCCGGTGGTGGTCTCCAGAGTGCTGCGGTTCAGAGCGTAGTTGAGTGTGGAGTCCATCTGGAGCGGCATGCCCCGCTCGAGCCGGTTGTAGATGACCCTGGCGACCTTGCCCATGTCGTCATCGGTGTCCGCTTCGGCCTGCACGATGCTTGCGATGGTCACCGTCTGGTACACTGAGACGCCGTTGCGCTGCGCGCCTGCGGTGATGTGGTCCGCGCCGAACCGTTCGACTGCCGTGTCGACCATGTACCTGAGCAGGCTCTGCGGGGTGGTGTCGGAGGTGACGGGGTACGTCGCCGGGAAGAGGTAACCCTCGGGATTACCCTTCGCCTCGGCCGGAAGCGGCAGATCTGCCGCGCCGGCGGCCTTCTCGGTGGTGCCGGATGCCACGGCCAGGGTCTTGTCGACTGCGGCGTACACCTGGGACGCCCGCCGCCCCTCGGGGATCACGAGCTGGCGTGCCCGCTCGGCCTTCGGCCGCCGCGTCAGCAGCGGTACAAGGACGGCTGCTGCCACGACGAGAGCGATGCCGATGAGCAGCACCAGAAAGCCGCGCCGAGTCGGGCGGAGAGTGCGACGGGGCGGGGTGTCCGGGAACTCGTTCGCCATGCAGACACGCTATCCCGCCGTCCAAAATGCCCAGACACGGCCCCACACTCCACAAACAGAACACACGAACAGGGGATCGGGTGTTCGCTGGAACGTGTGATCGTTTCGCTGTTCGTTGCTCAACGGCGCTTCGGCGGATGATGATTACAGGGCGCAAGCGACGGGCTGCAGACCGCGACTGCGCAGTCCCACACATGCACATGTACAAGGAGAAAAACCCGATGAACCTCATCACCAACCTGCTCGCCGGCATCGTCCACTTCGTGGGTTGGCTCATCTGATCATCGCTCCGCCCCGGCGCCGTCGCTCCCCGTCCCACGGGAGCGGCGGCGTCGCCGCGTGTACGGCCTCGGCAGGGGCACACCCGCCTCCGCTGATCAGCTTGGCGCGGGAGCCAGTCGGGTGTCCCGCCGGACCAGGGCGGCATAGCGGCCGTCCTGCTGGAGAAGTTCGTCATGGCTGCCGCGCTCGGTGGTTCGACCGCCGTCCAGAACGATGATCTGGTCGGCGTCGCGGACGGTGGAGAGCCGGTGCGCAATGGTGATGGTGGTGCGTCCCGCGGAGAGCGCGTCGATCGCTTCCTGCACGGCGGATTCCGTACGGGTGTCAAGGGCGCTCGTCGCCTCGTCGAGGACCAGGACGGGCGGGTCGCGCAGGATTGTACGGGCGATGGCAAGGCGTTGTTTCTCGCCGCCCGAGAAGCGGTAGCCGCGTTCACCGACCAGGGTGTCGTAGCCGTCGGGCAGCGAGGCAATGTGGTCGTGGATCTGCGCCGCACGGGCGGCTGCCTCGATTTCGGCGTCGGTCGCATCCGGCTTGGCGAAGCGCAGGTTGTCGGCGACCGAGGCATGGAAGAGATACGTCTCTTGAGAAACCACACCCACGGCGCGCGCCAGGGTGTCGAAGTCCAGATCGCGTACGTCGACACCGTCGAGCGTGACCCGGCCGCCGGTGACGTCGTAGAGCCTGGGCACCAGATAGCTGAGCGTGGACTTGCCGGACCCGGTCGGTCCGACGACCGCCAGACTGCCACCGGCCGGCACGGTCACATCGATGCCACTGAGGGTCGAGCCGCTCTTGTCGTCGTAACTGAAGTCGACGTCCTCGAAGCGGACCTCGCCGCGGATCTTCTCCAGCCGCACGGGGTTCTCCGGCTCGGTGATGTCCACCTTGAGATCGAGGTACTCGAAGATCCGCTGGAAGAGCGCAAGGGACGTCTGCATCTGCACCCCGGTGGAGAGCAGGCTCACGGCGGGCCGGAAGAGACCCTGCTGGAGCGAGACGAAAGCGACGAGCGTGCCGATGGAGACAGAGGGGCCGCCGGACTGCAGGGCCATGCCCGCTGCCCAGTAGATGACTGCGGGCATGGCCGCCATGACGATGCCGATCGTCGACATGCGCCACCGCCCGGCCATGCTGGAGCGCACTTCGAGGTCGACCAGCTTCTCGGACTCCTCGGCGAAGCCCTTGGTGAGGGAGTCCGCCCGGCCCATCGTCCGGCCGAGCAGGATGCCGCTGACGGAGAGCGACTCGGTGACCGTGGCCGCCAAGGCAGCCATCTGCTTCTGGCGCTGGGTGGTGATCCTCTTGCGCTCACGGCCGACCCTGCGGCTGATCCAGACGAAGACCGGAAGCAGCAGGAGCGAGACGAGGGTGAGCCGCCAGTCGAGCGCAAGCATGGCAATGACCGTGGCTACGACCGCGGTGAGATTGGAGACCAGTGATGTCGCGGTGGAGGTGACGGTCGCCTGCATGCCGCCGATGTCGTTGGCGATGCGGGACTGCACCTCGCCGGTGCGGGTCCTGGTGAAGAAGGCGAGCGGCATCCGCTGCAACTGGGCATAGACCGCGGTGCGCAGGTCGTGCATGACGCGCTGGCCGACCGTGGTGGAGACCAGGGTCTGCAGGACGCCGAAGACGCTGTTCATCACGGCGGTGAGGATCATGCCGAGGGCGAGCAGCGACAGCAATCCCGTACGCCCTTGCGGGATGGCGGTGTCCAGGATTTCACGCAGCAGGAACGGCGAGACGACCGACACCAGCGACGACGCGCCGACGAGCAGCCCGACCAGGGCGAGCCGGCCTCGGTAGGGATGGAAGAGGCGCAGGATGCGGCGCAGCTCGGCGGGCGGGCGGCTCCCGTCCCGAAGCGGGGGTGTCCATGTGATTTCGTCGGGTTTCATGGGCTCCTTCGTCGGGCGCGCGACAACTAGCGCCGCGACCCGCAAGCTTTGCCCCGTCGAGGACAAACCCTGCCGGTCGCAGCACAGGCCTCAAAACTGGCTACTCAAACTTTCGAGAGCATAGCTCATTGTTACCCATGTTCACAATGCACAAGGTCCTGATATTGTTGCCCCCATGGATTCCTCCGACGCCGACGGCGTGCTCGCCGAGCAGTTACTGCGGGTTACTCGCAGACTCCAGCGGATTCAGAGCCGCCAGCTGGAGCCGATCGGCATAACTCCCGCACAATTCCGGCTGCTCCGCACCGTCGCGCATTTCGACGGTCCGCCCCGGATGGCTGACCTCGCGCAGCGCTTGGACGTCGTTCCGCGTGCGGTGACCAGTCTGGTCGACGGCCTGGAGGCGAGCGGCCGGGTGCGTCGCGCCCCCGATCCGGACAACCGCCGCGTGGTCCGGATCGAAATCACCGACGAGGGCCTCGCCACCCTCCGGTCGCTGCGCGACGCGCGCCGGGCCGCCGCGGAGGAGATCGTGGCTCCATTGACCGCCGATCAGCGCGAGGTGCTCGGTGGACTGTTGTCCGCCCTGGTCAACGGAATGCCGGAGCGCCGCTGCTGAACCTGTGCGGCCATGCGTACACCGGATGGGTGCGTGTGTGCCGTCGCCGTACCGAACCGAACCGAACCGCCGAGGAGAGCTCGACATGCCACTGCTGGAGCCGAAGCCGGAAACACTGCGCCCTGGTGCGGTGCGTACGCCGTCCCTGGACCGGGTCCCCGACCAGCAGTCTCAGGGCACGCCCGAACCGCTGCGCAGCGAGCTGCTCGATCTGCTGGGGCCTGAGAAGGTGCTGTGGAAGGTCTCCGACCTGGTGAAGTACGCCTCCGACGCCAGTCCGTACCGGTTCGTCCCCCAGGTCGTCGTGGTCCCGGAGGACATCGACGACATCTCGGCAATCCTGTCGTACGCGCACGGCAAGGGCCGCGAGGTCGTCTTCCGGGCTGCCGGCACCAGTCTGAACGGCCAGGCCCAGGGGGAGGACATCCTTGTCGACGTACGCCACCACTGGGCGGGCATCGAGGTCCTTGACGACGGCGCGCAGGCCCGCATCCGGCCGGGGACGACGATCCTGCGGGCCAACGCCGCCCTCGCCCGGCACGGCCGGCTGCTGGGGCCCGACCCGGCCAGCGCCATCGCTTGCACGATCGGCGGAGTCGTCGCCAACAACGCCTCCGGAATGACCGCGGGAACGACCCGCAATTCGTACCGCACCGTCTCCTCTCTCACCTTCGTACTGCCGAGCGGCACGGTCGTCGACACGGGCGACCCCGCGGCGGACGAGGACCTGGCCCGTGCCGAGCCTCGGCTGTGTGAGGGACTGATGGCACTGAAGGCGGAGATCGAGGCGGATGCCGAGCTCACGGCCCGTATCCGCGCCAAGTACGAGATCAAGAACACCAACGGCTACCGGCTCGACGCCTTCCTGGACGGCTCGACGCCCGTACAGATCCTGCGCGGTCTGATGGTCGGCTCCGAGGGCACCTTCGGCTTCATCTCCGAGGTCGTGTTCGACACCCTGCCGCTGGACCGCCGCATCTCCACCGCCCTGCTGTTCTTCCCCTCCCTGACCGCGGCGGCGGCCGCCGTGCCCCGTTTCAACGACGCGGGGGCGATCGCCGTCGAGCTGATGGACGGCAATACGCTGCGCGCGTCGGTGAGCGTCCAGGGCGTGCCTGCGGACTGGGCCGAGCTGCCCAAGGAAACCACGGCGCTGCTGGTGGAGTTCCGGGCTCCGGACGAAGCGGGCCAGGAGGCGTACGAGCGGGCTGCGGCGACCCTCGTCGAGGAGCTCGACCTGATCGCCCCCGTTGCCTCGGTGACCAATGAGTTCACCCGCGAAGCCAAGGTCATCTCCGGCTACTGGAAGGCCCGCAAGGCATTCGTCACCGCGGTCGGGGGCTCCCGGCCCTCGGGTACGACGCTGATCACGGAGGACTTCGCGGTGCCGCCCTCCCGGCTGGCCGACGCCTGCGAGGCCCTGCTCGGACTTCAGGCGGAGCACGGCTTCGACGCCGCCGTCGCCGGCCATGCGGCGCACGGCAACCTGCACTTCCTGCTCGCCTTCGACGCGGCGAAGCCTTCCGATGTCGACCGCTACGCCGCGTTCATGGACGACTTCTGCCGGCTGACGGTGGAGCGCTTCGACGGCTCCCTGAAGGCGGAGCACGCCACCGGCCGTAATATCGCCCCCTTCCTGGAGCTGGAGTGGGGCCCGAAGGCGACCGAGCTGATGTGGCGCACGAAGCAGGTCATCGACCCCGACGGGGTTCTGGCACCCCGGATCGTCCTCGACCGCGACCCGAAGGCCCATCTGCGTGGGCTGAAGACCATCCCCAAGGTCGAGCTGGTCGCGGACCCCTGCATCGAGTGCGGCTTCTGCGAACCCACCTGCCCCAGCCATGACCTGACCACATCGCCGCGCCAACGGATCGTGCTGCGCCGGGAGATGATGCGGCAGCCGGGCGGTTCACGGGTGGAGGCGCAGCTGCTCGACGCGTACGGCTATGACGCCGTCGACACTTGCGCGGGCGACTCGACCTGCAAGCTCGCCTGCCCGGTCGGCATCGACACCGGCGCCATGATGAAGGACTTCCGCCACCAGCGACACTCGCCGCGCGAAGAGCGGATCGCGGCGCTCACCGCGAAGAACTTCAAGGCGGTGGAGGCGGCGGCGCGGCTCGCGGTCGCCGCGGCCGAACGGATCGGTGACGGGCCGCTGGAGAAGCTCACCGCGTTCGCCCGCAAGGCCGTGCGCCCCGATCTGGTGCCCGAATGGCTGCCCGAGATCCCCGGCGCCGCCGCCCGGAAACTGCCCCGTACCTCCCGTGTCGGGGCGAGCGCCGTCTACTACCCGGCGTGTGTGAACCGTATCTTCGGCGGTCCCGAAGGCCATCGCGGCCCGTCGCTGCCACAGGCCGTCGTCGCCGTCTCCGCCCGCGCCGGAAAGCCGGTATGGATCCCGGACGATGTCGCGGGGACCTGCTGCTCGACGATCTGGCACTCCAAGGGGTACGACGCGGGCAATGCCGTGATGGCCAACCGCATCGTGGAGGCGGCCTGGGGCTGGACGGCGGGCGGTAGGCTGCCGCTGGTCGTCGACGCATCGTCGTGCACGCTGGGCATCGCCCATGAGGTGGTGCCTTATCTCACCGACGACAACCGGGAGTTGCACCGGGAGCTGACCATTGTCGACTCCCTGGTTTGGGCGGCGGACGAACTGCTTCCCGAGCTGACGGTGCTCCGGAAGACAGGCTCGGCGGTCCTGCATCCGACGTGTTCCATGCAGCATCTGGACGACGTGGAGCAGCTGCGCACGGTCGCGGAGGCCTGCGCCGAGGAGGTAGTGATCCCCGACGACGCCGGGTGCTGCGCCTTCGCGGGCGACCGCGGCATGCTGCACAAGGAGTTGACGGCCTCCGCGACGGCGAAGGAGGCCGCCGAGGTGAATGCGCGGGAGTACGACGCGTATCTCTCGGCCAACCGGATGTGCGAGATCGGTATGGACCGGGCCACGGGGCGTTCGTACTACTCGGTGCTGATGGAGCTGGAGCGGGCCACACGGCCGGGGACTGTTGTGAGGTGATCACGCGGCCGTCCGGCGGCCGATTCATCCCAGGCCGCTTGACGGATCTGACGATGCCTCAATCGCCGGGCGGACTCGCTTTCCGAGCCCGCCCGGCTTTTGCGTGTGCATGAAAGTCCATGGTTTCGGGACAGGAGTCCAATCAACCCCCTTGCGCATCAGCAATCTCAACTACCAAGGTCCTTACCGAAGTTCATTCACCAGCCGCGCACGTCAGACCCCCCTTCTGGAGGATCGATGAACGACGCAGCACAGCAGGACGACGGTACGCAGGACGGCGACGAAGGCTCGATGAGCCGCCGCTCGGTCCTGTGGACGACCGCCGGAGTCGCCGGTGCCGGGCTCGGACTCGGCGGTCTCAGCAGCGGCACCGCGGCAGCTGCCGCCCCCATCCGGAGCCCGGAGGCCGCTGTCGCGGGACAGGCGGCCGCTCCGAAGCGCCAGGGGCGCACCATGGTGGGAGTGCCGTTCGACCGGCGCTCCACCGTCCGGGTCGGCATCGTCGGCCTCGGCAATCGCGGTGGCGGCATGATCGATCTATTTCTCGCCATCAGCGGCGTACAGGTCGTCGCCGTATGCGACCCGGTCAAGGCCAAGGCCGAACGGGCGGCGGCGAAGGTGACCGCCGCCGGTCAGCCGGCGCCCGCCGTCTACACCAAGGGCGAGGACGACTACGAGAATCTCTGCAAGCGCGGGGACATCGACTTCGTCTACGTGGCAACGCCCTGGGACTTCCACTTCGAGATGGCGAAGACCGCCATGCTGAACGGCAAACATGTCGGCGTGGAGTGTCCGATCGCTCTCCAGCTCGACCAGCTCTGGGAGTTGGTCGATCTCTCCGAGCGCACCAGACGCCACTGCATGCAGCTGGAGAACTGCTGTTACGGACGGAACGAGATGCGGGTGCTGCGCATGGCGCATGCCGGCCTCTTCGGTGATCTGCTGCACGGCGCGGGCGCGTACAACCACGATCTGCGCGGCCTGATGTTCGACCCGGGGTACTACGAAGGTCCCTGGCGCAGGCTCTGGCACACCAGGTTGCGCGGCGATCTCTACCCCAACCACGGTTTCGGTCCGGTCGCCAACTACATGGACATCAACCGCGGCGACCGTGCGGTGAGCATCACCAGTGTCGGTTCCCCGTCCCTGGGGCTCGCCGAGTACCGCGAGAAGAACATGCCGGCCGGTGATCCGAGCTGGAAGGAGACCTATATCGAGAGCGACCGGACGATCAGTCTCGTCCAGACCGCCAAGGGACGAGTCATCCGGCTGGAGCACGACGTGTCCACTCCGCATCCGTACTCACGGATCAACAGCCTCGGCGGTACGAAGGGTGTCTTCGAGGACTACCCGGCCCGTATCTACATCGAGCCCGACCACACGAACGACAGCTGGGGCGACTTCGCCAAGTACGCCCAGTGGGACCACTGGCTGTGGAAGGAACACGCCAACCCGCCCGGCGGCCACGGTGGTATGGACTACATGCTGGTGTTCCGGCTGATCCAGTGCATGCGGCTCGGCCTTGTCCCCGATTTCGATGTGTACGACGCCGCGACGTGGACTTCACCCGTTCCGCTCAGTCATCTGTCCATCAAGGCGAAGGGTGCGCCGCTGCAGATTCCCGACTTCACCCGCGGTGAGTGGAAGAAGGCCCGTTCCGGCATGGACTCGGAGAACCCGGAGAAGGCCTGACGGCGATACAACAGGCTGCGGGGTCTGCTCGGTTGAGCCGCCCCGCAGCACCTCCCCTGCCCGCATCGCGACCATGGCGCGATAGGTGCCCTTCCTCGAGAAAATCAATTGCCCCGACGGACGTCCCGGGGCGAACCTTGCACGGTTTGAGTCATTCACCGAACAATCCGGCACACACCGAACCATGGGACGTCATGCAGATTCGCGATCTTCCGTACTCGGATCCCGGCGATCCCGATGTCCGGTCGGGCCCACGCTTCCTGGTCTGGCTCGGGCGCAAGCAGCTCCGCGGCCAGCTCAAGTCCATGTCCTGGGGCCTGTTGCATCAGTGCTCCCTTGCCGGTCTGCCGCCTGCCGTCGGCTTCGCCGTACAGGCGGTCGTCGACCGTTCCGGCAGTCGGCTCGCGTGGGCAGGCGGCCTGATGGCGGTCCTGGGTGTGCTGATCGCGCTGGGCGACACCATGCTCCACCGGACCGCCGTCACCAACTGGATCACTGCCGCCGCGCGCGTTCAGCAACTGCTGGCCCGTAAGACCGCGGAGCTCGGCGCTGCGCTGACCCGCCGGGTCGCCGCGGGTGAGGTCGTCGCGGTCTCCACCGGCGACGTCGAAAAGATCGGCTGGTTCGTCGAGGCGCTCTCCCGCTTCGCGGCCGCCGCTGCCGCCCTCGTGCTGATCTGCGTGGGGCTCATCCTCTATCTGCCGTCGCTGGGCGTACTGGTGGCACTCTCCATGCCGCTGCTGGCCCTGGCCGTGCTGCCGCTGCTCCCCCGGGCCACCCGGCGCGCCGACCTCCAGCGCGAAAAGGCGGGCAAGGCCACCGAACTGGCCTCGGACACCGTCGCCGGGCTGCGGGTGCTGCGCGGGATCGGCGGCGAGGAACTGTTCCTCGGCCGCTACCGGCGCGCCTCGCAGGAGGTCCGCAAAGCCGCGGTGCGCAGCGCACGGATGTGGTCGCTGATCTCGGCGATCCAGGTGCTGCTGCCGGGCATGCTGCTCATCTCGCTGGTCGTGTACGGGGCGACGCTGGTCCGTGACGGCCGTATCGAGGTCGGTCAGCTGGTCACGGTGTACAGCGCGGCGTCCCTGCTGCTGTTCCCGCTGCGCCACTTCGAGGAGATCGCAATGGCGTACTCCTTCTCGCGGCCCTCCGCCCAGCGCGCGGTCCGGGTGCTTTCGCTGCGCCGCACGGTCCAGCCGTCGACTGTCGACGCGACACCGGCCGGCGATCTGTACGACCCGGTCACCGGGCTGATGGCCCCGGCCGGCCTGTTCACCGCGGTGGTCTGCGGTGATCCGGACGAGGCGGGCCGGCTGGCCGAGCGCCTCGGCGGACACGCGCATGCAAGCGCGGACGCGGACAGGGCCGGAATCGGGGCGGCGGATTCAGCAGAGAGCGGAGCACCCGACCCCACGGACGACGCCACGACGGCGCAGAAGACCCCCTCCGTCCTGCTCGGTGGCGTACCGCTGGACGAACTCCCGCTGGACTCGGCGCGGACCGCCGTACTGGTCCAGGACAAGGACCCGGTACTGCTCTCAGGCACACTGCGCGAGCTGTTGGACGTTCCGTCGTCCGGCCGGGTGACCACCGAGGACGCACTGTCCGCCGCCCAGTGCGGCGATGTGCTGGACTCATTGGCGCAGGCGTCCGTCGCCACGGACGGTGACCCGATGACGACACGCATCACCGAGCGCGGCCGGTCGCTCTCGGGCGGCCAGCGCCAGCGGCTCGCTCTGGCCCGTTCGTTGGTGACCGACCCGGAGGCGCTGGTTCTCGACGAGCCGACCTCCGCCGTCGACTCTCACACGGAGGCCCGGGTCGCTGCCGGAATCAAGGCACTGCGCCAGGGCCGCACGACCGTGGCGTTCGCCTCGTCGCCGCTGCTGCTCGACCTCGCGGACCGGGTGGTGCTGGTGCACCGGGGCACTGTCGTCGCGGTCGGCGCACACCGTGAACTCCTGCGCACGGATCCCCGCTACCGAGCGGTGGTGACACGCGACACGGATGACGAGATCGCGGTCCTGACCTCTCAGGACGCGATCAAGAGGATCAAGACGATCGAGGAAATCGAGGAACGGGCATGATCGGCGTCGCAGAACCGGCCTACGACCCGGCCGCACCGGAGTCGGCGACAACCCTGCCGGTCGGCACCCCCAGCACCGTACGGAGCTATGTACGGGAGCTGCTGCGACGCCACCGCGGTCCGTTCACCGTACTCATCTCGTTCAACGCCGTCGCGGTGATCGCGTCGATCGTCGGCCCGTATCTGCTGGGCAGGCTGGTCGAGGACCTCTCCAACGGTGTCACCGAGCTTCATCTGGAGCGCACGGCGGGTGTGTTCGCGCTCGCGCTGATCGTGCAGACGGTGTTCACCCGCATGATGCGCCTGCGCAGCGCGATGCTCGGTGAGGAGATGCTGGCCGATCTGCGCGAGGACTTCCTCGTACGGTCGGTCGGGCTGCCGCCGGGCGTACTGGAGCGGGCCGGGACCGGTGATCTGCTCTCCAGGATCACCACGGACATCGACCGGCTGGCCAATGCGATGCGCGAGGCCGTGCCGCAGCTGGCGATCGGGGTGGTGTGGGCGGGGCTGCTCCTGACTGCGCTCGCCGTGACGGCTCCGCCACTGGCGCTCTCGGTTCTGGTCTCCCTGCCCGTCCTGATCCTCGGCTGCCGCTGGTACTTCAAGCGGGCGCCGTCCGCGTACCGTTCGGAGGCCGCCGGGTATGCGGCGGTCGCGGCGATGCTCGCGGAGACCGTGGATGCCGGACGGACCGTGGAGGCGCACCGTCTGGGTGCGCGCCGGGTGGCGCTGTCGGACCGGCGGATCAAGGAGTGGACGGCGTGGGAGCGGTACACGCTCTTCCTGCGTTCCGTGCTCTTCCCCGTCATCAACGTCACTTGGGTAACGATTCTCGGCGCGGTGCTGATGTTCGGCGGCTGGTTCGTCATCGAGGGCTGGCTGACCGTGGGGCAGCTGACGACGGGTGCGCTGCTGGCGCAGAGGATGGTCGACCCGATCAGCCTGATCCTGCGCTGGTACGACGAGTTGCAGGTCGCTCAGGTGTCGCTGGCTCGGCTGGTCGGCGTACGGGAGATCGAGCCGGACGCGGGCGATGCGGAGATCGTCCCGGACGGCCGGGACGTACGGGCCGACGAGGTGCGCTTCGGCTACTGCGCCGGGGTGGACGTTCTGCACCGGGTGTCGTTGGACGTCGCACCGGGTACGCGCCTCGCGCTGGTCGGCCCGTCCGGGGCCGGCAAGTCCACGCTTGGCCGGCTGCTGGCGGGGATCTACGCCCCGCGCACGGGTGAAGTCACACTCGGTGGCGCGGAGTTGTCGCGGATGAAGGCGGAGCGTGTACGGACGCATGTGGCGCTGGTCAACCAGGAGCACCATGTGTTCGTGGGGTCGCTGCGGGACAACCTCCTGCTGGCCCGTACCGGTGCCGAGGACGCCGAGCTGTGGGCGTCACTCGCGGCGGTCGACGCGGACGGCTGGGCGAGGGCGCTGGAGGAGGGGCTGGACTCCGAGGTCGGCTCCGGCGGTCTGGCACTGACACCGGCTCAGGCCCAGCAGATCGCACTGGCCCGGCTGGTCCTGGCCGATCCGCACACGCTGGTGCTGGACGAGGCGACGTCGCTGCTGGACCCGCGGGCCGCCCGGCATCTGGAGCGTTCACTGGCCCGGGTGCTGGACGGTCGTACGGTCGTGGCGATCGCCCACCGGCTGCACACCGCACACGACGCGGATGTGATCGCGGTGGTCGAGAGCGGCCGGATCAGCGAGCTGGGAAGCCACGACGAGCTGGTGGCGGCGGACGGCGCCTACGCGGCGCTGTGGCGGTCCTGGCACGGCTGAGAGGCTGTCGGGCGGCCTTCGATCGGAAAGCGGACGCGTCTGGTGCGTGCGATTCCAAGGCGCCGAGGTGTCCTCGGACGGGGCTTCCCCTGCTCCTTGAGAGCTTGGAGAAGGAGCTGCCAGGGCATTTCGGTAACGCGGGAAGCGTGTGTGCCGACGCGTGGCCGCCCGAGCAGAGGGCACAGTCAGATGAAGTTCAGCGCCGCCGCCCCGCTCATTCCCCCGAGCACCATGAAGGCCGGCATCAGCACCTTCAGCTCCACCCAGCTGCCGGCCCGGAAGCGCATGCCCTTCGGCGGCCCGATCGGGTACCAGCGCTTGCGGCCCAGCGGGATGGGCCACAGTATCGGGCAGCCGGAGACAGTCAGCGCGTCACCGATGTCATGGACGAGGGCGCCGAGCACGATCGGCAGCCCGAGCCACATGTACTCCTGGCCGGGGGCGCTGAACAGCCAGTCCGAGCCGTTCCCCGGCTTGTCCAGGACGTCGGCCAGTATCCAGGCGCTGGTCGCACCGAGCAGCCACACCAGGACGTCGCTGGACATCCGTGCGGCCCGCCAGAGCAGTCCTTCGACGGCGAGCACCAGGTGGACGAAGAGGATCGCCAGGACCGCCCACCGGCCGACGGTGATCGCCGCGACGGAGGCCCCGGCGCCGATCAGGACCGCCCACAGCCAGGTGTGCGTCAGGGTACGGTGGCCGCCGTTCCTGCGTGGGTCGCCGGAGCCCCGGGTCGCCTTGTAGACGGCGTGCGAGAGCTTGTCGACGATCTCGCAGAGTCCCCGGGAGACCGGCCCGAATGCGCGCGAAATGGTCGCGGACTTGTGGTCGAGGTCCGGGGCGAGCGCGGCTCCGGCGCTGATCAGCGCACCGACGACGAGAACGGGCCACGGCATCGCGTGGCCGGCGGCGTTCGCCGCCGCGCCCACCCCCAGCCAGGCCGCTGCCCCTGACAGCGAGTGTGCCGGTCCCATCATGGTTCTTCCCGCCCCCAAAGTTGTCCTGCTGCCATTGCCGCCGAGGCACGGCCGAGTTGAGTGGGCAGCGTACCGTCCACGATCTTCATATCGTCGTCCGGTTCCCTCATCCGGGCGGAAGGCAGGCAAGATGGGGGCGTGACCCTTATCGATCAGCTGCCCCCGACCGACGACCCCGACGCCCTCTTCGAGGCATTCTCGTCATGGACCGAGACGCGGGGCATCACCCTCTATCCCGCTCAGGAGGAGGCGCTGATCGAGGTGGTCTCGGGCGCGAATGTGATCCTTTCCACCCCGACCGGCTCCGGAAAGAGCCTGGTCGCGGCGGCTGCGCACTTCACCGCCCTGGCCCAGGACAAGGTCACCTTCTACACCGCGCCGATCAAGGCGCTGGTCTCGGAGAAGTTCTTCGACCTGTGCAAGTTGTTCGGTACGGAGAATGTCGGCATGCTCACCGGCGACGCCTCTGTCAACGCCGACGCCCCGGTGATCTGCTGCACGGCCGAGGTGCTGGCCTCCATCGCGCTGCGCGACGGGAAGTACGCCGACATCGGCCAGGTCGTGATGGACGAGTTCCACTTCTACGCCGAGCCGGACCGCGGCTGGGCCTGGCAGATCCCGCTCCTGGAGCTGCCGCAGGCCCAGTTCGTCCTGATGTCGGCCACGCTCGGTGACGTCAGGATGTTCGAGGAGGACCTGACCCGCCGCACCGGTCGCCCCACTTCCGTGGTGCGCTCCGCGACCCGGCCGGTGCCGCTCAGCTACGAGTACCGGCTGACCCCGATCACCGAGACCCTCACCGAACTCCTGGAGACCAGGCAGTCGCCGGTCTACATCGTGCACTTCACGCAGGCCGCGGCCGTCGAGCGGGCGCAGTCGCTGATGAGCATCAACATGTGCACCAAGGAGGAGAAGGAGAAGATCGCCGATCTGATCGGCAACTTCCGCTTCACAACCAAGTTCGGCCAGAACCTTTCCCGCTATGTGCGCCACGGCATCGGGGTGCATCACGCGGGCATGCTGCCGAAGTACCGGCGCCTGGTGGAGAAGCTCGCCCAGGCCGGTCTGCTGAAGGTGATCTGCGGTACGGACACCCTCGGCGTCGGCGTCAACGTGCCCATCCGCACAGTGCTGTTCACGGCGCTCACCAAGTACGACGGCACCCGCGTCCGTACCCTGCGCGCCCGTGAGTTCCACCAGATCGCGGGTCGCGCGGGCCGGGCCGGTTTCGACACGGCGGGCTTCGTCGTGGCGCAGGCGCCCGAGCACGTCATCGAGAACGAGAAGGCCGTGAAGAAGGCCGGCGACGATCCGAAGAAGAAGCGCAAGGTGGTCCGCAAGAAGGCCCCCGAGGGCTTTGTCGCCTGGTCGGAGACCACCTTCGACAAGCTGATCCAGTCCGATCCGGAGCCGCTGACTTCCCGCTTCCGGGTCACGCACACGATGCTGCTGTCGGTGATCGCGCGTCCCGGCAATGCCTTCGAGGCGATGCGGCGACTGCTGGAAGACAGCCACGAGCCGCGCAGGGCGCAGCTGCGTCACATCCGTCGGGCCATCGCGATCTACCGCTCGTTGCTGGACGGCGGTGTCGTGGAGCAGCTCGACAAGCCGGACGCGGAGGGCCGTATCGTCCGGCTCACCGTCGATCTCCAGCAGGACTTCGCGCTCAACCAGCCGCTTTCCACCTTCGCATTGGCCGCGTTCGACCTGCTGGACCCCGACTCTCCGTCGTACGCGCTGGACATGGTCTCCGTCGTCGAGTCGACGCTCGACGACCCACGGCAGATCCTCGCCGCCCAGCAGAACAAGGCGCGCGGCGAAGCGGTCGGGCAGATGAAGGCGGACGGCGTCGAGTACGAGGAGCGCATGGAACTGCTCCAGGACGTCACGTACCCGAAGCCGCTGAGCGAGCTGCTGTGGCACGCGTACGACGTGTACCGCAGGAGCCACCCGTGGGTGGGCGACCACCCGGTGTCGCCGAAGTCCGTGATCCGTGACATGTACGAACGCGCCATGACATTCACGGAGTTCACGTCGAACTACGAGCTGGCCCGCACCGAGGGCATCGTGCTGCGCTACCTCGCGAGCGCGTACAAGGCGCTGGAGCACACCATCCCGGACGACCTCAAGTCCGAGGACCTCGAGGACCTGATCGCCTGGCTCGGTGAGATGGTCCGTCAGGTGGACTCCAGTCTCCTCGACGAGTGGGAGCAGCTCGCCAATCCGGAGGTGGAGACCGCTGAGGAGGCGCAGGAGCGGGCCGACGAGGTGAAGCCGGTCACGGCCAATGCCCGCGCCTTCCGGGTGCTGGTGCGCAACGCGATGTTCCGCCGGGTCGAGCTGGCCGCGCTGGACAAGGTCGGCGAGCTGGGCGAGCTGGACGGCGACGCGGGCTGGGACGAGGACGCGTGGGGCGATGCGATGGACGCCTACTGGGACGAGTACGAGGATCTGGGCACCGGTCCGGACGCCCGCGGGCCGAAGCTTCTGCAGATCGACGAGGATGCCGCGCACGGCCTGTGGCGGGTCCGGCAGACCTTCGCCGACCCGAACGGCGACCACGACTGGGGGATCAGTGCGGAGATCGATCTGGCCGCCTCCGACGAGGAGGGCCGGGCGGTCGTCCGCGTCACCTCCGTCGGTCAGCTGTGAGGGCGAACGCCGTGCAAGCGGCGCCGCTACGAGTGTGGAGACGAACCATATGACGAACCCCGCCGAGCGCCTGGTCGATCTGCTCGACCTGGAGCGGATCGAGGTCAATATCTTCCGTGGGCGCAGCCCCCAGGAGTCCCTCCAGCGGGTCTTCGGCGGGCAGGTCGCCGGGCAGGCGCTCGTGGCGGCCGGCCGTACCACCGACGGGGACCGGCCGGTCCATTCGCTGCACGCCTACTTCCTGCGTCCGGGGCGTCCGGGTGTGCCGATCGTCTACGACGTCGAGCGCATCCGGGACGGCCGGTCGTTCACCACCCGCCGGGTCACGGCCGTCCAGCAGGGCCGGACGATCTTCAGTCTCACGGCGTCCTTCCACCGGCCCGAGGAGGCGGGCTTCGAGCACCAACTGCCGCCCGCCCGCGAGGTCCCCGACCCCGAGGAGCTGCCGACCGTCGCCGATGAGCTGCGCGAGCACCTCGGGGCGCTCCCGGAGGCGCTGGAGCGCATGGCCCGCAGACAGCCCTTCGACATCCGGTACGTGGACCGGCTGCGCTGGACACGGGAGGAGGTCGAAGGCGCGGACCCGCGCAGCGCGGTCTGGATGCGTGCGGTCGGCCCGCTGGGCGACGACCCGCTGGTGCACACCTGCGCCCTGACGTACGCCAGTGACATGACGCTGCTCGACGCGGTCCGTATCCCGGTAGAGCCGTTGTGGGGACCGCGCGGTTTCGACATGGCGTCGCTGGACCACGCGATGTGGTTCCACCGGCCGTTCCGGGCGGACGAGTGGTTCCTCTACGACCAGGAGTCGCCGATCGCAACCGGCGGGCGGGGGCTGGCGCGCGGCCGGATCTACGACCGCGGGGGCAATCTGCTGGTGTCCGTGGTGCAGGAGGGACTGTTCCGCCGCCTGGCCCCGTAGCCGTGCCCGGTCTCAGATGCCGGGGAGCGGGTCCTGCTCGACCTCGTGGCGGCGGGTGCGGATGTCCGGGGGCACCGGGTGCAGTTTGGCGTCGCAGGCGGGGCCGAGGCCGGTGCGGCGTGACTCCGTACCGGTGAGCGGGCGCCCGCACATGCGGCAGCGCACCACCCGTCGGCGGGCGGTCCGGTCGGTCGGGCCGTCCTCGGGCAAGGGCTCGATGCCGGATTCGAGGAAGGGGTCAGCGGGCTCCACGAATCGATCCTCTCAGACCGGTCAGGGGGCGAGGATTCTGGCCTTCTGGGCCGCGAACTCGCTGTCGCTCAGCACTCCTTGGCTCTTGAGGTCACCGAGTTCCTTGAGCTGGGCGATCTTGTTGCTCATCTCGTCCTCCGGCGCGAGAGACGTGGGAGCGGGCGGCGGAGGCGCCGTGGGGGCGGGCCGAGGCTGCGCCTGCGCGGCGTCCTGCAGCGCCCAGCGGCCCGCCTGTCGCCGGGAGACCCGGTTGGAGACCGAGGTGGCGGTTCCGGCGATCACCGCTGTACGGGCGACGCCACGAAGAAGGCCTGGCATGGTGCATCTCCTTTGACTGGCTCCGCGGGAACCTTCGCCCGCCGGGACCGGAAGCGGCTCAGACCGTGGACTCGGCTGCGTCGAGTGAGGCCAGGACCTCCTGGATCGGGATACGCCCGTTGGCGACGACTCGGCCCCCGGAGCGGCGCAGCGCGGCCGCGAACGGTCCCGCCCACACGTTCTCGTAGATGATGATTCCGGCAGCGCTGCCGGGTTCGAGGACCGCGCTCGCTTCGGCGATGTCGTCCTGGCCGAGCAGGCCGGAGGACGCCCCTTCGAACACGGCCAGGGCATCGCCGCCGTTCCTGGTCAGCTCGGCAAGTTCCACGCCCTCAGCCGTTCCGTCCTGGTTCTTCCTGATGAACATCAGGTCCAGGATCCGGATGATGCCCCGGTCGACCAGGTCGGCCAGCATGGGCAGTCCTTCTCCCGTCATCCGGCTTCCCGCCGGGAACTCGACCACCAGGTAGTCGATCGGTCCCGTCTCGTCGCTCTCGCTGCTCACGCCAGCTCCTCAGCATCTCGACTGCCCCGGTTCCGCCGGAGACCACTGCCCTGGCCATTGCAACAGCGGGTGGGCCGCGGCGCATCTCGGTGCCTCGCGTGGACGGGGACGGGCCGCCGTTACGCCATTGGACGGACAGCGAGTCCCTCCCAAGGCCCAGCGGCGCGCGCCGCCCCCCGACGTTCCCGGCTGTTGTGACGCCGTGGGCGATGCCCCGCCCACGGCGCTGGTCCGAGCGAATGGCCGTACGGAAATCACCGCCCGCACACAGCGGGTGCGTCACGGCCGTGTGCCCGCATTGTGCTAACTCCTAGCGGGACGGCGTGTTCCAGATGGGTTCGGACGCTGAGGAGACAACGTTCATGTCGGCCAAGCCCGTCGCAGCGCCCACCACGGCGCCGCCGGACCCCTTCAGACTGATCCGCACGCGTGCTTACGCCATGCTGCTCGTGGTGGCGGCGATTCTCGGAGTCCCGATCTCGGCTGCGGCATTCGGCTTCCTGGCTCTCGTCCACGAACTCCAGTCGCTCGCCTACAACGACCTGCCCAGGGCGCTGGGCTTCACCGGTACGCCCTCCTGGTGGCCGGTGCCGCTGCTGGCCGTGGCCGGGCTGCTGGTCGGGCTGACCGTCCGCCACCTCCCCGGGAACGGTGGCCACCGACCCGCCGACGGTCTCATGAAGACGGGAGCGCCCTCGGCGGTGGAACTGCCCGGCATCGCATTCGCGGCGCTCGCCTCGCTGGGCGCCGGGGCGGTACTCGGTCCCGAGGCGCCGCTCATCGCGCTCGGCGGCGGTCTGGCCGTGTGCGCGGTACGTCTGGCGAAGCCCGGCATCAGCCCCAAGGCGAGTGCCGTGGTGGCAGCTGCGGGAAGCTTCGCCGCCATCAGCACGCTGCTGGGATCTCCGCTCCTGGGCGCCTTTCTCCTGATGGAGGCCTCAGGGCTGGCCGGGATGATGCTCGGGATGGTCCTGGTGCCGGGCCTGCTCGCCGCCGGTATCGGGGCGCTCATCTTCACCGGTCTGGGCTCATGGACCGGCTTGGGGACGTACTCCCTGGCACTCCATCACGTGCCCCATGCCGAGGAGACCGACATCGCGCAGTTCGGCTGGGCAGTCGTGCTGGGCCTCGCGGCGGCCTTCGCCGGTACGGGCATTCAGCGGCTCGCCCTGTTCCTGCAGGCTCGGGTCGAGCGGCGGACGGTGGTGGCCACCGTGGCCATGGGTCTGGTCGTCGGTCTGGTGGCGTTCGTGTACGCGGAGAGCACGGGAAGGGACGCGTCCGGGGTGCTGTACTCCGGGGAGAACGCGCTCGACCCGCTGCTCTCCGAGAGCGCGGGCTACTCGGTTGCCACGCTCCTGGTGCTCGCCCTCTGCAAGGCACTGGCGTACTGCGCGTCCCTGAGCAGCTTCCGTGGAGGCCCCGTATTTCCGGCGATGTTCGTAGGAGCGGCGGGCGGGATCGCGCTGTCCCATCTCCCCGGGCTGAACCTGACATCGGGCTTCGCGATGGGCATCGGCGCCATGTGTGTGGCGATGCTGAAGCTGCCGATGACCTCCGTACTGCTGGCCACCCTGCTGCTGGGGTCCGAGGGCCTCACCGTCATGCCGCTGGTGATCGTCTCGGTCGTGATCTCCTATGTCGTCACGCTCAGGCTCGTTCCGTCATCGGCCGCCGTACCTCCGGCACCCGACACTCCGACGGGTGCCGGCTCGACCGGATCGAGAACGACGGGCAGCCCGTGACCACGCCGTCCTTCGGCTGGATCCGGGCGATCGGGTTCGTGCCGATCAACTGGCGGGCGCGTGACAATGGCCGCGGAAGTCACCCTCACAAGGAGAGCCTCATGACGCTGTACGACATCCCCCTGCGCACGCTCACCGGCGACCCCATTTCCCTGGCCGACTACCGCGGCCGGGCGGTCCTGTTGGTGAACGTCGCGTCGAAGTGCGGGCTCACCCCGCAGTACGCGGGCCTGGAACGGCTCCAGAACAAGTACGCGGACCGCGGCTTCACCGTGCTCGGCGTGCCGTGCAACCAGTTCGCCGGCCAGGAGCCGGGGAGCGCGGAGGAGATCCAGACCTTCTGCTCGACGACGTACGGTGTCAGCTTCCCGTTGCTGGAGAAGACCGACGTGAACGGTGAAGGGCGCCACCCGCTCTATGCCGAGCTGACCGGGCTAGCCGACGAGGACGGCGAGGCCGGTGACG
This sequence comes from Streptomyces sp. NPDC001832, assembly GCF_040297265.1. Classification (NCBI taxonomy): domain Bacteria; kingdom Bacillati; phylum Actinomycetota; class Actinomycetes; order Kitasatosporales; family Streptomycetaceae; genus Streptomyces; species Streptomyces sp. NPDC001832. Next base: position 65,608 of record NZ_JBEOYU010000031.1, read on the forward strand.
TCCAGTGGAACTTCGAGAAGTTCCTCATCTCGCCTGCGGGCGAGCCGGTCGCGCGCCTGCGCCCGCGCACGGAGCCGGAGGCGCCGGAGCTCATCGCGGCCATCGAGGCCCAGCTGCCCGCCTGACCGGTTCCGTCCTCGATCGCCGGACGGCCCGGGTTTCAGCCCGTCCGGCGATCGAGGACACGCCCTCCCGGGGCAATACACCTAACGGATCGGCATGCCCGAGAGGGTGCGGGCGATCACTAGGCGCTGGATCTCGCTCGTGCCCTCGAAGATTGTGTAGATCGCCGCATCCCGGTGCATCCGCTCCACCGGGTACTCACGGGTGAAGCCGTTGCCGCCGAGGATCTGGACAGCCTGCGCGGTGACCTTCTTCGCCGTCTCACTGGCGTACAGCTTGGACATGGAACCCTCGGCCGAGGTGAACGGCTTGCCTGTGGTCGCCATCCAGGAGGCACGCCAGACCAGCAGCCGGGCCGCGTCGATCTGCGTACGCATGTCGGCGAGCTGGAAGGCGATGCCCTGGTTGTCGATGACCGGCCGGCCGAACTGGGTACGGGTCTTCGCGTAGTCCAGCGCGACCTCGTACGCGGCACGGGCGGTGCCGACCGCCATGGCGCCGACCGCGGGGCGGGAAGCCTCGAAGGTGGCCATCGCCGCGTTCTTCACCCGCTCGCCACCGGACGCGGCGCGCTCGCGGGCCCGGGCCAGGCGCTGGTCGAGCTTCTCCTTGCCGCCGAGCAGGCAGTGGCCGGGGACACGGACGTCCGCCAGGACGACCTCGGCGGTGTGCGAGGCACGGATGCCGTGCTTCTTGAACTTCTGGCCCTGGGAGAGGCCGGGGGTGTTCGGCGGCACGATGAACGAGGCGTGCCCTTTGGAGCCGAGCTCCGCGTCGACCACCGCGACCACTACATGGACGTTGGCGATGCCGCCGTTGGTCGCCCAGGTCTTGGTGCCGTTCAGCACCCACTCGTCCTTGGCCTGGTCGTACACCGCGCGGGTGCGCATCGAGGCGACGTCGGAACCCGCGTCCGGCTCGGAGGAGCAGAAGGCGGCGACCTTCACATCGTCGGCGTCGCCGTACATCTGCGGGATCCAGGTGCCGATCTGCTCCTCGGTGCCGTTGGCTAGGACGCCCACGGCCGCCAGGCCCGTACCGACGATCGACAGGGCGATGCCCGCGTCCCCCCAGAAGAGCTCCTCCATCGCCATCGGGACGCCGAGGCCTGTCGGGTCGAAGAACTGCTGGGCATAGAAGTCGAGGGAGTAGATGCCGACCTTGGCCGCTTCCTGGATGACGGGCCAGGGCGTCTCCTCACGCTCGTCCCACTCCGAAGCCGCCGGACGGATCACATCCGCGGCGAAGCCGTGAAGCCAGTCACGGACCTGCTTCTGGTCATCGTTGAGTTCGAGCGTGAACTCGGCCATGTTCCCCTCCACGTACTGCCCCGAAAAACCGCTCGTTACTTGCGGTAACCGAAGTCTGTTACCGAAAAGTAGCCCCTGTCAACCGCCCGAGTGCCGATCCGCATCCCGCAGGCCAGGGTGTTACGTTGCGCAGGCAGGACGCAATTGCATGGCCAGGGGTGGGGAGAGGCGACATGGAGACCACACGACAGGCCGAGCGCCAGCGGACAGCGGCCGAGAGCCGCCGCCGCGAGCTGCTCGAGGCCGCCGACCGCGTGGTGCTCAGGGACGGACCGGGCGCGTCGATGAACGCCATCGCGGCGGAGGCCGGAATCACCAAACCCATCCTCTACCGGCACTTCGGCGACAAGAGCGGCCTCTACCGCGCCCTCGCCAAGCGCCACACCGACGCCCTGCTCATCGCTCTGCGGGCCGCGCTCGACGCACCCGCCGATCGCCGTCGGCGCGTGGAGTCGACGCTCGACACCTATCTCGCGGCGATCGAGGCCCGCCCGCAGGTCTACCGCTTCCTGATGCACCCGTCCGACGACCCGGCGCCCTCGACCGAGCAGGGCTTCGATGTCGGACGGCACTCCGCGCCGCTGCTGCGCCGACTCGGCGAGGAGCTCGCCCTGGTGATCGCCGAGCAAGTGGACCTGGGCCCGGACAGCGAGGCCATGGCCCGCATATGGGGCCACGGCATCGTCGGCATGATGCACGCCGCGGGCGACTGGTGGCTGGGGGAACGCCCCTGTTCCCGGGAGCAGTTGGTGCGCAGCCTGGCGGATCTGCTGTGGGGCAGGCTGGCTGCCGCGGGCGACCAGCCCTCAGGCCCGGGGTTCTGAGGGACCGTCCGGTCAGCCGCCGGGTGCCCAGGGCGCCCGGCGGGCCGCGCGCAGTGCCCTCGCCCGGCGCAGCCCGGTCAGCCGGTCCGTGTAGACCGTGCCTTCGAGGTGGTCGCACTCGTGCTGCAGGCAGCGTGCGAAGAAGCCGGTGCCAGTGACCCGCACCGGCTCGCCCTCGGCGGTTACGCCCTCGACGACGGCACGGTCGAAGCGCGGGGTGCCGGCCTCGATGCCGGGCAGCGAAAGACAGCCCTCCGGCCCGCGTACGGTGATGCCGTCCGCCTCGACCAGCTTCGGGTTGACGAGATGCCCGAGGTGACGGACGTCGTCGTCATCCGGGCAGTCGTAGACGAACACCCGCAGCGGAACGCCGACCTGATTGGCCGCGAGTCCGACCCCCTGGGCCGCGTACATGGTGGCGTACATGTCCTCGACGAGGCGGGCGAGCGACGGACCGAAGTCCGTGACGGGTTCGCAGGCACCGTGCAGCACCGGATCACCGAGCAGACTCATGGCACGAATCAGTCCGGAACTGCCGGGGATCGGGCGGTTTCGCATGGCGGTAATCGTACGTTCTTCGTGGCCTCCGCCTTCCCGGGCGGTGCCACCGTGCGGTCGCCGCGCCGGACATCGATAGGCTGGGCGTGGACCGATGCAAGGAGGATCTAGGACGATGGCAGGCAACACGGAGCCGCTGTCGCCGCGGGCCAAGCTGGCCGTGACGGCGGGTAAGGCCGCGGCGGCGGTGTCGCGCGCTGCGGGGCGCGGCAGCGGATCGGTGATCGGCGGCCGGGTGGCACTCAAGCTCGACCCCGACCTGCTGGGGCGGCTGGCGCAGCACCTGGACGTGATCCTCGTGTCGGCGACGAACGGCAAGACGACGACGACCCGGCTGATCGCCGAGGCACTGCGGGCCGCGGGCCCGGTCGTGTCGAACGCGCTCGGAGCGAACATGCCCGCAGGCATCACCTCTGCGCTGGCGGGCGGCTCGGACGCGAAGTACGGCGTGATAGAGGTCGACGAGAAGTACCTCGCCGGGGTCGCACGCGACACGACGCCCAAGGTGATCGCGCTGCTCAACCTCTCCCGTGACCAGCTGGACCGCGCCGCTGAGACCCGGATGCTCGCGGAGAAGTGGCGCGAGGGGCTGTCCGGTTCGAAGGCCGTGATCGTCGCGAACGCCGACGACCCGCTGATCGTCTGGGCAGCGTCCTCCTCCCCCAATGTGGTATGGGTCGCGGCCGGCCAGGCGTGGAAGGACGACGCCTGGTCCTGCCCGTCGTGCGGCGGTGTGATGCAACGCCCCGGCGACGACTGGTTCTGCGGTGAGTGCGGATTCCGCCGCCCCGCCCCCAGTTGGGTGCTGCACGGCGACTACGTCCTGGACCCGCACGGTTCGGCATGGCCGATCCACCTCCAGCTGCCCGGACGCGCCAACAAGGCCAACGCCACCAGCTCCGCCGCCGTGGCCGCCGTCTTCGGCGTGCCGCCACAGGTCGCGCTGGAGCGCATGTACCAGGTGCAGGCCGTCGCGGGCCGCTATGACGTGGTGTCCTTCCTCGGCCGTGAGCTGCGGCTGCTGCTGGCGAAGAACCCGGCGGGCTGGCTCGAAACGTTTTCCCTGATCGACCCGCCGCCCACCCCGGTGATCCTCTCCGTCAACGCCCGTGGCGCGGACGGCACGGACACCTCCTGGCTGTGGGATGTGGACTACACCCAGCTCGCCGGTCACCCGATCTTCGTGCTCGGCGACCGCAAGCTGGACCTCGCGGTCCGTCTCGAAGTGGCCGGTCTCGACTTCCGGGTCTGCGAGAACCTCGACGAGGCCGTGCAGCAGGCCCCGCCCGGCCGTATCGAGGTCATCGCCAACTACACCGCCTTCCAGGACCTGCGCCGTCGTGTCGGCAACTGACCCCGGCCCCGGCCACCTCCGGAGAGGACGAAGCATGAGCAACAACGGTCTGCGCCTGGTCTGGGTCTACCCCGACCTCCTCAGCACCTACGGCGACCAGGGCAATGCGCTCGTGGTGGAGCGCCGGGCCCGGCAGCGCGGTCTCGAGGTACAGCGCGTCGACGTCCGCAGCGACCAGCCGGTCCCGACGTCCGGCGACATCTATCTGATCGGCGGCGGTGAGGACCGGCCGCAGCGTCTCGCCGCGGAGCGACTGCGCCGAGACGGCGGGCTCAGCCGGGCCGCGTCCAACGGTGCGATCATCTTCTCGGTCTGCGCCGGGTACCAGATCCTCGGCCATGAGTTCATCAACGACCTCGGTGAGCGCGAACCCGGTCTCGGGCTGATCGACGTGGTCTCCACCCGTGGGGAGGGGGACCGGTGCGTCGGTGACGTACTGGCCGACATCGACCCGCGCCTCGGCCTGCCGCCGCTGACCGGTTTCGAGAACCACCAGGGCATCACCCATCTCGGCCCGACGGCACGGCCGTTCGCCCGGGTGCAGTTCGGCCGGGGCAACGGCACCGGCGACGGCACCGAGGGTGCGTACAACGACACCGTCTTCGGTACGTACATGCACGGGCCCGTGATGGCGCGCAACCCGCTGATCGCGGATCTGCTGCTGAAGCTGGCGCTCGATGTCAACGCCCTGCCGCCGACGGACGACCGCTGGTACGAGGCGCTGCGCGCCGAGCGCATCGCCTCGGCGACCCAGCCCGCCTGATGAGGCACAGAGCATCCGCTCTCGTTCCGCTCAGCTGAGCGGCGCCAGCAGGCGGATGTCCGGTTCGGTCCCGCCACCCTGCGCCGGTAGGGTGGCGGGGATCCAACCGGACGACGTGGTCCGGTCGTCGGCCCACGTTGCAAAGGTTTCCCGGGCAATGCGAATTGGTGTACTCACCTCCGGCGGCGACTGCCCCGGCCTCAACGCCGTCATCCGTTCTGTCGTGCATCGCGCGGTGGTCGACCACGGCGACGAGGTCATCGGCTTCCACGACGGGTGGAAGGGTCTCCTCGAGTGCGACTACCGCAAGCTCGACCTCGACTCGGTCGGCGGCATTCTCGCCCGCGGCGGTACGATCCTCGGCTCCTCCCGGGTCCAGCCCGCCCATCTGCGGGGCGGCGTCGACCAGGCCCGGGGCCATGTCGCCGATCTCGGCCTTGACGCGATCATCCCGATCGGCGGCGAGGGCACGCTGAAGGCGGCCAATCTGCTCTCCGAGGCGGGTCTGCCGATCGTCGGCGTACCGAAGACGATCGACAACGACATCGCCTCCACGGATGTGACCTTCGGCTTCGACACCGCCGTTGGTGTCGCCACCGAGGCCCTCGACCGGCTGAAGACCACCGCCGAATCGCACCAGCGGGTGCTGATCGTCGAGGTCATGGGCCGCCACACCGGCTGGATCGCCCTGCACTCGGGCATGGCGGCCGGTGCGCACGCCATCGTCGTGCCGGAGCGTCCCTTCGACATCAACGAGCTGACCGAGCTGGTCGGCAAGCGCTTCTCGGCCGGCAAGAAGTTCGCGATCGTCGTCGTTGCCGAGGGCGCAAAGCCGCGCCAGGGCTCCATGGAGTTCCAGCAGGGCACCAAAGACATCTACGGGCACGAGCGGTTCGCCGGAGTGGCCACGCAGCTCTCCGTCGAGCTGGAGCAGCGCCTCGGCAAGGAGGCCCGCCCGGTGATCCTCGGCCATGTGCAGCGCGGCGGTACCCCGACCGCGTACGACCGTGTTCTCGCCACGCGTTTCGGCTGGCACGCGGTGGAGGCCGCGCACCGCGGAGAATTCGGCATGATGACGGCGCTGCGCGGCACGGACATCGTGATGGTGCCGCTGAGCGAGGCCGTGGAGACCCTGAAGACGGTCCCGGCCGAGCGGTACGCCGAGGCGGAGTGCGTGCTCTGAGAGACACTCTCTCCGACGAACTGCCCCCGGCCGCAACCGCAGCCGGGGGCAGTTCTACTCTGGTCGGGACAACCGGCACGATACGGGGACGTCCCCAGCGGGAGTGAACAGATGGATCACAGCGGGCACGGCATGAACATGGATCTGCCGCCGTTCACGCTGGAACGTGGGCTCCAGTTCTCCGCGGACCCGTTCTTTCTCACCGGCTGCCTTCTCGCCCTCGGCCTGTACGGGTACGCCGTGCTGCGGCTGCGCAGACGCGGGGACAGCTGGCCGGTCGGCCGGATCGTCTTCTTCGTAGTCGGTGTGCTGTCCATCGCCCTGGTGATGTGCACCAAACTGAACGACTACGGCATGGTCATGTTCAGCGTGCACATGGTGCAGCACATGGTGATCAGCATGCTGTCGCCGATCCTGCTGCTGCTGGGCGCTCCGGTGACGTTGGCGTTGCGTGCGCTCCCGGTCGCGGGCCGTGGCCGAACCGGCCCACGCGAGCTGCTGCTCAAGCTGCTGCACAGCCGGTACATGAGGGTCATCACGCATCCGGTCTTCACGATTCCGATGTTCATCGCCAGCCTGTACGCGCTGTACTTCACCCCGCTCTTCGACTTCCTGATGGGATCGAAGGCAGGGCACATCGCGATGATGGTGCACTTCCTCGCTGTCGGTCTGGTGTTCTTCTGGCCGATCATGGGCGTCGACCCGGGTCCGCACCGGCCCGGCTATGTGATGCGGATGCTGGAGCTGTTCGCGGGGATGCCGTTCCACGCGTTCTTCGGTATCGCGCTGATGATGGCCACGACGCCGATGGTGGAGACGTACAAGCATCCGCCGGCCTCGCTCGGCATCGACGCTCTGAGCGACCAGAACTGGGCGGGCGGTATCGCCTGGGCCTTCAGCGAGATCCCGTCGGTGCTGGTGCTGATCGCGCTGGTCTTCCAGTGGTACCGCTCCGAGCAGCGGACGGCGAAGCGCTCCGACCGTGCGGCCGACCGGGACGGGGACCAGGAGCTCCAGGCGTACAACGCCTATCTCGCCTCGTTGCAGGCGCGCGGGCATTGACATCCTCGCCGTCCTGAGGGACGGCGATTCCCGTCTACCGTGCCGTTGAAGGCTGTGGTGTCGGGTGGGTTCCCGCTTCGCTGCGCGGTGCCGGGACGAGTCCCGGT